>JAAYNA010000108.1 GCA_012521105.1 Clostridiaceae bacterium
GGTATATAACGGTGTTATTTATAGGAAAGCACCTGTCCCTATGACCTTTCAGCATTAATTCTATAATCAATAAGAAAGGTGTGACATCATGAATCAAGCAACCGCATTAGACGCAATTAATAAAAAGAAAAAGAAGGTATCCCTTCGGAAAACCTTTTGGGATCAGAGGTACTTGATGATATTGGTGCTTCCTGTCGTGCTGTGGATGCTGATATTTAACTATATTCCTATGTTAGGTTTAGTAATATCATTCAAGGAATACAACCCATATCTTGGACCTCTTGAAGCTTTTGTTAAAAGCCCCTGGGTAGGGTTAGCAAATTTCCGGGAAGCGTTTACTGATAAGTATTTTCTTTCTTCGCTCTGGAATACCATTTATTACAGCATTTTAAACCTTGTTATCGGTTTTCCTATACCCATAATTTTCGCAATCTTGCTGAATGAAATAACAAGAACCCGGTTTAAGAAGTTTGTACAGACAGTAAGTTACCTTCCTCACTTTATATCCTGGGTGTTTGTAATCAGTTTTATACATGAGCTTTTAGCCGTTGATAATGGACTGATTAATGAAATTCTGTTAAGGCTCAATTTAACCGAAAAAGCAATACCATTTCTGGCTACGCCGAGCCATGTACCCTCCATTATGGTTGTGTCACAGGTGTGGAAAACATTTGGCTGGAATTCTATTATCTATATTGCAGCGATAACTAATATTGACCCGACAATGTATGAAGCTGCCATTATAGATGGTGCTAATAGATTCGACAAAATACGTTACATTACATTGCCATCGATAAAACCTACTATTGTCATCATGCTGATATTTGCTATTGGCGGCATGATAAGTCCAAACTTCGGTTTATTTGAACAGATGTACCTGTTATCCAATTCGATGATTCAGGATGCCACTGAAATTGTAGATACTTATACTTATAAAATGGGAATTGTTCTTTCAAGATATTCCTATGCAACTGCAGTAGGGCTGTTCCGTTCCATTGTTGCAGTAATACTGCTTACCGGTGCGAATTTCTCTTCTAAGAAATTAACGGGAGAAAGTCTGTTTTAAGGAGGAAAAGTCATGTTGAAAGCTCGTAATCTAAACCGAGGTAGCATTTTTGATATAGTTAATTTAATATTTATGTCTTTTGTAATTTTGCTGACATTATACCCCTTTTACTATGTAATTATATCTTCATTGAATGAACCCATTGATTTGTTAAACGGACCTGTGTTTTTTTTCCCAAGAAAGTTTTCGCTTGCAAACTATTCATATGTGCTTAGAGATGAAAGAATATTGAAAGCTGCCTTTATCACCATATCAAGAACAGTTGTTGGTAGTATTAGTGCAGTTATATTCACTGCTGCTTTTGCCTACGGGGTTTCAAAGCAAAGGCTTTTAGGCCGTAAGTTTTTTATTGGAATGGCATTGGTAACAATGTATTTCAGCGGTGGATTAATTCCTTCATATTTGCTTATTTCGCATGGGCTTAAGCTGCAGGGAAAATTTCTTGTATTTATTATCCCTAATCTATTCAGTGCTTTCAATGCATTTGTTATGATGTCTTTCTTTAGAGGGATATCGCCTGAAATTGAGGAATCGGCAAGAATAGATGGTGCAAACGATTTGATCATTTTTTTCAGGTTGATTCTTCCCGTATCCATGCCAATACTGGCAACAATAACATTGTTTAATGCTGTATTCCATTGGAATTCCTGGTTCGATGCGCTTTTGTACGGAGGAAGAAAGCTGGAAACGTTGCAGCAGTACCTGGTTAAATCCATTCAATCTGCAAATGTTAATGTTAAAGCATCTTCTTTTGTTTCAACTTTAAGTGTAAGCTCAACATCTGTTCGGTTTACAACAATGGTCATTACTGCATTTCCTATCGTTGTTGCATATCCGTTTCTTCAAAGATATTTTGTTAAGGGTATCATGATAGGATCGTTAAAAGGTTAAAATCGAAGGCTTATACCGGTAATTTTCACCGGATTAAGTATATATTAGCCTAAAGGGGGAATAGATTTATGTTAAAAGGCTATAGTAAACTAATGAGTGCGGTTCTGATAGCATTATTAGTCATATCAATGGTGCTAACAGGCTGCGGCAAAACCGAAACTGGCGCACCACAGGGCAATACACAGACTCCTCAGACAGGAAGTCAAAAAGAGCCAGATTCACAAGACGGTTTGTTATCCTGGCAAAAGGATACATCACCTTTCGAATTCGACCTTTACTTTTTTGCAGCTTGGGGTACGCACTATCCATGGCGTGGCGCTCTTGTGGAACAGTATATAACTGAGGATACCGGTGTTAAACCGAATATCATTATTCCTACAGGTAATGAACAGGAATACCTGAATGTTATGATTGCTTCAAATGATCTTCCTGATGCCATGGTTCTTGAGTGGTATGCTCCAGAAACCAAGAGACTGATTGAAGCCGGGTATATTCATTCTGTCAATGATCTATCCGCAGAACATGCTCCTGAATTTATGGATATGATTTCAGAAGACGTTATTAAATATCATGCCCATACTGATGGAAAACTGTATTATCTGCCGTCCTTCATGCCTACAAAGGAAGAGTATGAACAATCCCTTGAAAAGCATGGTGCAAGATCGCTGTTTATTCAGAAACGCATTTATGAAGGACTTGGTAAGCCATCAGCTGATACTCCTGAAAAATTACTGCAGATTTTAAGAGATATCAGAGATAAGTATCCTGATGTAAAACCATTCTCAATTGAATCTCCGCTGGATGTAATTCAGGGCGGACTAACCGGAAACTTAACAATGCAGTATTTCGCTGGTATTTTTGCACCCGAGACTTACGCAAAAGACATATATCTTGACAATGGTCAGATTAAACTGATTTTTGAAAATGAGAATTTTATTGAAGCTGTTAGATTTTTAAATCAGATTTATAGAGAAGGACTTATTAGTGTAGACACATTGATGATGAAACATGAAGTTTGGGGAGAGACCGTTGATTCAGCACAATGGGGTGTTACCGGAAGATTCCCGATTGATATCTGGAAATCTCATAATCACAAAATTATGCAGCTGAAAAACGATGAAGGTTATACCTATATTCCTCTAGAATTCCAAAAATATAACGGCAAAGAGCCTCAGTTTGCAGGTGGAAGAGGAGCAGGCTGGGTTGCATCTATGGTAACAAAGAATGCTAAGAACCCTGGCCGCATTATCCGCTATTTTGAGTACTGCTGGAGTGACGAAGGACAGATAGCTAACATGTTTGGAAGAGAAGGCGTGACCTTTGATTTTGTAGACGGTGTTCCACAATACAAGCCTGAAATACTGAAGGATATGGAAGAAAACCCTGATGCTCTGGAAAACAAATATGGTTTCGAGCAGAGACTTTTGATGTGGAGATCGAAATGGGGCGGATTGCAGAAGGTTGCAATGGCACCACCATCCTATGCCGAATACCTGAAGGATGTCGGCAAGTACGGCGTAGATATTTGGGAACTTGGTCTTGACAATCTCGATCCCGATCCAACTTCTGATGCAGGTGTTGCTTATCAGAAAATCAAGAATATCTGGAACAAATACTTAGCACAGATGGTTCTTGCTGAAAATGATGAAGATTTCAACGCCTCATATAATGCGGCAATGAAAGAATTACAAGATGCCGGCCTTGAAAAGGTAAGAGCAGTGATGCAGGAAAATCACATAAAGGATCTACAAGCAAAAGGCGTAAGATAAAAAACCAAATCTGATGCAGGATCAAATGAGGTTGCTTTTTAGCAGCCTCATTTGATATAGATTTATTAGCATTCCATCGGAAAAGGTCTGATGTAAAAA
>JAAYNA010000018.1 GCA_012521105.1 Clostridiaceae bacterium
AAATTGCATATATAGAAGCAAGGGGTTGTTTTTTTCCGATTTAATCCTTCCTGTTTTTTGAAAGCAGAAGAATTATTTTTAGGTGTCATATTTTGAGGACAACATCCATATATATTACAAAATGTATTTTGTGATCTCGAGGGGGATTAATATGTCTGTTGAATTAATAAAAAAACCCATCAATTTATATCAGGTGATAGATGAACAACAAAAAGAAGAACTGATGGAAACAGGTATTATTGTGCCAGACAGTAAACCCGACGTACTGGATGTACTTGCAGTGGATTCCAACGTTGTTGTTAAAACCCGTGAAAAAACCGGCAGGGTTATGGAAATAGGGGGAGAGCTTTGCTATCAGGTGATATACAGGGCAGATAACCAGGAACAAAGCATAGAAGCCATAAATGTTAATGCACCATGGTCGGTTTCGTGCAATTACCCTGCCAGCGAAGAAGACATATACACCATTGTAAGAAGCACTGCCGAACACACAAATATTGACATTGTAAACGGGAGAAAGCTAAGTGCAAAAACCGTAATGAAATTGAACATTAAATATTTAATGATGCAAAGCATTGAGGCCGGTGAAAATGTTCAGGGCGAAAATGTTTACCAGAGAGCCGAACAGCAGGATATTGCCATGATAGAAGATATTGGTGAAAGTAATATCAACCTCTCTGAATTCTTAGAGCTGCCCCCAGGAAAACCCGTAATAGAAGAAATTATGTACTGTAATGCCATGCTGAAAGAGCCAAGGATTTCAGAGAACGAAACGCTGGAATCAATTCTTGATCTTAATATCCTGTATCGTCCCGAAAACGACAGTACCCAGATAGAAAATGTTCATTTTGAATTACCTGTTTCAAAGAATCTTGAAGTAGATAAATATTATACCAACGTATCTGCTAACTCCGAAATTAAATCTGTCAATGTTAAACCCGATGAGGACCTCGACGGCCTTTTAACCCGTATCAGGGTTGATTGCGAAATATGTGTTGAATACATCCTTTATTCAAGGGATAATGTTAACCTTGTTAATGATGCATATGCACTGGATTATGATTTTGAATTAGAGAAAAAGCCGGTTGTTGTAAGTGTGGATGAGCAGGACATAACCGAAAATATTCAGGTAAACGCAAACCTGCCTCTTGATTGTGGCGGTGATACCCTTGAGGATATAGTAAATGTTTGCGTGAAGCCAAGACTTTTATCTGCTGAAAATGATGGTACGGGAATAGAAATAAACGGTTGTCTTGATGTTTTTGTTCTTTACGGTACAGGACTTGATATGAGAATTTTACGGGGTGCTAACCAGGAGGTACAGTTTACGCATCGTTTGGCCCTGCCTGAAGCTAACGCTGCCTATAACAATGACGTTCAGTTAATAGTAAACAATAGCAGCTTTGACATTTTATCAGACAATGAACTGGGAATAAAAGTTGATGTCCTAATCAGGGCACATATATCTAAAAAGGAAGAAATCAGCATAGTTACAGGAGTAAAGGGAATTAAACCCATTGATAAAAAAGAAAACCCACCAATACTTATATACTACACTCAGGACGGGGATACACTGTGGAGTATTGCCAGAAAATACAGGGTTTCAATTCAGAGAATAATGGACGATAATGCGATGACCGAAGAAATAGAACCCGAAGCAGGTCAGAAAATATTCCTGATAGGGTAATAAAATATAAGTGTAAAAATATAGTAAACCGATCAAATGCGGTACAGACAGGTTATTTCCCTGTCTTTTTTTATGTTAATAATGTATTTTGTATTCATAATATGTTGCTCTTTTGTCATTTTTATTATAAAATTGATATAAGCTAAACATAGTTAAATAAAGTATTATCAGTTAGCAGGTTGAAAAAATAGATAATCGTAACTATAATACCTCAACAATAGAAGTTTATATATAGAAATGTTGTTTAATAAATTGCAAAGAAAATAGCTTTGCAACAGGTTAACCGTAAACTAAAGTGGCTATAAAAACTAATTTTACAAAAAACTGAAAAAACCTAAGATGTAGTGAAGGTAAGGATAATACATTGGAACGTATAAAATTACAGGCTCACGCCAAAATTAATTTATCGCTGGATGTTACCGGAAAGCTTGAAAATGGTTATCATACATTACAGATGATTATGCAAACAATATCCCTGTGCGATGAGGTGATACTCGAAAAAGCGCAGGACGGGATAGAAATTTTATGTGATGACCCAAGCCTTCCATGCGATGAAAGGAATATCTGCCACAGGGCAGCAAAGGAGTTCTTTGAAAAAAACCATATAAAAGCTTTTACCCGGGATACTGACAGTAAAACCCACCAACAGTATACCGGTGTAAGAATTAAGATAAAAAAAAGAATTCCGGTTGGTGCAGGGCTGGCAGGTGGAAGTTCCAATGCTGCAGCAGTTTTAAAAGGCTTGAATATTTTGTATGGTACCAATTTAAATTTACACGAACTTGCTGAAATTGGTTTAAAATGCGGTGCTGATGTACCTTTTTGCCTGTATGGTGGTACATGCCTAGCAGAAGGAATTGGCGAGAAGCTTACAAGGCTTCCATCATTCGCCGATATTAGTGTAGTGCTTATAGTGCCTGAGTTTTCAGTATCCACAGAATGGGTGTATAAAAACTACAGCCTGGAAGACTACAAAAAGCACCCGGATACAAAAACCCTTATTACAGCCATTAATTCAAAAGATATTGAAAAGGTTGCCCGGGAAATGGTAAATGTTCTTGAAAGTGTTACCACAGTTAGATACCCGGAAATTAACGAAATAAAATATACATTAAAAAGCTGCGGTGCATTAGGCAGCGTGATGAGCGGCAGTGGGCCATCAGTGTTTGGGTTATTTGAAAATATTGAAAAAGCCCGCGCTGCATTTGATGATCTGCAAAAGTATTACAAACAAATCTATCTTGTTTCCACAACGGACGGAGGAGAAACTTATGGCGAAAATATCTAAAATAAAAGCAGATGAATATATGCCCTTACGGGATGTTATTTTCAACACACTTAGGGACGCAATTGTATCCGGCGAATTAAAGCCCGGAGAAAGGTTAATGGAAGTTGCCCTTGCTGAAAGAATGGGCGTAAGCAGAACTCCTGTGAGAGAGGCAGTGAGAAGGCTTGAAATGGAAGGCCTTGTAATCATGACTCCCAGAAAAGGGACCCATGTTGCAGAACTGTCTGTTAAAGATATTATGGATGTTCTTGAGGTACGAGCTGCATTAGACAAGCTTGCAACCAGCCTTGCAGCAAAAAGAGCCCGGCCTGAGAATATAAGGCAGCTTGAAAATATTCACAAACAGTACATTACCTGTTTACAGAAGGAAAACATCCCGGGTGCAATCAGGAAGGATGTTGAATTCCATGAAGTAATATACAATGCTGCAGGAAACAATAAGCTTACAAATGTTGCAGGGAATTTAAGAGAGCAGATTTACCGCTTCCGTGTTCTGTATATGAAGGACTTCACTAATGCAGAGGAAGTACTTAAGGAACATCAGGCCATATTGCAGGCCATGCAGGAGGGTAATGCCGAACTTGCCGGAAAGCTTGCAGAAGAGCACATTGTACACCAGCAGGAAACAATTATACAGAGAATGGAAAAAAAATAATGTAACTCATTCTTGTTTTATGTTTTTTTTTATGATAGAATCAATTGTGCTTAATTCCTTGCTCCGTTATAAAGCGGGGCCTTAGTCCAAAAGGAGGTGAATGAGTCATGGTAAAATATGAATCCATATTCGTAATTAGTACCTTACTGGAAGAGGAGAAGATTAAGGAGATTATTGAAAAGGTAAAATCCTTTGTCGAATCCAATGCCCAGTTAGAGAGTATTGACGAATGGGGAAAGAGGCGACTGGCTTACGAGGTTAATAAACAGAAGGAAGGTTACTATACCCTTATGCACTTCACTGCTGAGCCTACGTTCCCCGCGGAACTGGAAAGAATTTACAAGATTACCGAAGGCGTTATGAAGTACATTGTAGTTAAACGCGGCGAGAAAGAATAGCTTAGGTAATTCTCCCATATTACTGGAGGTTGAATGTATGAATAAGGTCATTTTAATGGGTCGTTTAACAGCAGACCCTGAACTCAGATACACCACAGGCAGTAACATCCCGGTATGCCGCTTCAGGCTCGCAGTGGATCGCCCGTTTCAAAGACAGGGCGAGGAGCGACAGGCAGATTTTTTCAGCATTGTTGCCTGGCGAAGCACGGCAGAATTTGTAAGCAGGTACTTTAGAAAAGGTATGCGCGTTCTTGTTGAAGGATATCTCAGGAATAACGATTATGAAGACAGCCAGGGCATACGTCATTATTCTATTGATATACATGTGGAAAGAGCATTTTTTGCCGATGCGAAAAGGGATGACTCACCAGGTGGTGGCTTTTCACAACCTTCATATGGGATGCCGGCGCAGCAGGATACTCCGGTTTCACAGCCTGATCCCGGAGATGGATTTTTCCCGTTATCGGATGACGATGACGACCTGCCATTTTAGAAACTTGAACTTTGAAATTATCAGGCACCAGGTGGTGCGTTTTATTGAAAAATCAACCATTAACACACGAACTTATTATTTAAATTATTCACATACAACAAAATTAACCCTTTTATTGCAAAATAGAAGGGTCTTTTTTTTATCCGTTGTTTACTTGCGAAAGTCCTTCATTTGTTTTAATATATCAAAAGGCCTTTCTACGGGTATAATTATTGTTGAATATATAGAAAATTATTAATTGAAACATGATATAATTAACAAAAGATAAATTCGGGAGGTTGGGAAAGGTGCGGTATGTAGCAGGGGCTGCATTTGCAGTCGCAGCATTTATACTGGTGTTTTTTTGCATTCCGCAAACTGGTGCAATCTACACCCACGACACCCAGTCATACGAATATGCTGCATTATCTTTACTGGAATCAGGCACTTTAAAATATTTCGGCTACGATACACCTATTATCCAGTGGCCTCCTTTTTATATATTAATCCTGGCAATTATGAAAGCTTTTGGGGTTACCGTTGCAAAAGGTGCTGCATGGCTTAATGCTGGCCTGTTTGCGTACCTTATTTACACATCGTCTGTTTACCTTTTTGAGAACTTGAAGGTGAAAGCACTTTCAATACCTGCCCTTATACTTTTAACACTGTCTGTTCCTTTTATTTATGTTTCGGGCTATGGATGGACAGAGATGCTTTTTATTTTTCTGTCGGTACTTTCCATGGTACTGATGCTTCTGTATATGAAAAGGAAGAAAGTGTCGTGGCTTGTTTCAAGCGCCATTGTATCAAGCCTGTGCTGGCTTACCAGGTATATTGGAATTACTATAATTGCATCGTTGGCAATTGTTTTGTTTATATCCGAAAAACCCTTTATGGAAAAACTAAAAAAAACCTTTGCGTATGGTGTTTTCTCATGTTTCCCGATGGGCCTCTGGGTTTTAAGAAACTTTCTTTTGTCGGGCACGCTCACAGGCGGAAGACAGCCAGGAGAGTATACAATAGATGATAATATTGAGCTTTCCCTTTCGGTTTTTAACGAATGGTTTTCATTTGAAATTCCCGAAATTATGTATGTGTCCTTGGCATTCCTTCTTTTACTGATACTCATTACCATTCCGTTGAAAAGAAATAAAGGGCAGAAAAGCAGTGAAAACACGCCCGATTTATTGGCGAACTTCCTTATTGTTATATTCTATTCGGCAGTTTTACTGCTAACTGCAACAAAAACCGCAATGGATCCAATAAACAGCAGGCTTTGGTCTCCGGTATACCCGTTTTTAGTCTTTAGTGTTACTTTTCTTTTGGACATGTTGTTAAGAAATATCAAAGCAGAAAGCACAAAGGGATTCATTGCAGCAGGGTTCATGGCATTTGCGCTCACTTTTGCGGTGAATCCGGTAATGTGGATACAAAGTGAGGGCTTCTCAAGAAAGCATGCCCTGTTGGGTTCCAAGGAGGCACTGGAAATTAAAAATTCACCGGTTTTAGCGCTAACGCTGGAGACGGTTAAACCCTCGGAAAACACCCTTGTTATAAGTAACGAGGCGTCAATTTTAACAATGCATACAGGCCTTAAATGTTACTATCCGCCTAAGAAGAAGGGTATATCAATTTACGAGTTTGGCCGATACAGTGAAAGAATTAAAGGATATAAAAATATTTATCTGGTGTGGTCGGGTCCTTTAGATTCCGAGAGCTTTATGGATGTACCCCAGTTTAACCAGGTATTTAATATGGAACGAATAGCCCAGAATAATTACTGTTCTATATACCGGTTAAAATAAAAAAATTATGAGCACAATTGTTAATATGTATGTTAACATTTACAATGTAGAAGAGCAGTGTATCATTTGCCATTATAAAAAGTAGTTAATATGGGAGAGAAAATGGTTAGAAATATGTTAAGGCTTATACGCCCTAAACAATGGGTTAAAAATATATTTGTACTTGTACCCCTAATGTTCTCAAAAACATTTACAGACCCCTTATGCATAATAAAGGCATTTTGCGCCTTCTTATGCTTTACAGCCACATCCTCATCGATATACATTTTAAACGACATAATTGACATTGAAAAGGACAGACACCACGAAACAAAACGTTTCAGGCCCCTTGCTTCAGGGGAAGTTCCAAAAGGCGTTGCCTTGATATTTATGGTGGTGCTTTTAACTTTTGGCCTTGCTATAGCCTTTTTAATCAATTTCAATGTAGTAATATTTATACTGGCATATATAATAATGAATATTCTGTACAGCCTGTTTTTTAAAAAGGTTGTAATATTGGATATAATGATCATTGCCTTCGGGTTTGTTTTAAGGGTAATAACCGGAGCCGTTGCGATAGATGTATATATATCCTCATGGGTGTTACTTTGTACCTTTTTTATAGCCCTTTGTTTGGCTGCAGGAAAACGGAAAACCGAGAAGGCAAGCCTTCAGGAATATTCGGTTAAACACAGAAAAGTTTTGTCATACTATACCGATGAATTTTTAAAAGGGCTGATACAGATAAGCATTACAGGCACAACAATAACATATTCCCTTTATACCATACTGGAATATGATGTTCAAAGCCCGTTGATAACAATCCTTTTTGTTGTGTTTGGCCTGTTCCGCTACATGCAGCTTGTTTTTGAAGACGACGAAGGAAGGCTTCCCGAAGAATTAATTCTTTCGGATAAACCACTGCTTCTGAGTATTTTCCTTTTTGGTGCTGCTTGGATTATAATATTTCTTACATTATAATAAACTCTGATTCTTTGACAATGTTATAATAATTACTATGCAGGGCCGACCGCCCGTCAGGCAAACTACCCTGTTTGCCCGATAAAATAAAAAAATTAAAAAGGAGAAATGATGTTAAGAGCACTTATAAATATTATGTTAAAAAGGCCGATTCTGGCCATATACGATGTTACAAAGCTATGCAATCAGCGCTGCCTTATGTGTAATATATGGAAGACAACAAGTCAGGATATGGACCTTGAAAAGCTTGAAACAGAGGTTAAAAAGCTTAGCAAATTTGGCATCCGCTATGTTTTTATCCAGGGCGGAGAGCCTTTAATCCGAAAAGATATAATCGAAGTAATAGACCTGTTCTTAAAGTACCGCATAAAGCCTACGGTAATAACAAACGGTATTTTACTTACGCCAGAGCTGGCTTCGGAAATTGCAAAAAGGCGATGTAACCTTGCCATAAGCATCGACTCGATGGACCCCGAACTTTTTGCAAAACTTAGGGGTGTAGATAAGCTTCACCAGGTTTTAGACAACATTAAGAAGATATATAAAATGGAGAGGAAAGGAAACTGGGCAATAACCACAACAATAACCGGGCTGTCTAAGTTTAACGATATTAAAAAAATTGAAGAGTTTGCAACCGAACACAATTTCATGTATGCCATCCGCCCGTATATATTTGTAAGAGGTGTGGCAGGCAAGAAGAATGACGAACTTATGTACCAGTGGAAAGATGTTGCCGAAATCTTTCTGTACATGTCTGCTAAGGCAAAGGAAAATAACTTTTTGGCATACCTTGTATACCAGGAACATATCCGGTATATAAAGGGAGAGGGCATGCCAATGTGCGATGCTGCAAGGTACTCCTTTGTTATGACCGAAACCGGTGTAAAAAGCCCCTGCATAGAGTTTACCGACATAACCTTTAACCTTGAAACCTTCAAAAAGGACAGGAAAACCTTCTGCAAAAAGCTTGAAGAATGTAACAGAACAACGCCATGCTTCTATAACGATGCCAGGGAAATTGGCGTATTGTGGCGCAAGAAATGGATTATACTTTTAAACGCACCGACAATAATCCGCCAGCTTCTGCAATACGGGAATTTCTTTTAAATATTTAGCGCTGGCTGTATAGGTCAGCGCTATAACAAAGGTTAAATATAATCTTTTAAAACCTTAATGGAGGTTTAGTTATGAATGTATTTATTACCGGTGCATCGGGTTTTGTAGGAAGCCATCTGGTTAAAGCGCTGTCCGGGGATGAATCAATAAGCAAAATTTTTGTACTGTACAGAAATGAAGAGCAAATTGCATTCCTTCCTAAAGTAGACCCGGTAATTGGCGACCTCAATAAGCTTCCTGAGATTAACTGTGATGCATCAATAGATATTTTCATACATCTTGCAGGGTACTTTAAAAATGAATCAAAAAAGCTTTGTGAAAGTATAAACCTTCAGGGCACTAAAAATGCCATTTCCTTTTGCAGGAACAATGGCATTAAAAAAATACTTTTTTACAGCACAATAAACGTAGATCTTAAATCTAAAGGCTTGTACGCAACCACAAAGCTTATGGCCGAAGAAGAGGTTAAAAAAAGCGGCCTTGAATATATGATTGTGAGGCCTGCATTAATATATGAAGGGGATAAGGGAAGCCTTGGCAGAATAATGGGCTATGTAGAGAAACTTCCCCTTGTGCCTGTGTTCGGTAGTGGAAAAGCAAAGGAGCAGCCCATACATATTAACGAACTTATTGATTTAACCGTTGCAATGATAAAGGATTTTAAACCCGGCACCACCCTTTATGCAGCAGGGAAGGATGCAATGACCTTTAAGGAAATGGTTCAAATTATTGCCCGGACAATGAACAAAAAAGGAAGGGTTCTGCCCATCCCTGCAAAACCTGTACACGCTGTTTTAAAGCTTTTTGAAAAAGCAGGCATTCATATAGGAATATCATCCGAACAGGTTGCCCATATGAGCGAAGATCTTGTTGCAGACATGAATGAAACTCTTAAACTGTACCAAATAGAACTTAAACCTTTTGAAGAAAACATCGGCAGCAAATAAGTTTTTAAAAAATGTACCTTTATATATAAGGGCGGTGTTTTAATGCTGTCTGTAATTATACCTGTATATAATGAAGAAAAACAGATTGAAAAAACAATAAAAGAGGTTAAAAGTGTAACAGCACAGCTTGACGAAGACTTTGAAATCATAGTTATAGACGACGGCTCAAGCGATAACACCTGGCACATATTAAAGGGTTTAGCAGGTAAGAACCCCGAAGTTTCAGCATTCAGGTTCAGCCGTAACTTTGGCAAAGAGGCTGCGATAATGGCCGGACTTTCTAATGCAAAAGGCGATGCATGCATTACAATGGATGCAGACCTTCAGCACCCGCCAGAGCTTATCCCTGAAATGATAAGGTTTTGGAAAGAAGGCTTTGAAGTAGTGGAAGCCGTTAAAAAAGACAGGGGTAAGGAAACGCCGGTAAGCCGTTTTTCTGCATCTTTATTCTATAAAATAATGCACCGTTTATCTGGTTTTAACCTTCAGAACGCTTCGGACTATAAACTTCTGGACAAAAAAGTGGTTCACGAAATAGTCCAAATGCCCGAAAAGGAAACCTTTTTCCGGGGCCTTACCGCCTGGGTGGGCTATAAAAGAACAGAAGTATATTTCAGCGTTCCCGAAAGAAAAACAGGAAAAAGCGGCTGGTCGAAACTGAAACTGTTCCGCCTTGCTATAACAGCCTTTACATCCTTTTCATCCCTCCCGCTGCAGTTTGTTACGTTTATAGGGATACTTTTCTTAATAGGGTCCTTCATTCTTGGTATTCAAACATTAATAATGAAATTAAAGGGCTGGGCAATAGGCGGTTTTACAACAGTTATACTTCTTCTTTTAATAATAGGAAGCTGCCTTATGATAAGCCTTGGTATGATAGGAATATATATCGCACGCATATATAATGAAGTAAAATCCCGGCCAAGGTATATAATTTCTGAAAAATATGGAAATGATAAATAAGCAGTTAAAAAATTCTAATAGAAGCTTTATAGGAGACTTTATGAACAAGACAATTAAGATCGGCTCTTTTTCACCAAAAAACAATATATTCCTTGCTCCAATGGCAGGAGTAACTGATTTGCCATTCCGCTATCTATGTTCCAAAATGGGGGCAGGGCTTACATATACCGAAATGATAAGCAGTAAAGGCATGTATTATAACGATAAGAAAACAGATCTTCTCACGGTTACTCACCCTGTAGAGGTACCATGTGCAGTGCAGATATTCGGCTCTGAGCCGGATGTTATGGCGAAGGCTGCAGAAAGATTAAGCAGCAGGGATGACATAGCCGTAATAGATATAAACATGGGATGCCCTGCACCAAAAGTAGTAAAGAACAAAGAAGGCTGTGCACTGATGCAAAATTTAAAACTTGCATCCGACATAATAAAGGCAGTTGTAAAGGCATCTGCAAAGCCTGTAACAGTTAAATTCAGAAAAGGATTTACAGAAGATAATTCTGTAGATTTTGCAAAGATGGCCGAAGACTCGGGTGCTAAAGCCATCACAGTCCATGGCAGAACCAGGGAACAAATGTATTCGGGAAAGGCAGACTGGGATGTGATTGCCCGGGTAAAACAGGCTGTGACCATCCCTGTAATCGGTAATGGAGATATATTCACCCCGGAAGATGCAAGGGAAATGTTTCTTAAAACCCGATGCGATGCAGTGATGGTAGCAAGGGGAGCCCAGGGAAATCCATGGATATTTAAAAGAATCCTTCATTATATATTATATAATGAATTACTGCCACACCCTTCCGATAATGAAAAGTATCAGGTTATTTTAGAACACTACCGGATAATGATTGATGTAAAAGGGGAGGTAGCAGCAGTAAAAGAAATGAGAAAACACACCGCCTGGTACCTGAAGGGCATGCCAGGGGCCTCGGCACTGAGAGGCGAAATATTTAAAGCAGTAACATTTAATGAGGTATTAAGCATTCTGAAGAGTTATTTCAGCATATTAGCATAAATTTATCAGGAAATATATTTCCAATTTGAGCTAATTTATGATAAACTATTACTGCAATTAAGCCGATAAATAATTCTGCAGGTTTGTTGACAAACAAAATGTAAATAACTTATTAAGAACTTTGCTATAAAGTTACAATTTGTTTACACATAACCAGGGTTTGTTGACTCACTAAAATACCAGTGATATAATAACGATGAAATTCACGATATGCGTCCAACGCATGTCTTGAATTTATAAAGCAAACAAAGTTAGATTATTAGGAGGAAGCGTCGTAATCTAACTTTGCAAAATTAAAGACCGCTTCCACAAATTCCAAAAGGGAGGATTTTATTATGAGGAATCTCAAAAAGCTATTTGCAGTTGTCATGGTAGTTGCTATGCTTGCATCAATCATGGTTCCTGCACTTGCAGCTGAAAGCTATGAAGCTGAAGCTAAAATGCTTAGGGATCTCGGCCTCTTCCAAGGATATGGCGATGGTAGCTTAGGTTTAGGCGATGACCTGACCAGAGAGCAAGCTCTTGCTCTTATGCTCCGTGTCATGGGTCTGGAAGATGACGTTAAGGCAATGAGCGATGAAGAAGTTGCCGAGCAAATGGCCAGAGTAGTTGATCCCGAAACAGTTACAGAAACATGGGCAAGACCTTACGTAGCATACGCAGTTAAGAATGGTCTTACCAAAGGTATTGATGCTTCCATTCTTCCAAACGTGAAGTTTGCTGGTCAGTTGAAAGTGACCGGTAAGGAATTCATCAACTTCATTCTGAACGGAATGGGTTACGAAGCTGATTGGGACGACGTTTTGAACATGGCTGCCAGAGTTGAAATGCTCGAGCCTGGCGACGTTCTGAAATTTGCTGAAATCACAGCAATGAAGAGAGACGACGCTGTTGGCGTTATGGCATCAGCTCTCACCGGTATTACTGCTGCTGGAGTTACTTTAGCAGAAGCTTTAGTTGAAGCTGGCGCAGTTGACGAAGACAA
>JAAYNA010000109.1 GCA_012521105.1 Clostridiaceae bacterium
ATAATGCCGTATATCAGTGTTACTACACAAATAATACAGGTATTCAAAAGCATTAATTTATTATAAAAACGATGAGCAAAACGTGGTTTTGATTTTTTCATTATAAACTGCTGCCTTTCTATTACTATTTTACTATTAACCCGGCAGTATGTAAAGCGATGACTGTATATCGGCCGAACCGATTTACTGCAGGAATTAACTCTGAGTAATTGCGAAGTTGCAGGTTAACCTTAAAAACTTATCTGTGATTGGCGTAATATTCATACCAAATACCAGGTCAAAATTTGGAATCAAAATCTGTTTGCTGATTTGTATTTATAAAGTAGTAACCTGTATAAAGAACATTCTGCCATAGAATTGGCGTGAAATAATGAAAAATTAATCAAAGAAGAAAAATGAATCATTCTGGTTCGGGTAGAAAAGTGCATCTTTTTTCACCTTATTGGCTCTTTCTTTTTTAAATAAAGCTTTTATAATATGACATGTGCACGTTTTTAACTTCAAAAGTCTTAGCAGGAGGAAATCCAATATGGAAATCACACAAAAAGCGAAACCTGGTAAAATAAGGAAGAAAGAATCTCATTTTATCAGGCAGGTTAAGAAAAGTAAGTATTTATACTTAATATTCTTTTTACCACTATGCTATTACGTTATATTCCATTATTGGCCTATGTATGGAATTGTAATAGCCTTTAAGGATTACAACATTGTTAAGGGAATAATAGGCAGCCCATGGGTTGGCTTCAAACATTTTGAGAAATTCCTGACCGATCCATATTTTTGGAAGCTGGTCAGAAACACTTTACTTATCAATATATATGGGTTGTTTTGGTCATTTCCGGCACCAATTATCCTTGCCCTTTCATTAAACGAGCTTCCAAACAGGGGATTTAAGAGATTTGTGCAAAGTGTAAGTTATTTGCCTCACTTTATCTCAACAGTGGTAGTTTGCGGAATGATTGTAAATTTCCTTGCGTCAGATGGTATAGTAAATCAGATTCTTATGGCACTTGGAAAGGATCGTATTCAGTTTTTAATGTTGCCCGAATGGTTTAGAACCATTTATATTGCTTCGGGAATATGGCAGAATGTAGGCTGGGGTTCAATTGTTTATCTGGCTGCACTATCAGGAATTAATGAAGAGTTATATGAAGCTGCTACAATTGACGGTGCAAACAGGTGGAAGCAGCTGATTCACATTACTCTGCCGAGTATAAAGCCTACAATTTCAATAATGTTGATAATGAATCTTGGAAAATTGATGAACATAGGTTATGAAAAGATTATACTTCTTTATAATGGCTCTACCTATGAAACCGCTGATGTGATATCAACATATGTATACCGTCGCGGACTTTTAGGAAATGATTTTAGTTATGCGACAGCTGTTAGTTTGTTTCAAAGTGTTGTTGGATTAATACTTCTTTACTCTTCTAACAAGATATCTAATAAGCTTAGTGAAACTGGATTGTGGTAAGGCTAGGAGACGATAAAATGAACACAAAAAAGAAAATTAAAATGTCTACAGGATATAAGGTTTTTAACTTTTTTAACTATATGTTTCTTTTACTGCTGGTTTTTATTACTGTGTATCCGATGTATTATATTTTCATTGTATCCATAAGCAGTGGAACATATGTCAGCAGGGGTGAAGTGCACTTCTTGCCAAAAGGCATTACCCTGAGTGCATATAAAACTGTTTTTGAAAATTCGGATATATGGAGATCCTATTTGAATACAATAATATACACTACAGTTGGTACAGCAATAAACATTGTTCTGTCATCAATGTGTGCTTATCCTCTTTCAAGAAAAGATTTTTACGGTAAGTCTGTTTTCACATTTATAGTTGCGTTTACAATGTTTATGAGTGGTGGTATGATTCCCTTATACCTTGTAGTGCTTAAACTTAGATTAATCGATACTATATGGGCTATTGTGCTGCCACCTGCGATAAATACTTTTAATATGATTATTATGCGCACGTTTTTCCAGGGTATTCCTGTTTCCCTGCAAGAATCTGCATTTTTGGATGGAGCAAACGATTTGCAGATCCTTTGGAAGATAATTCTGCCGCTGTCAAAACCAATCATGGCAACTATGGTTTTGTTCTATGCGGTTCAGCACTGGAACAGCTTTTTCTCTGCGCTGATATACCTGAACAGTAAATCTAAATACCCGGTTCAGATATTATTAAGAAATATAGTAATAGCCGGAGAATTTGCAGATCAGCAGACATCTATAGGTAATGTCGAGTCAAACTTTGCGGTTGTGGCAACAAACTATAAATATGCTGTCATTATCATCTCTGTAGTGCCCATATTAATGGTGTATCCATCATTACAGAAACATTTTGCAAAAGGTGTAATGGTAGGTGCACTGAAGGGATAATGACTGTGGATGATTTTGAATATCATTTTTACCGAATAAGGGAGGGGGGAGCAGTGTAACAGTTTTTACTTTCTCTAATCTGTTATCTACAAAAAGATACGAAAACTAAAGGAGGGTTTGTATGAAAAAGACTTATGTAAAATTTGCTGCATTATTTCTATGTTTGATAATGGCGCTGTCAATGGTTACGGGCTGTGCAAAAACTGCAGATAACAGCGGTAACAATGCAAATAATCAGGCCACACCTTCACAGGAGCCAGGCAATGCCGACGAAGGTTCGGGTAAGATTTCAGAAAAAGAACGAGTATTGAAGGTTATGTTTGGAGAACATCCAAACCAGCCGGTAAAGAATTTTGCACCTGCACAGCAGGAAATCTTCAAAAAAACCAATATAAAACTGGATTTTGAAATTGTACCCAGTAGTAACTATGAAGACAAGAAGAAAATTCTGCTGGCCACAAACAATTTGCCAGATATAATCAAAATTAACAAAAATGATGTAAATGATTACGGTAAAACTGGAATCTTTTTACCTCTGATGGATTATGTTAATAATGACATGGTTCATTTTAAGGAAAAATGGGACAGTATACCCGACCTTATAAAAGTTACTCTTGACGGCGAATTATACGGATTCCCGGTTATTGCCAGGAATGAAGCCAAGAACGGCTTTGGTCCTGTTATCCGTGTTGATCTTCTGGAGAAACACAATATAGAAACACCTGATACTTTTGACGAACTGCTTGATGCACTTGCCAAGTTAAAAGAAATATATCCTGATTCTACACCATGGTCAATGAGAAGCGGTACTGTTAAAAACATCCAAAAGGTTGCCTATATGCTTGGTTCAGGTTATGGTGACAATGGAATTTACTATGATTATGATGTGGATGGTGGACGTTATGTATTTGGTCCTGCAACGAAGGAGTTCAAGAACGTACTTTCCTATTTGAACAAAGCCTTTACAATGGGCGTTCTGGATCCCGACTATGCAGTATCAACAAAACAGCAATGGGAAGAAAAACTTACCAGTGGGAAGTCCTTCTTCTTCCTGGATAACAGTGGATTTGGACTTAACTACACCAATAACCTGCGCAAAACCGATCCCGAAGCTAAATTCCAGGTTCTGCCTATTTTAGCTAACCAGGATGGAGTAAGAAGAGCAATATTCTACGCAACAACCTTTACAGGTGAAATGTATGGAATCAGTGCTAAAGTAAAGGATCCTGATACAGTAATTAAATTCATCGACTGGATGTATTCAGAAGAGGGATCAAATATAACCAACTTTGGTGTTGAAGGTGAAACCTTTGAACTTGACGAAAATGGTCAGCCACAATTTATAGCTGATTACGTAGTGCAGTTTAAAGATGCTCAGCCTGCACCATATTATGCAATTTATTCTGATCTTGGTATTACAAAACTGAATTTCTCACTGTGGGCTTGTAATACTATGACCCAATTCCAGATTGAAAAATTAACCGGTACATGGAGCGACCTTTACGACGAGTACTGGAGTATAGTTGGAAATGACCCGGCTTATGTAGAGCCTGTTATGGATCCGCCTCTTACAACAGAAGAAGCTGAGAGAGTTAAGGATATACTTGCATCATTGAATACAATGCTGGAACAGGAATATGACAAATTTATAATGGGCGTAAAAGATATCAGTGAATATGATGTCATTATAGATAAAGCAATAGAGATGGGCGCGCTGGAACTTGAACAGATTTATAATGATGCATTAGCACGCTTACAGCAGTAGTTTCATACAGAAACTGCCAATGCCTGTTTCAAAAAAAGAAGCAGGCATTGGGCTGTTTTATAAAAATTCTTGTAACTTACATGTTTACCTGTTATAAAGATAAGGACGGGTAAATAACGGAGGAAGCCAATGAAAAACAAAAAAATAAACAGTGGTGTATGGCCAACAATGCTGACACCATTTACTGAATCGGGTAAAGTGGATTACCCTGCTCTTGAAAACCTTATAGAATGGTATATCAAACACGGAGTACAGGGACTTTTTGCTGTTTGTCAGTCCAGTGAGATGTTTTATTTATCGGTTGAAGAAAGGGCAGAAATAGCTAAATTTGTTGTAGAAGTAGCAGATAGCCGTGTGCAGGTTATTGCTTCAGGACATGTTTCAGATAACATTGATGATCAGATAAGCGAGCTTCAGAGAATAGGTGATACGGGAGTAGACGCTGTTGTACTGGTAAGCAACCGTTTAGCAGATGTTAATGAATCCGACGAATTATGGAAGAAAAATGCAGAAAGCATAATTAATAAATTGGATGTACCTTTAGGTATTTACGAATGCCCTTACCCTTATAAAAGGCTCATGAATCCGGACTTATTACGTTGGTGTGCATCCACCGGGCGCTTTTTGTTTTTAAAAGATACATGTTGTGATACAAAGCAGATTGAAGCAAAACTTCAGGCCGTAGAAGGTACAAATTTAAAGATATATAATGCCAACTCTGCTACGCTGCTTGAATCATTAAAAGTTGGCGTGGAAGGGTACAGCGGTGTGATGGCAAACTATCATCCCGACTTGTATGTATGGCTTTGCAATAACTGGTCAACCAAGCCCGAACTGGCCCAGAAACTTCAGGATGTATTGGGCCTTGCCTCGGTAATTGAGTACCAGTATTATCCTGTTAATGCAAAGTACCATATGCAACTGGAAGGATTGGATATTAATCTGGAAAGCCGGGTAAAAAAGGCTGATGAACTATCTTATTCTAAGAAATTGGAAGTTATGCAGCTAAAGGCTGTTATTGATGAATATCGCAAAATACTTGGAATTGGAGTTGAAAATAAATGAAGCTTATAAAACATATACAGGAATTTATATTTGAGGAGGAAAGACCGTTTAAGAGCTGCCATGCGTCAACGCTTGTGAAACTTGATGATGGAAGCATACTTGCTTCATGGTTTGGCGGTTCATATGAAGGTGCAGATAATGTGGCCATCTGGATTTCAAAGAAACAGGACGGAAAATGGAGTTACCCTGAAAAAGTAGCAGATATTGAAGGAATTCCCCATTGGAATCCGGTACTGTTTAAAAGAAAAGACGGAAGGATCATTCTTTATTACAAGGTTGGACATAAAATACCAACATGGTATACCTTGTTCATATATTCTGATGACGGAGGCAGCACATGGAGTGAACCAAAAGAATTGGTTCCGGGCGATGTTGGCGGCCGCGGTCCGGTTAAAAATAAACCCATTGTATTGTCGGATGGTACCTGGGCTGCGCCGGCATCATTGGAAGGCAAATACTGGGACGCCTTTGTTGATTTGTCGTACGATGAGGGTGAAACATGGCACAAGAGCAGTATAGTACCTTATGATCATGATGATTCAATGCCTGGAAAGGGAATTATTCAGCCAACACTTTGGGAATCGGCTCCGGGGCATGTACATATGCTGTTAAGGAGTACTGCTGCGAGGATATTCAGAAGCGATTCCACAGATTTTGGAAAAACATGGTGCCCAGCTTACCCAATATATTTACCTAATAATAACAGCGGTATTGATTTGGATAAAGCAGAAGATGGAACGATTGTGCTTGCATATAATCCGGTGGGAATGTATAAAGGTCCAAGATCACCTTTAATATTGGGAATATCAGAAGATAACGGGGAAACATGGAAGCAGGGTATGATTCTTGAGAAGTTCCCCGGTGAATACTCATATCCCGCCGTTGTAATAGAGGGCAAAACTGTATATGTCACCTATACATGGCACAGAGAAAGAATTGTATTCTGTGAGCTTACTTTAAACCCATAAAAAAACTTCGGGAGGTTTTCATGGAAAAATTAGCTTTCCTTAAAAAAATATTCGAGAATCCACCAACAAAATATCGCTCAGCACCTTTCTGGGCCTGGAATGACAAGCTGGATCCAAATGAACTTAGGGAGCAGATAAGATCCATGAAAGAGCATGGAATGGGTGGATTTTTCATGCATTCAAGGGAAGGTCTGGAAACTGAGTATATGGGCTCTGAATGGATGGAGTGTATTAGAGCGTCTGTAGAAGAAGCCAAAAATAACGAAATGTATGCATGGCTTTACGATGAGGACAGATGGCCGTCAGGAACAGCGGGGGGGAAGGTTCCTGCAGAAAGTGAAGAATTCAGGGCAAAGGGACTGACAATAGAAATATTGGAAGGGGACTTTTTGCCCGAGCCATCGGTACAGGCACTTTTCAGAGCCCGAGTGGAGCAAATGACCGTCATTGAATGTGAACGGTTAGATATATCCAGGCCGCAACCTCAGCCTGAACAGGGTGTATTGTTGATTTTTCGATTGGAAACCTCCCAAAAAAGTGAATGGTTTAATAACCAAAGTCCTCCTGATAATTTAAACCCTAAAACAGTACAACGTTTTATAGAGAAAACATACGAAGCATATAAACAGCAGGTTGGTGCCGAGTTTGGCAAAACTATTCCGGGTATATTTACCGACGAGCCCGGACTGCATGACCGAACCTGCCGGTTTACAGGTGACCCGGGCTGGCTGCCCTGGACATACATATTTCCTGAGTTTTTTAAGAAAAGAAGGGGTTACGACGT
Source organism: Clostridiaceae bacterium (assembly GCA_012521105.1). GTDB lineage: Bacteria > Bacillota > Clostridia > DSM-8532 > DSM-8532 > Thermoclostridium. The sequence goes on from JAAYNA010000109.1 coordinate 6,974, forward strand.
CCTGGATTATGTACCTTATATATTCTTTAACGGAAAGTTTTCCAGCAAGGCCAGGCACGATTATTGGTGGACTGTGACCGAATTGTTTTCCGAATCATATACAAAACAGTTATATGAGTGGTGCGATAAAAACGGGTTAGCTTTTACCGGACATTTTCTGTGGGAAAACAACCTGGGGGTTGCCACAAGGGTTTGCGGTGCAATTATGCCAAACTACCGCTATCAGCATATTCCCGGTATTGATATGCTTAACAATCAAACTGATGAATACATTACGGTAAAACAATGTACCAGCGTGGCAAATCAATATGAAAGAAAGCATGTCATAACCGAAACATACGGCTGTACAGGATGGGATTTTGATTTTGAAGGCCAAAAATGGATTGGTGATTTTCAGTTTGTGATGGGAGTAAACGTCAGATGCCAGCACCTTGCCCTTTACTCCATCAGGGGATGCAGAAAAAGGGACTATCCTCCTGTATTTAACTACAATACCACCTGGTGGAAATATAATAAAGTGATAGAAGATTATTTTTCCAGACTATCTGCTGTTCTGATCGAAGGAGAGGTAATCAGGGACATCCTGGTAATTCATCCTTCAACAACGGCGTGGTGTATGCTGGGAACCAATCCGTACGGACTTCCAAAACGCGGAAACGACAGAGATATACCAGCGATTAAAGAATACGGTGATAAATTTAATCTTTTGCTAAAATATTTAATGGGCTGCCATAATGATTTTGATTTGGGCGATGAACTGATCATGAAAGAAACCGGAAGTGTGCGGGAAGGTAAGCTATACATAAACAAAAAAGGTTATAAGCTTGTAATAATTCCTCCGGTGAAAACTTTGCTTCATAGTACGGTTAACCTTTTGAAATCCTTTTTGGAAGAAGGCGGTAAGGTTATTATAATGGAACCCCTTCCTACCATGATTTCAGGAGAATCATCCAATGAAATTAATGAGCTTTTTGCCTCTGAAAATATCATCACTGTTTGCGAATGGACCGAACTTGGCAGTTTATTGAATAAAATAAATCCTGGAATGGTTAATATCCAAAACCAGTTCGGTGAAGAAATACCTTCCATTCTGTACATGCTGAGGGATGCAGGTGAATATTGGATTTTATTTGTAGTAAATAATGATAGGGAGAAGGGATATAAGGCCACAGTAACATTACATTCCCCAGGAACTGTTCAGGAATGGATGCTTTTGAATGGAAAAATTGAAATACCCGGGTACTCTGTGAAGGATGGCAAAACGATAATCGATGTGAATTTTGGTCCTTCTGATTCACATTTATTTATAATTGAAAAGAACAATGAAAAACAAACCGATAACCCGGTAAAAGTAAACTATAATATGCAAATTTCGGGTTTTTCAGGAACAAGCTATTCTTTTACAAGAACAATGCCTAATTCGCTTGTACTTGATCGCTGCCGCTACCGTATAGCCGGCGAAGAATGGTCGGGTATAATGGATGTATGGATGGCACAGAAGGAAATCAGAGAAAGGCTTGGTATGCGTTTTATTCATTTGAATGACAGCATTCCGCAGCGGTATACCTGGATTTATGAACCCCATCCTATGGATGGAACACAGGTTTTCTTTGAATTTACTTTCAACGTAAAGGATCTTCCGAAAAGTTCGTTAGAACTTGTTGTGGAAAAACCCGAATGGTTTAATATTTCATTAAATGGAACAGAACAAAAGGTTAAACCAACAGGTTGGTTTATTGATAAATCGTTGCAGAGAATACCCCTGTCGGGCGTAAAAGAAGGAACAAATATACTTTCGTTGAGCTGTGAATATAAAAACTTCATGGAAATTGAAGACTGCTATCTAATAGGGGATTTTGCTCTGGATTCCGACCGGGCTGTAGTACGTGAGCCGGAAAAACTTATGCTTGGAGACTGGACCCTGCAAGGTTATATGCACTATGCAGGAAGCATGGTTTACCATTTTGATTACTTATATAACAAAGAAGCCCTGGGTAATCCTGAAAAGGTTATTCTTGAACTGGGCGATTTTTCAGCAATTAACATAGAAATCAGAATAAATGGAAAAACAGCAGGCTATGTGCCCTGGAAGGCAGCATCACAGGTGGATATTACCGATGGAATTATTGAAGGCAGAAATCACATTGAAATAGAAGTTATGGGGAGCCCAAGAAACTTTTTCGGTCCATTTCATCAGGCCTTTAAGGCAAACACGGTGAACAGTTCCTCTTTCAGAACACAGGGCAATGAATATACATCCGATTATATCGTAAAACCCTACGGTTTATTTGAACCTGCCAGAATTTATCATTGTGTTGGGAAAAAGCAACCTGGAGCTAAGCTTTGACTAATATTTATTAACGTGTTAGGATAGAAAATAGTTTTCTTTATGGATAACTTTTATTTTAGCCATACAAGAATATTGTGTCAGGGTGATGATAAAACGGCTGGTTTAAGTAATTTCAAAACTATAAAAAAGAATATTGCTTTATCTTTATATAAGGGCAGAAGCCTTTATTTCAAGCTGCTCTTTTACTTTTTGCTGTTTTTAATTCCTATTATAGTAATAGGATTAATTACCTATATCAATTCAGCGAATATGATCAAAAAGGATTTTCAGGAAAAAATAACTATGAATCTGGAGGCTGCTTCGAACACTATTGACTTGTATATTAAGTTGGCTCAGGAAACAGGTGCCGGTTTCTTTAATGATGAATTTGTCCGGATGTATCTTGTGCCTCGTTCGAAGCAGACACCGCAGATTAAATCAGGACTGTGGAGAATCCCAAAGATTATGCAAAGAAGCGAAAATATTGTTGGTGGGTTTGCTGCAAGTGTTTTTGCTTTTGTTGACGATCATGTTGTATATGTAGGGGCCGGACTTAACGAGTTTGATACGTTTTTTAACAGTATTCACAGTTATCGTGATTACGATGTTGACTATTGGAAGAGCAAACTGAAATCTTCCGACTTTATTGAGTTGCTTGCCAAAACTGAAGTTTACGATAAAAATTTAGATGTAGTAAAAACCGTAGTGCCAATTGTGTTACATAATAAGGTAAGTATCCATGAGACTGTTGTGGTTATAAATATTGATGTCAGTGCCATAGAAGAAACATTAAAGGGTAACAGTGTATTTAACTCAACAGCCTTTCTTGTTGTTAATGACAACAATCAGGTTATATACGACAGTAATGGTTTTTATAACCACCTGCACTATCTGATGAATAATTCCGGGAGTGAAAATAGGGGTGGAGAAATCCACTTAAACGGTGAAAAATACATTTATTCTGAATTTAAATCCGAGCTTTACGGATGGCAATATTTCGCAATCACTCCTTCAGGGGAGCTTACAAACCTGACCAGGGGAATTTTACAGATGACCGTTATCCTATGTATTATTTTCATAATAATAGGCATATGTTTGTCCTTCCTCTTCAGTTTCAGTATTTATAATCCAATAAAAAATATAAAGGATACCATTGTACAGAAAAAGGACTTACTGCAGATTGCAGATGGTGAAAGCCCTATGAATGAGTTGGATATAATCAGTTCATTCATAAGATCACTGGTTGATAATCAGCTGCAATATAAAGAAAAATACGATATATATACCAATGAATATATAGAATATTCTCTGCTGTTGCTTTTGAAAGGTCATAAACTTGATGATAAGGATATTCTGGAAAAAACCCTTAATGAAGAATTTGGTTTTTCAAAACAGGGTTACATTTGCTGTAGTATCTTTTTTGATTTTAAGGAGTATTTTTACAATGAAATACAGGATACCGAACGCTTGTATGTATTTGATGGGATCAAAAAAGTTTTGCAGGAAATTCTGAGAGATTACATGCCTGTTTATATTATGGAATACGGAAAGAATATATTCATATGCATTGCCAGTGTGGAAAGTGAAGATAATGAAGTAATAAGCAAGTGATTCAATCATATTTTATCTGTTTTCCGTCATGATAAAAAATATTGCGATATTACTGTCGGTATTGGGAGATATTTTGCAGACCTTAATGATCTTAGAAGTTCGTTAAATGAATCAATGACGGCTATAAGTAAAAGGGATAAAGAGAAGAATTTCCAGATTATATATGCAGAACATATTTCTATGAGCGATAAATTGGTATACACATTTTATGATGAGCGGAAAGTACTGAACTGCCTGAAATCAGGGGATATTGCAAGTATTGACTCTGTCATTGATGAAATATTTGACAGAAATATTCAGATAGATGCATCTTATGACCATATTGTACGTTTGGCAAGGGAACTGTATAAGCTTGGAATCCGATTCATGGCTGAAAGGGGTCAGAATATTAGAAATATTGGCCTGGCTTCCATGGGTCTGGATAATGATGAAAAGCAGCAGTTTAATGTTACTGTTGATAATCATGAATTGAAAGAAAACATAAAAAAGTTCTATCACCAGATTATTGAATTATTGGGTGTACAAAACAATTCCAGACAGGGCAATCTGGTTTCAATGATAACTCAATATATAGAAGAGAACTATATGAAGGATCTTGGTCTTGAGCAAATTGCCGATGAAATGGGAGTTACCCCGAAATATGTTTCAAGAGTTTTCAGGAATAATACCGGTGTGCTGTTGACCGATTATATTAATGAAATACGAATCAACAAGGCTAAAGAGCTGTTACGGGATACAAATCTGAGAATTCAGGACATTGGCGCAAAGGTCGGCATTGAAAACAGAACCACCTTTTTAAGGGTTTTTAAAAAAGTGGAGGGTATTTCCCCGACCACATACCGTCATAAGTTCAAAGAGCGACAAACAATAAATTTGGTATAAAATCCGAATTGCTCCACTGATAAACTTATATTTTTGTAATCTGATTCACAACAACTATAAGTTATGTCAATCTAGTACTATATATTCCTGACCTAAAGTGAGGAGAAGGGGAATTTTCTACCTCCTGAAACAAGGAGGTTTATCTTATCTGGAACTAATGCTATAACGGATTTTACAATTGGGACATCGGTCGTTAAAGGTAATAATGCCCTTTGACGACCGATGTCCAATTTGATATGATCATGTCGATAAACAACTGTGTATATGAATCCCCTAAGCTTTCAAACACAATACACGGGGGTAAACCAATTTATATTAATGGTGAAAATATGAAAAGATTGCTTTTTTCTCTTTCAATATCATTGCTTCTTTTGCTGTCTGCATGTCAAAAAAAAGAAGCTTTCAATCGGGTTGATGCAAATGGTGATACCCGAACACAGAGTTCAGCAGAAAACGGCGGTTTATGGCCGGCAGTTACACCAACAGAACCGGCAATACCCGATGAAGTTAATAATGAAGAACCCTCGGGTAATGCACCTTCAGAAGAGGATGCAGGTAAACATGCAGAAGAAGGTGCAAGTAAGTACGAAAATTATGAAGACAAATATAAAACAGGAAAATTCACAGGCCCTTTGGTTCATGGCGTTACATCCGATATGCTGAAACCATCCTTTTGGATAGATCAGTATGATGGCGCTGATAAAATTCTTATGACTTATGAGATGACAGAGCAATATAATAAGAAAAATTTAGAAAGCCTGCCTTTTCTTCGCGATCTTAAAACCCTGCCTGAAACAGTAAAAGGTGAGGAAGTACTTAACTGGATAAATGAGTTAAGTATTGCTCCAAAATCAGCAAGGTACGATGAAAAGGGCAATAAATATCAGCAAGGTGACTATGAGAGGTTTAAAGAAAATTTAAACATCGGAAAGATTGAAAAGACTATAAATGTAGAATATGGTTTAACAGTAAGGAGGACCCAATTGCGTACCTGGCCTTCGATAAAGCCTTCTTTTTCAAGTGCTGCGAACCAGCAGTACGACTACTTTACCGAAACTGCTGTATATGCAGCGGAACCTGTACTGATATATCATGTAAGTGCCGATGGACTGTGGTACTTTGCAGAGATATATAATTATAAAGGATGGATACCGGCTAAAGACGTTGCTTTATGCTCAAAGGAGGAATTGGCTGATTACCGTGCGCCCAAAGATTTTCTTGTGGTTAAGGTTCCTGTATTATTTACGCCCGAATCTTATGACAAAAGGGTTTCCCAACTGCAGCTTGACATGGGAGTAACACTGCCGGTCCTAACAAAGAATTCTTCAGGGTATGAAATCAATTATCCGGTTTGTAATGAGAATAATTATCTGGAATTTATTAAAATGACTATTCCTTACTCTGAAGATGCGTCGACAGGCTTTTTAGATTATACAGTGGAAAATGTGCTGATACAGGCTTTCAGGTTTTTGGGGGAACCCTATGGATGGGGTGGAATGAATAATGCCAGAGACTGTTCGGCCTTTGTAGCCGATGTATACCGTTCTTTTGGAATAGTTTTTCCCAGAAATTCAGATCAACAGGAAAAAATGAAAGGTTCTGTGTCCTTTAATGGCAAAAACAGAACTGAACGCCTTAAAATCCTTGATTCCTTAAAGCCCGGAACACCATTATATATGCCCGGGCATGCAATGATATATCTGGGCAAGTGGCAGGACAGGCATTATATAATACATGATGTTCCTGCCGTTTATCAGAAAGGGACCGATGATAAACTCACACCTGTAAGGCTTAACCAGGTATCGGTAACACCTTTGGACATATGTAACAGTAAAGGTTTGGAATATTTAATGCTTCTTACAACGGCAGTTGATATTGAGTAACTGCTTTAACAGAGGTTGGTTTGCAGACCGATGGGGTGAAAAAATGAATGGTAAAAAATTATTGAGTACAATATTGTTATCCTTACTGTTGATTTTAACTGGTTGCGCAAATTCTGACAAAGCCGTGAACGAAAACCAGAAAGCCGAAGATGCGGCAGTAGTCATAAAAGATAATAACAGTTCATATCTTGAAGATGAGGGTAAGATACATGAGCCAACTCCTTGGGCAGGAAAAGATTCTGCCGGGACAAATGACCATGAAGAACAAGACTTAACCGGGGATAACACAGGCCAAAACAAGGCAGACGAATCAAAGGACAACAATGAAACTCAAAAAACACAGGATGCTCATGAAAAAGGCACAGAAGAAATACTTAAAATAAACGGGCTTGTGCGGGTGCAGGAAATAGATCCTGATATTGTTGTTGAATTGAGATATGCCACTGAGAATAATTTCACAGGGAAGAAAGTATACCCGAATGATGTATGCGTTCTGCGGGAAACAACTGCGTTAAAGCTTGCTGACGCAAACAGGGAGTTAATGGAAATGGGTTACAGAATAAAAGTGTGGGATGCTTACAGACCTGTATATGTACAGAGAATATTCTGGGAGATTGTACCCGATTCAAGGTATGTAGCAAATCCTGACAAAGGCGGTTCAAAACATAACCGGGGTACTGCCGTTGATGTAACCCTTGTGGACATGGAAGGCAATGAATTGGAAATGCCCTCCGGGTTTGATGATTTTACAGGCAAGGGCTCAAGAAATAATAAAAACATGTCTGAGAATGCAAGGAGGAATATGGAATTACTGACTGATGTTATGGTTAGAAATGGTTTTACCACTATAAGCACCGAATGGTGGCATTTCAACGACAGTGACTCTGATAAATATGATATTATAGATGTAAATCTTGAGGAGTTTCTCCAAGGTGATATTTCTGCTGGTGGTCAGAATTCTAATTCCGGACTTTGCTTGTCAGCCCTTAATAATATGAAGGATATTATTGGAGATTCAAGACAGGTTATTTTTGCTTGCACCGACAGCCTTGAAACAAGCAGGGCAGAAGTTCATACCTTTGAAAAAGAAAATGGACAATGGAAGAAAGTATTCGATCCAATGAAAGCTGTTATAGGTTCGGGAGGGTTTTCGTATAACAAAACAGAGGGGGATAAAAAATCACCCGTCGGAGCATTTCCAGTATTCCGGTGCTTTGGCAGGCACGAAAATCCGGGAACCAGGCTGATTTACACTAAGTTTAATGACGGCGATTATTGGGTGGATGATGTAAATTCGCCCTATTACAATACATATCAGAAAGGTCCGGCCTGCGGACGGTGGAATTCTGCTGAAGATTTATACGGTACAGGCGAACCGTATAAATATTTTATTGTAATAGAGTACAACACCAAAGAACGGGTAGCGGGTACAGGCAGTGCTATTTTTATGCATATATGGAGAGGTGAAGACATGCCAACTGCGGGTTGTACCGCTGTTTCTGAGAAGGATCTCCTGAAGATAATGAAGTGGCTGGATCCTTCCTTAAATCCGTTAATTCTTCAGTTTCCTGTTGAACATATTCAGCAGTTTATATCTTAAAATTATTATCTTAAAAATGCCGACTGAGCTGATAAAGCCTGCACGCTCTTAAACATCTGGATAAGCTGATCGCCGTTTATACATTTTATAACATTCATATGACAGTAATTTTTCGTGTTTGATTTAAAATCGCCTAAAGTGATTATCATACCCCGATGAATATTATTGTCTCTCATATGCTTGACAAGCTTTTTTGCCTGCTCTATTTCAACAAGATTATGATAGCTTTCCTTTCTTACAATTACATAATATATATCATTAAGAATAATCCCATTTCCGCCCTCGCCAAAATGGTCCGACATTTGTACTTTGTATCCCTGCCTTCTGAAAACTTCAGCAATAACATATTCATAGTCTTTTAATTTAAGGTATAAAAGATCGTCCTTGCATTCAATATTGTCTGCAAGAAGGCTTATTTTTACCAGATAATAAATATGAATTATCCAGCTTACCAACTCATAAACAATTATAGTAACCAGAATTAAAAGGAGGTACATAATTAACATAAAATCACCGGTAATAGTTTTTGCCATCCAATTATCATTATACAGGGAATTTTTTCTTTTTTCAGATTAAGGTAATATATTTGAAAAAAATTTAACAAAGATGAAACTTTTAATACTTTCCGTACGTCTTAATATAAGTAGCTTGTTTTTGTTTCATAATTATAGGAAAAACTGCCATTGACTTTACCAGAATATACTAATATTGCATTTATGTTAGGGAAATTTATGATATAATACAGCAAGGTGCTACAGGAAGGAGAGGTCATGGAAAACATAAT
>JAAYNA010000110.1 GCA_012521105.1 Clostridiaceae bacterium
ATTCTGCTAAAAAGTTATACTATATGGCGGAAGGCATACTCTATTGAACTGAATAAGAAGTTCATGATCATGCAATATAAAGTAAACTTGTAGTGAAATACAATATTTGGTATCATATTAGTTAATATGATATCTATATAGTTATTAAAGATGGATGTAGTACACAGTTTTATGTAATTGATAAGCAAGTAATGGGGTATTAAAGAAGTGCAATTGGCATAAGAGAAATGAGGATTGATAATATGGGTAAAATTGATAGACTATACGCGATAACCATATATTTGTTAAATGTCGGTAAAGCCACAGCTGCCGAATTATCACGAAAATTCGAAGTGTCAGTCCGCACAGTTCAACGTGACATAGACTCATTATGCCAAGCCGGAATACCCATAGTCGCTGAAACTGGAGCAAACGGTGGTTATTACATTGCTAAGAACTTTCGCATGGATGCACATATGGCGACAAATGAGGATTACACCTTTATTATTACTGCCCTAAAGGGACTTTCTTCAGCAATGAATAGCTCAAAAATTGATGCAACTCTAGAAAAAATTACTTCATTAACTGAAACTTCCGATAGTGGAATTATCCTTGATTTTTCAGCATTAAATGAGGGTGATAGTCAGCTCATGCAAATATTCCAGGATGCTATACGGAAAAAGCGCCCTGTCAGCTTTGAATATACAAATTCTGACAACATAACAAGATTACATACCGTTGAACCTATAGCTGTCGTATATCGGTGGTACGCATGGTACTTACTTGCTTATTCTATTGTGAAGAATGATTACAGAATCTACAAGCTTATTCGGATGAGAAATGCCAAAATAGTTGATGCTGTTTTTACAAAGGAGCATAAAAACGCAGAAATTATATTGCGAGACAAGGACAAACAGATGCCTCAGAAGCTTACTGAAATAACAGTTCGCTGCAAATCTGAGGCGCGATCTAAAGCTATTGAATATTTAAATGGGAAAATAATATGTGAATATGATAATGGCGATTGTGACATGACATTAAATGTTATCGAAAATGAACACTTCTGGTTTGGAACACTGTTATCCCTGGGGGATTGCATTGAGATTATAACACCGGAGCATATCAGGCACCGTATACTTGAAGCGTCGAAAAAAATAGTTAAGCTGTATCAAAAACTATGACATACTGTTGTCGTAATTCTTTCGTTATAATGGAGGCATAAAATAACGGAGGTGCCTTATGACCATACAAGAAATTAAAGAAAGTTACGGAATTTGCGGCTTGGTTTGCTCACTTTGCAGCTATAACACAAACTGTTCAGGCTGCAAGTGCAAAAATGAAAATTGTGAGATTAAAGCATGTTGCACTGAAAAAGGATTGAATTACTGCTTTGAGTGTGACGAATATCCTTGCCCTAAAGACATGCACAAAGGCATGCGGTTGAAAGCTTTCAATACAGTTGCTAAGACAGAAGGACTAGATAAACTAGCCGAATATCTCTACACAAACTATAACTGTGGGATTACATATCACAGAGCAGACAAACTCACTGGCGATTACGATAGGTGCAAGACCATGGAAGAGGTTATTGACCTTCTTAAAAATGGCAAGCCTAACCCATATGATAGCTGTCCAATTTACGAAAGTAAATGCTTTATACTGCGACTGGTGTCGCTAAACGATGCCGCTAATCTGCTTTTATGTTACAGCAATCCTGAAGCACAAGCAATTTTCAATTCAGACAATTGTACAAGTGACTTTTGCTATTCAACCCTTGATGAAATGAAAAGGTGTATTGAAGGTTGGCTTGATGCATACAATAAGAAAGATTTTGTTCGATTTAGTATAATAGATAAGCAAAATGATAAAGCTGTTGGCACGGTTGAGATTTTCGG
>JAAYNA010000111.1 GCA_012521105.1 Clostridiaceae bacterium
CAGAGGTTGTGTCACATATGTTTGACTTCTCTAGAAGGTAGCTGTAAGTTCTTATAAAAAACTTGTTGACAAAACAGAAAATATTGAATAGTATATATATAATTTAATACATAAAACCTGTGATTGAGAGAAGTAGCATAAGCACTTTACCTATAGAGAGCCGCAGACGGTGGAATTGCGGCGGTAAAGCTTACTGTGAATGGGCTCATGAGGGCTATGCTGAAATGGAAGCAGAGTATGCAAGCCGGGAACTTCACCCGTTATCAAGGAAGCATGTATGTTAGTACATGATAATGAGGGGCGCTTTATGCGCAATTTAGGTGGCACCGCAGAGATAATAGTCTTTGTCCTATATTTTGGATAAAGGCTTTTTTTATTAGTATTTTACAGGACAGCTGAGAAGGGTATTCACTTGGTGTTTTTATAAACCAAAAATAAAAATAGAAAGGATGAATAAGATGACAAACATACCTTATAAGATTTATCTGTCAGAGAAGGAGCTTCCCAAACATTGGTATAATTTGAAAGCAGTAATGAAAGAACTGCCTCCTCCGATGTTACACCCGGGCACACTGAAACCCTGTACAAAGGAGGATTTGACACCTTTATTCTGTGAAAAGCTGGCAGAACAGGAATTAAACACAGAAGATAAGTATATTGAAATTCCTGAAGGACTTATGAGTTTTTACAGAATGATTCGTCCTTCACCGCTAATTCGCGCATACAACCTTGAGAAAGCATTGGGTACTCCGGCCGAGATTTACTACAAATTTGAAGGCACCAACACTTCAGGCTCACACAAGCTCAATTCGGCGGCTGCACAAGTTTATTATGCAAAAGAAGAGGGGATAACCACGCTGACCACCGAAACGGGTGCAGGGCAGTGGGGAACTGCTCTTGCTATGGCCTGTTCATACTACGGCATTGATCTTCTAGTATACATGGTTAAAATTTCATCAGAACAAAAACCATACAGAAAAGCAGTTATTGAAACCTATGGCGGGAAGGTAATACCATCTCCTTCGGATACAACAGAAGTGGGCAGAAAAATCCTCGCTGAGAATCCCGAAACGGGAGGCTCTCTTGGCTGTGCTATTTCAGAGGCTATTGAAACAGCAATGAAAACTGAAAACTGCCGTTATGTTTTGGGAAGTGTATTAGACCATGTGTTGCTTCACCAGACAATAATAGGCATGGAAACAAAAACAGCATGCGATAAATATGGTATAGAACCCGACATTATGATCGGATGTGTGGGAGGCGGCTCAAACTTTGGCGGGCTTATTGCACCTTTCATTGGTGACAGAATTGAAGGCAAGAATAATATTCAGTTTATAGGTGTTGAACCGGCATCCTGTCCGTCACTTACAAGGGGACGATATGCTTATGATTTTGGTGATACAGGTAAAACAAGCCCGCTATTGAAAATGTATACCCTCGGCTCAGGTTTTATTCCTTCTCCAAACCACGCGGGGGGCCTGAGATATCATGGTATGAGTCCAATCCTTTCAAAACTGTATCATGATGGTTATTTTGAAGCCCGAAGCGTTGAACAGACTAAGGTATTTGAAGCTGCAGTAAAATTTGCCCGCTGTGAAGGTATTCTGCCTGCCCCTGAGTCCTCTCATGCACTGAAAGTTGCAGTTGATGAAGCCATTAAGTGCAGAGAATCGGGTGAGAAAAAGACAATTATATTTGGTTTATCAGGTACCGGATATTTCGATTTGACTGCTTATATGAGTTATAACGACGGTTCTATGACAGACTATATTCCCACTGATGAAGATCTGGAGAAGGGGTTTGCAACCCTGCCAAAAGTGGATTAAAAAATAAAAGGCGGAAGGTATATTAACGCGTCAACCTTCCGCTTCCTTCCAAATATATATTTTCTCATAAGGCATGTACTTCGATATGATACCGCAGGCAGATGATATTATTGAGTCGGACAGCTTCCTGCCATAATGGTAAACACCATTGTCATATTCATAAGGGTACTGAGTTATTGCCGAATCAGGCCTGTTTTTCCTCATTCTTTTTAAGTAGTCGCGAGAAATTCTGAATACTCCAAGCCCCACATCAATTACCCTGTCTGCCGGAATTCTGGTGAAAGTTATATCCACCAATTCATTAAAAGATGAAAGCCAGTCCTTTGAGTATATAATCGGATCAAAGCAAATTCTGACTCGAAAGCCTTTATCAATTGCTTTTTTAATGCATGTTATCCTTTGCCTTAAAGGTGGTGTGTTGTGTTCAAAGCTTTTCTGCACTGTTTCGGGTGACAGGGTCCAGGCAAGAATTACGTTTTCTGAGGGTTTTAAATTTTCAATTGCCTTAAAGTTAGAGCTTTTTGTACGCACTTCAATGGTAAGCCCGGAGTGGCGCTCTGCAAAAGAGGTCCATTCCTGCACAAAGCCCAGTTTTTGTTCTAGCGCCAGCAGATCTGTATCATAAGAAAGACATAAATAAACAGGGTGATTTTGGAGTATTTTTTCTACCTGTTCAAAGTAATCTTCAATATTCACAAATACCACTATGTTCGCAGACGAATACATTCCCTGCAAAAAACAGTATTCACAGTCATAAATGCAGTTCATAACAAGTGTTGTGTAGTAAAAATGGTTGTTACCAAAGTCCTGACAGACAGGAGCCCCTTTATATAAAAAGTTATCGTTCTTTTTTGCGAGGATCAGTGAAGGCGATTTTTTCTGCATAGAAAAACTCTGGTTGCTTCTTGAGAAAACGTCCTTATAATGATTTATTTCTATTATCCCGGACTTAGGAAACCGGGACAGGATCTTTACCGTATTGGGATGATTTATAATGTCTCTTTCAACATATATATGGGAAAAAGCCCGATTATACAAATCTCTTTTTAAGCTTTTCAAAGTATTTCTTCCCTTCATTTTTTGATTTGCATGGTTCTTTCAAATTTTCAACCAAAAACTGTTTTAATTCGATGGTGAAGCTACCATACTGAACTTTGTGGTATAACATTACCTGATTCAGTTGATGCTGCATAGAAACGGTTAATTTTAACGCTTCGGATGTTTGTTTTAACAAAGACTTTTCTTCAACCGAAAAAATATCCTGTTTATCAGGCAACCTATTATGGATTTGTGTCACCCAGTTGAAAACCGGGGCAGCGTTAACTGCTACCAGCTCGGATACTTTTTCCTGGCTTAATTGTTCACCGGTTTTGTAGTCAGACACGATTTTAAAGAAGAACATTTGATGAGGCTGGAAAAATAAAGCTCCTGAATGGAACACTCCCGAAGCCTCCATATCTGTAACAGCAATGCCAGATTCGGCTTTGCTCCCTTCACATTTATTTATTACCGGTACTGGGCTTGTAGTGACAGTACCCTCAATAAAAGAGTGCTTAAAGAGCATATCCGGATAATAGGTTTTATATGTACTCAGATCAACAATTTTATTACAAAGAATAAGAGCGCCTTTTTTCAGATCCGGGTTATCTGTTCCGCAAATTCCTATATTAACAAGGATATCTCCCGAGTCCGGGTTATGTACCGAGCACAGTGAAGTTACGCCTATAGCGGCATTGATGGGCCCGGTTCCTGTAATAAGCAAATTAATTAAACCATTTGAAAAGAATTGAAACCCATTAATATCCTGATGTCTTTTTAAACCAAAATATTCAATTACAGGTTTTGCTTCACAGTGAAGTGCTGTAAATATATTAATCATTTTTTTACACTACCACGCTTTTGCCCACTACTAAAGGCCAGTTCTTATCTCCTTTCAACTGCTTATCTGCTGTTATTATAACACTTTTGTCCAGGATACAGTTATCAAGAAATGTATTTTCACAAACCACCGAGTCCTGCATTATAATACTGTTTTTTATTACAGCACCTCTTTTAACCTTTACACCTCTGAACAATATGCTGTTTTCCACATGACCTTCGATAATGCAGCCATCTGCAACGATTGAGTTTTTCACTACCGCTTCGTCGTTATATTTAGCCGGCGGTTCATCCTTTACCTTTGTAAAAATCCTGCCGTTTTTCTCAAAAAGCTCGTGGCGCACCGATGGGTTCAATAGCTCCATATTTGTTCTGTAGTAAAGCTGTATATTACATAAAGGCCTCCAGTAACCAGTGAATTCATAGGCGTAAAGGCGTAACTCATTAACCTTCTTAACAAGTATATCCCTGACAAACTCATAATACCCATGGGCAGCACTGTCTTCAAGAAGGGATATCAATAGCTTGCGCTTGATGATGTAAACTCCCATCGATGCGAAGTCGCTTTTCGGATTCAGAGGTTTCTCCTGCAGGTTTGTTATCCGCTGGTCGCTGTCCTGTTCAACAATTCCAAGATTACAAAGGTATTCCCGCGGGAAGTCCTTCATGTACCGGCAGGCGATGGTAATGTCGGCATCCTTGTCTACATGCTGTTTCAACATATCTGTATAATTCATATTGTAAATGGCATATCCCTGATTTATCAGTACAAATTCTTCGTTGCTCCGGTTCAAAAATGTAAGATTGCTGTACATTGCATCAGCATTACCCTTGTACCAGCCTGTTCCATATTCCGATAAATAAGGGGGAAGAATAAACAGACCATCGTTTTTTCTGTCCAAATCCCATTCCTTTCCCGAACCAAGGTGATCCATCAGCGAGTGGAAGTTGTACTGGGTTGGTATGCCCACATTGCGTATTCCCGAATTTATCATGTTTGAAAGGGCGAAATCAATGGCACGGTATTTTCCACCGAAAGGGACGGCTGAAATAGAACGTTCTGCTGATAACTCCTTCAGACGGTTGTTTTTACCACCCGTCAGTATAATACCCATCATATTATACATTACCATCACTCCCTTTCAACAAAGCATACCCTGATGGAATATCAGTGAGTGGGAAGTCGCCGGGTAATATATGATTGTCAATAACAACATTGCAACCAATAGCTATATTATCGGGCACTATGGTATTGGAGCCGATTACAGTAATTTTTGATTGATATATTTTGCTGTTGAAAATGTTGTCGGCATATTCCCCTACGCCGCTATTAACACCTGAACCAATGGTTGTTTTTTCTCCAACAATTGTGCAGTTAAGGTAAGAGCCATGTTTTATGGTGCTGTTTGACATAATTATACAATTTTCAATATTAGCATTTTCTTCAATAGTAACTCCAGAAAAAATAACAGAGTTCCTTACATTTCCGAAAACCATACAACCTTCCGCAATAATGGATCTCGATACATATCCGTTTTCACCAATATAATGTGCGGGTTTTATCGGATTAGGCGTATAAATTTTCCAGTTTGGATCAAACAGATTAAATTGAGGAACACGGGTAATCAAATCCATATTGGATTCATAGTAAGCCTGTATGGTTCCTACATCCCTCCAATAACCGGAGAAAGTGTATGCCCAAAGGTTCTTACCATCCTTAAGAAGTTTTGGGATCACATTTTTTCCGAAATCATGGTCGGACTTGTCATCGTGGTGGTCTTCAATCAGGCATTCTTTCAGGACGTTCAGATTGAATATGTAAACGCCCATTGATGCAAGATTACTCTTTGGTTCTGGTGGCTTTTCCTCAAAGCCGTATATTTTACCTTCATCAGTCGCATGAATAATACCGTAACGATGCGCTTCTTCAACAGGAACCTCAATTGCTGATATGGTAACATCTGCGTTGTTCTTCTTATGAAAGTCCAGCATCATGGAGTAATTCATCTTGTAAACATGATCCCCCGAAAGAATTATTACATACTTCGGATTCTGTTCTTCAATATAATGCATATTCTGGTATACTGCATCGGCAGTACCTGAATACCATTCTCTCTTAAGCTGTTTTGTGAAAGGAGACAAAATGGTGACTCCGCCATTCATTCTGTCCATATCCCAGGGCTTGCCAATCCCGATATGATGATTAAGCTGCAGCGGCCTGTATTGGGTAAGAACACCTACCGTATCAATGCCTGAATTAATGCAGTTGCTTAATGAAAAATCTATAATACGATATTTTCCACCATACATCACAGCGGGTTTGGCTATAAGCTTTGTTAAGACACCAAGCCTGCTTCCCGCTCCTCCGGCCAGAATAAGGGCAATAATTTCCTTAACCATCAGTTCCTCCTGTATAGCGTTATATTTTGCACATTTATGATAAATTATTAGTAATCCACTTAATATTAGAATGCCCTTCTTTCATAAAATTAAATGTCATGCCATTATTTGTAAAAATGTGTTCTGATAACAGATATTCCTGAAAAGTGCAAACTGCCGGGCATTAAAATATAAACTGCTGATTATGCAAAAAATGGCATTACCTGTTCCTGACGCACGCGCTTAATTCCGCTGTACCTTACAATAGGGAAAGCAAGTGAAATGATAAAACGCCCGCCTGATAAGAATGGCGGACGAAAATGCAGGCAGAGTATCCAACATAAACTGATATCCTGCTAATTTACTACACATTTAAAATTTATAGTTGACTATAATAATCCTTTATTTAATAACTATGTTATTTTTTGATAGGTTAAAGACTTATTTCCACTAGAATTTTTTAATGTTTTTGTAAAACTAATTGGGGATGGAATTTACTTTTTCAAATGCGTATCACGGAATAAATGCAAAAAATTAATTTTTCGTTGATTTTGCTGGATATTATTTGTATAATTATAATAGTCAAAGAAAGTCAAAGTCGGAGGTTGCAATATGCAGTACAAAGACTATTACAAAATATTGGGAGTTAATAAGAATGCATCCCAGGATGATATAAAAAAGGCCTACAGGAAGCTTGCCAAGAAATATCATCCCGATGCTAACCCCGGTGATAAGAAAGCCGAAGAAAGGTTTAAAGAGATTAGTGAAGCCTATGAGGTGTTAGGAGATAAAGACAAAAGAAAAAAATACGATCAATTTGGAACCATGAACTTTCAAAATGGAATGAACTTTGATCCATCCCAGTTTGGAAATTTTGAATTCAGAAGAAGTCATAATGGATTCAGTGACTTTTTTAATATGTTTTTTGGCGATGGTGGTATTGATCTGAATGATTTGTTCGGAACAGGGACAAGATACAAAGGTTTCGGTACAGGCTTTTCAGGAACCCACTCAATGCGGGGGGATGATATAGAGGCAGAAATGGTTATTACTCCTGAAGAAGGTCTTGAAGGTGTTGAAAAGACTTTTACCATCAGAACCGGCGAGGGTGCTAAAACTCTTTCGGTAAAAATACCCAGGGGTATTCCCGAAGGAGGTAAAATAAAGCTGTCGGGGCAGGGTAAACCTGGTATTGGGGGAGGCCCGAGCGGAGATTTGTATATCACCATTAAATTCAGAGAAGGAAAATACAAACTGGAGGGTAATAACCTGATTAAAAGGGCAGAGATTTACCCATGGACAGCAGCTCTTGGCGGAGAAGTAAAGATTGAGGCACCCGACGGTTTAATACAGGTAAAAATACCAGCAGGTATACAAACAGATCAGAAAATAAGGGTGCCCAGGCAGGGTTATGGTAAAACCAAAGAGAGCAGGGGCGATCTGTTTATCTTGATAAAGATTGTTAATCCCCGCCATTTAACAAGTGAACAGAAAAAGCTGTATGAAAAACTTAAGGCTACTGAAACTACTTAATAACAGATGTTAATATACTAAACCGTGTTTTGAAAGGAGAATAAAGGAGATGAACTTTGAGAAATTTACCGATAAAGCACAGGAGGCTGTAGTTGACGCCCAACAGCGGGCACTTAAACTTGATCATCAGCAGGTGGATGTAGAACACCTGCATGCGGCGCTGCTGGAGCAGGAGGATGGGCTTATACCAAGATTACTTGAAATGAGTGGTGTTAATACTTCGAGATTAAAGCAGGAGCTTGAACATGAGCTGGACAGGCTCCCAAAAGTATACGGCACAAATGTGAACCAGGTTTATGCCACAAGGCGTTTTAACCAGGTACTTATTAAAGCAGAAGATGAGGCAAAAAAGTTTAAAGATGAATATGTCAGTGTGGAACATATTTACCTTGTGATATTAAACGAGAAGAATTCACCCTCAGGCAGGCTTCTGGCAAAACATCAGGTTGACAGGGAAAAACTGCTTTCAGCTCTGTCCAGGGTAAGGGGAAATGAAAGGGTAACAAGCAAGAATCCCGAAGAAGGCTACCAGGCTTTACAGAAGTATGGAAGGGATCTTGTTGAACTTGCAAGGGCTGGAAAGCTGGATCCGGTTATTGGAAGAGATCAGGAAATCCGGCGGGTAATACGGATCCTTTCACGAAGAACAAAAAACAACCCGGTTTTAATTGGAGAGCCGGGTGTTGGAAAGACTGCAGTAGTTGAAGGCCTTGCCCAAAGAATATTAAGGGGTGATGTTCCCGAAGGATTAAGGGACAAAACCATTTTTGCCCTTGACATGGGTGCACTTATTGCAGGAGCAAAATTCCGCGGTGAATTCGAGGAACGGTTAAAGGCCGTTCTTAAAGAAATAACCAAATCTGAAGGCAGGATAATCCTGTTTATAGACGAGCTGCACACAATTGTGGGAGCAGGCAGGACCGATGGTGCCATGGATGCAGGAAACATCCTGAAACCTATGCTTGCGAGGGGTGAGCTCCATTGTATCGGGGCAACAACCCTTGATGAGTACAGGAAATATATAGAAAAAGATGCAGCGCTGGAAAGAAGGTTTCAAACTGTGCTGGTGGATCAGCCCACCGTTGAAGACACAATTTCTATTTTAAGAGGGCTTAAGGAAAGGTATGAAATTCACCATGGAGTGCGTATTACAGATAATGCAATCATTGCCTGTGCTGTTTTATCCGACCGGTATATCTCTGACAGATTCCTGCCCGATAAAGCAATTGACTTAATGGACGAAGCAGCTTCAATGCTGAGAATGGAAATTGACAGCATGCCTTATGAACTTGATGAAATAAACAGAAAAATAATGCAGTATGAAATTGAACAGCAGGTACTGAGTAAGGAAACAGACAGGAATTCAATTGATAGAAAGAATCAGCTAGGTCTGGAAATACAGAGGC
The DNA here is from genome assembly GCA_012521105.1 of Clostridiaceae bacterium. GTDB lineage: Bacteria > Bacillota > Clostridia > DSM-8532 > DSM-8532 > Thermoclostridium. The sequence goes on from JAAYNA010000111.1 coordinate 9,023, forward strand.
TTAAACAGGAAGCCGATACAATGAAAGCCCAGTGGGAAATGGAGAAAAGTTTTATAAAAAGGGAAAAGGAATTGAAAGAAGAAATTGAAAATGTAAAACGCGAAATTGAAAATGCTGAAAGGGTATATGACCTGGAAACCCTTGCAAAACTAAAGCATGGGCGGTTGCCTGAACTTGAAAAAGAGCTGGATGAGTATAATAAACGCCAGAATTCACTGGACAGACAGCTTTTAAAAGAAGAGGTAACCGAACAGGAAATAGCTGAAATTATTGCAAAATGGACGGGGATTCCGGTTACAAAGCTTGTTGAAGAGGAAAAACAGAAACTTTTAAACCTTGAAAAAACACTTCAAAAACGCGTAATTGGACAGGACGAGGCAGTTATAGCAGTATCCGATGCCGTACTGCGTGCAAGGGCAGGCCTTAAAGATTTTAACAGGCCTATCGGTTCATTTATTTTTTTAGGACCCACCGGGGTGGGAAAAACAGAGCTTGCAAAAACATTATCCGAGGCATTGTTTGACAGCGAAGAAAACCTTGTCCGAATTGATATGAGTGAATATATGGAGAAACACTCGGTTGCAAGGTTAATAGGGGCACCTCCCGGCTACGTGGGGTACGAAGAGGGTGGTCAATTGACTGAAGCTGTCAGAAGGAAACCCTATTCGGTGATTTTGTTTGACGAAATTGAAAAAGCCCACCCGGATGTATTTAATGTTCTTCTTCAACTTCTGGATGACGGACGCCTGACCGACAGCCAGGGGCGTACAGTAAACTTTAAAAATGCTGTAATTATAATGACAAGCAATATTGGAAGCGAGATACTTCTTGAAAGTATAACAGAAAATGGTGAATTTTCTGATAAAGTTAAGGATATGGTAATGGATAGTTTGAAAAACTATTTCAGACCTGAATTTTTAAACCGCGTGGATGATATAGTATTATTTAAACCTCTCGGTAAAAAGGAAATGTACGGTATTATTGAACTGATTTTGGATGAATTACGTGAAAGACTTAAAGACAGAAACATAAGTTTGAATGCAACAGATGATGCCAAAGAAATAATACTGGAAAAGGCATATTCACCTTCCTATGGTGCCCGCCCACTGAGAAGGTTCATTCAAAAGGTAGTTGAAACCGATTTGGGCAAGAAAATAATTGCGGGAGAAATATACGAAGGTACTAAAGCGATAATTGATGCAGATAAAGATAAAGGTGAGCTTTTTGTAAGAGTGCACGAGGAAGATTAGCTTAATGCTTTACAGATATTTTGTACAGGTACTGTTCAATGCCGAAAACAAGAGCCTCATTTGAAAGAACTTTATTTTGCTAAAAGCTTCCTTCCATTGTATAATAGCTCTTTTGCGAAATAAACGGGGTGTTGTCTGTCTTAAAGTTTTATAATAAAATAGTAGTCGGAAAATAAATGTAATATTTTATTTCTGCTATGTTAATGCAGGGGAGCGAAACCAAATAATGGATTATTATGACTTGGTAAAAAAAGCAATGAAAGCAAAAGAGAATGCCTACGCCCCATATTCAGGCTTTCGTGTCGGAGCTTGTGTTAAGACACAGGATGGCAGAATTTATACCGGCTGCAATATTGAAAATTCATCCTTCGGTGCAACCATCTGTGCAGAGCGTACAGCAATAGTAAAGGCTATATCCGAGGGAGAAACCAAAATAAGTGCAATTGCAATTACCAGTGACAGTGATGGATTAACATACCCATGCGGAATTTGCCGTCAGGTTATATCTGAATTTAGAAGCGATAATACAAAAATTATTTGCAGCAATAAAAAAGGGGAATATAAAATATATGAGATAAATGATATTTTACCGCATGCTTTTACTAAGGAAGACATGGGATAACCAAAAAACCTCCTGGAGAAAATGGCTGTGTAAAAAAGGGGTATGAAAGGAGCTAAATATGGCTTTTCGTTCGGGATTTGTAACTATTATTGGAAGACCTAATGTTGGTAAATCGACACTATTAAATCTGTTGACCGGTGAAAAAATTGCGATCATTTCCAATAAGCCTCAAACAACGAGGAATACAATAAGAACAATTGTTACCACCGAAGATTACCAGGTGGTTTTTATTGATACGCCGGGAATACACCGCCCAAAAAACAAATTGGGTGATTACATGCATAAGTCAGCGGTATCAACCCTTGATGATGTTGATGTAATTCTGTATATTGTTGAGGCCACCGACAAAACCATTGGGCAGGGTGATATGAGAATAATAGAACTGTTAAAAAAATCAGAAACACCGGTTATCCTGCTGATTAATAAAATAGATCTGGTAGATAAGCGCAACATATTGCCGCTTATTGATGAATACAGCAAGGCGATGAACTTTGAACATATTATACCGATAAGTGCCCTTGATGCGGAAACAAAGGAATTGGTACTGGATGAAACAGTAAAACTGCTTCCTGAAGGCCCTGCCTTTTTCCCTGAAGATATGCTGACCGATCAGCAGGAAAGAGTATTAGTTCAGGAGATAATTCGGGAGAAAATACTACATCTTATCAGTGATGAAATTCCTCATGGAGTAGGTGTTGAAGTCATACTTTTTAAAGAAAAACCCGAAAAAGAATTAATTGAGATTCACGCCAATATTTATTGTGAAAAGGAAAGCCATAAGGGAATTATTATTGGAAAAAACGGGGATATGCTCAAAAAAATTGGTACTTATGCAAGGCAGGACGCTGAAAAACTGCTTGGTTCAAAAATATTTTTAAAGCTCTGGGTGAAAACCAGGGAGGATTGGCGGAACAGTGATTACGTACTAAGGGAGCTTGGGTACAAGTAAGAAATTTTTGAAATTTAAGTTTTCACCCCTTGTATTAAAGCGTAATGCAATGATATACTTTAAATAAGCGCAAACATTATCAGGATATACGAGCGTCTCTGCTTGTGAGACGCTTATTTGCTGTAAAAAAACTGCACCAGTACGGGAGAAGACAAATGAATAAAATTGGATTTGATAATGACAAATACATTTTCCTTCAATCTCAGAAAATTCTAGAACGAATCAAGCTTTTCGGGGGTAAGCTTTATCTTGAATTTGGGGGCAAGCTGTTTGATGATTATCATGCTTCCAGAGTGCTGCCCGGATTTAAACCCGACAGCAAGGTTAAAATGCTGTTGCAGCTGAAAAATAAGGCAGAAATTATTATAACAATCAATGCCGATGATATAGAAAAAAATAAGCGCAGGGGAGATCTGGGCATAACATATGATCTCGATGTATTGCGTTTGATTGATGCCTTCAGGGATATCGGACTTTACGTTGGCAGTGTTGTAATAACACATTACCGTTCCCAGGCAACTGCCGATTTATTCCAAAAGCGCCTTGAAGCTCTTGGTATCAAAGTTTACAGGCATTATCCCATTCCCGATTACCCGTCGAACATACCACTTATTGTAAGCGATGACGGATTTGGCAAAAATGATTACATTGAAACCATTCGTTCCCTAGTGGTTGTTACTGCTCCCGGACCTGGAAGCGGGAAAATGGCAACTTGTCTTTCCCAGCTTTACCATGAATACAAACGCGGTATCCGGGCAGGGTATGCAAAGTTTGAAACATTTCCAATATGGAATCTTCCCTTGAAACATCCGGTTAACCTTGCCTATGAGGCTGCTACAACCGACCTGGATGATGTTAATATGATTGATCCTTTCCACCTTGAAGCATACGGTGTAACATCGGTGAACTATAACAGAGACATAGAGATATTCCCTGTATTGAATGCCATGTTTGAAAAAATAGCGGGTAAATCGCCATATAAAAGCCCTACAGATATGAGTGTCAATATGGCGGGGTACTGTATTACCGATGATGAGGCAGTATGCAGGGCGTCCGAGCAGGAAATAATACGGCGGTATTATAATACACGTTGCTCATTACGTCAGGGCATGTCAGAACGGGAAGAAGTGTATAAGCTGGAGTTATTAATGAACCAGTTGGGAATTTCATCAAAAGACAGGCCGGTTGTTGATGCTGCGTTAAAACGAGCAGAGGCTACCGGTGGTCCTGCAGTAGCCCTTCAACTGAACGATGGCAGGATAATTACCGGGAAGACATCGGATTTACTGGGAGCATCTGCTGCACTTCTATTGAATGCATTGAAAGAACTGGGAGGCATTCAGCACGAAATTCACCTTATATCTCCTATTATTATTGAACCAATACAGGTATTGAAAACCAGGCATATGGGAAACCAAAACCCCAGGCTACATACTGATGAAGTATTAATAGCCTTATCCATTTGCGCGGCTACAAACCCGACAGCGGCGCTTGCAATGCAGCAGCTGCCAAAGCTTAAAGGATGTGAGGCTCATTCAACAGTAATATTATCCAGGGTGGATGAGAATGTATTTCAAAAACTAGGTGTTAACATAACGTGTGAACCTCAGTATCAGACTAAAAAACTTTATCATAGATAAAAGCAATGATGGTGTGAACCCTCAACAAACCATTATGCCCTGACTATATGGCTTTTGACTATTTATTACATATGGATTTGGCTTGAATTGGTATACATAAACCAAATGACGGGGCGAAAAATACATATATAGTATCTATTTGTTGAGGGGGATAATATGTTGAAAGATATAGCATGGCAAATGTTTAAAAAAACAGGTAATATAGAGTATTTTTTGCAGTATAAAAGTTTAGACAGGAAAAAATCGGATTTCAATACATTCAATACAGAGGCAGCTTCCGATATTGTTTTGGATGGTGAAAAATGTCGTATGTCAAAACCAGAGGAATGGTTGTCCGGGAAGTAAAGGTTGGGGATTATGATAAGATTCTTACGGTAGTTACCGAGGATTTAGGAAAAATTTCGGTTTCGGCAAGAGGGGTTAGACGCAGCGGTAATCGTTACTCTGCCGGAACTCAGATTTTTTCATACTGTGATTGGGTTCTATACAGGGGAAAAAATACATATATATTGAATTCTTGTGAGATTATCAACTCTTTCTATGAAATAAGGCAGGATATGACTATGTTAACATATGCCGCTCATATGCTGCAGCTGTTTCATGACACTACATACGAGAATCAGCCTGCAAAAGACAGGCTGACGGTTTTGATATACGCACTGAAAAATCTTTTACAGGACAATAGAACCCCTTCTCTTATTACCCGTGTTTTTGCATTAAAAACTGTTCAGTTGATGGGCTTTGTACCTTTTCTTTCGGGCTGCTGTTTATGTGGTACCAGGGAAATAGATGATATTTATTTTAGTTTTGATCGCTGTGGATTTGTTTGTGAAAAATGCAATACAGGACTTAAAAATGTTATCCAGGTAAAAGCAGGTACTGCAAAAGCCTTGATTTATGTGCTATGTGCAGAACCACGTAAAGCATTTGGATTCGAACTTTCACCCGATGTTTTGAAAAATTTCACAGAAATTGTTGACCGATATGTTGACGACAGATTAGAGAAAAAGTACAGCAAAATGAATTTTTTCCAGGAAGTGCAGGAGAACAGCAGATAGCGTAAGTTATTTGAAATACTCTATAAACTATGAAAAGAAGTTGTTTTTTACAGGTACTGTGCATCTCCCGAATCAAACGCTTCCTTTGCAAGAACTGTGTTATTCAGCTGGGGAAGCCGAAACTTGCAAAAATACCAGGAAAAAATCCTGCAATAAATTGACATTGTCACAAAAGAAACAGGCACTTGTATTAAATATTTGTTTATGTTAAAATTAATAACGCTGGGTTTAAATGATACAGATTTAATGGAGGGTTAATAATGGAGATTATTGTCAATATTTTGCATATAATAATTTCAATTGCAATAATTGCTATTGTTTTGTTGCAGTCCGGACGTTCTGCCGGTGTTAGTGGTGCTATTGCTGGTGGCGCTGAAACCTTTTTTGGAAAGCACAAGGGTCGCACTATTGATGCAATGTTAAGTAAATACACAAAATTTGCAGTAGTATTATTTCTATTAACATCCATTATTTTAACATTGTTATTGAAATAAAATCTTGTAATTTATGCAATATGAGAAACGCGGTCAGGACTGTGCATGCTTTTTGGTATGTATGGTCTTTTTGTTTATTAGCGCCTTGAAATTTCCTGCATAATCAAAACATTTAAAAATCAATGAAAGAAAAGAAGGTCAAATATGCCTGAATTCAGAATAAAATCCGATTATAAGCCTTCGGGAGATCAACCCGGAGCAATAGATAAACTGGTAGATTCAATTAATAGAGGGAATACCCATCAAACCCTTCTTGGTGTTACAGGATCGGGTAAGACCTTTACAATAGCTAATGTAATAGAAAGAGTGCAAAAACCAACGCTGGTAATTGCCCATAACAAAACTCTTGCCGCACAGCTGTGCTCAGAATTCCGTGAGTTTTTTCCCGATAATGCGGTGGAGTATTTTGTAAGCTATTATGATTACTATCAGCCCGAAGCATATGTTCCTGCTACCGACACTTATATTGAAAAAGACTCCTCAATAAATGATGAAATTGATAATTTAAGGCACTCGGCAACGGCGGCATTATTTGAAAGAAGAGATGTTATTATTGTTGCCAGTGTTTCATGTATATATGGCCTTGGTGACCCCGAAGATTACACCGATTTAATGGTATCTTTAAGACCAGGTATGCAAAAGGACAGGGATGAAGTTATAAAAGAGCTTGTAGACATTCAATATACACGTAATGAAATTGATTTCAGAAGAGGGACATTCAGAGTAAAAGGGGATGTATTGGATATTTACCCCGCTTCATCCTCGGGTACAATAATAAGAGTGGAGTTTTTTGGAGATGAGATAGACAGGCTTACCGAAGTGGACCCTCTTACAGGTGAAATTATAGGAACACGAACATATTTCGCTGTATTTCCCGCATCCCACTATGCTACCACGAGGGCAAAGATGGAGGTTGCAATTAAATCGATAGAACAGGAACTGGAAGAAAGGTTGAAATATTTCAGGGAGAATAACAAGCTTCTGGAAGCCCAGAGATTGGAGCAAAGGACCAGGTATGATCTGGAAATGATGCGTGAGATAGGTTTTTGCTCAGGGATAGAAAACTACTCCCGCCACATTAGTGGCAGAAAACCTGGAAGCGCACCATATACCCTTCTTGATTATTTTCCGAAGGATTTTCTTGTAGTAATTGACGAGTCCCATGTAACCGTTCCACAGATTGGCGCAATGTATAATGGGGACCGGTCAAGGAAAGAAACCCTGGTGGAATATGGATTCCGACTTCCGTCAGCTTTCGACAACAGGCCTCTTATGTTTTCAGAGTTTGAACAAAAGATTAATCAGGTTATTTATGTAAGTGCAACACCGGGAAAATACGAAAAAGAAAAATCTGCAGTTATTGTTGAACAGATTATCAGGCCAACAGGACTGGTTGATCCTGAAGTTGTTGTAAAACCGGTTAAGGGCCAGGTTGACGATTTAATGGAAGAAATCAGAATCAGGGTTGAGCGGAATGAGCGGGTTCTGGTAACTACTCTTACAAAAAGGATGGCAGAGGACTTGACCCAGTATCTTTCGGATGTTGGAATAAAAGTACGTTACCTTCATTCGGATATCGATACCATTGAGCGCATGGAAATAATAAGGGATTTACGGTTGGGTGAATTTGATGTTCTGGTTGGAATTAATCTTCTCAGAGAAGGTCTTGATTTGCCTGAAGTCTCGCTTGTTGCAATCCTTGATGCCGACAAGGAGGGCTTTTTACGCTCTGAAACTTCCCTGATACAAACCATTGGAAGAGCTGCAAGAAATGTAAACGGGAAGGTTATTATGTATGCTGAATCTGTAACAAATTCAATGGAAAAGGCCATCAGTGAAACCAACAGAAGAAGGCATATTCAGATGGAATACAACAAAAAAATGGGAATTACACCAAGAACAATTCAAAAAAGCATACATGATACCCTTGAAACCTTAAAGGTTGCTGAAGATGAAAAAGAATTTATTATTGATCATGATAATATTCCTGTAGAAAAAATGATAGAAGAGCTGACAGCTGAGATGAGGGCTGCTGCAAAAGAGTTGGAGTTTGAAAAAGCTGCAATGCTGAGAGATCGGATTAATGATTTAAAGAAAAAACTTAATGAAGAAAAAACAGTTAAATTTTAGTATTCACCAGGCATGCAAACACATAAAAATGACAGGAGAGAAAAATGAGAATTTCTTTACTTCAGGATACATTCACAGTTCATGGCTTGATTTTTAAGTAATGAACGCATTGAGTTTGTAAACGATATAGCGCACAGAATAGAAGAAAGTGTTACCTTAATTTAACAATATTCTGCGTTTTTTGAATATAGATTTATCAAGTGTTAAAGTTGCTATAATTTGACAGGTCATATTTAGAAAACATTAACTTTATAAGTAGCATTGGGTAATTGTATGTTAAGGCCCCCTTAGGAGGTTGGACAAATTGTATAAAAATGTAATACAATTTGTTAAGGGGGAATGGCATGTGAGCAAAAAACTAAAAATGTATTAGAAAAAGCAAGCTAGTGTCAAATTTTTAAGGGGCCAAAGCATTGTAAAGATATACAGGAAGGTAAAATAATGATACAAAATGTTTCTTTATCATGGGAAGGTTTTCTTACAAAGGAAATAATTGAAATGTTAAAAAATATAGAAGAGAAAATTGGTGAAAATTACACGCCTTCAAAAGACAAAATTTTGAGGTTTTTATCTACTGACTTAGACAGTATGAAGGTATGTATATTAGGACAAGACGTATATTACCAGCCAAACGTTGCAACTGGTAGGTCATTTGAAGTGGGTGGATTAAATAGTTGGAGTACTCCATTTACTCAAGTTTCATTAAAAAACATTATTAGATTAATACATAAAAACTATAACAATATTACTAACTATGAAGATATTAAAAAATTTTCTGAAATAGTCAAAGAAATTGAAGCAAACAAGTTTCCTATTCTTCCTCCTAATGAGTATTTTTCTTCATTAGAGCAACAAGGGGTACTATTTCTTAATTCATATTTTACATGTGAGATAGGAAAACCTAATAGCCACAGAAATATATGGTTGCAGTTTTCAATAAAACTATTAGATTATATTTCTAATAGAAAATCTGATTTAATATGGTTTCTTTGGGGTAATGAAGCAATTTCGAAAAAGCAGTATATTACTAATGGGAAATTTTACGAGAGCCGTCACCCTATGCTATGTTCAAAACAATATCCAAACGATTTTTTAAAATCGAATTGTTTTAAAGATACTATGAATATAATTAATTGGTTAGGACTACCATCGAGATGTTAGTTTATATAAAGTACACACATAAAAAATATATCAGATATCATTAGTAGATGTTTTAGAGGAGTGTTATCATATAATAATTATCACCATATCAGTCACGATCCATACCCTGAGAAGGGAATAGCAACCGGCAGGGCCTTTGAAGTTGGCGGTTTAAAGTCCTGGGAACAACCCTTCAGACAGGTTTCTCTCAAAAATATTATTCGATTGATTCATAAAAGCTATAATAATATAACAAGATATGAGGATATTCCTTCATTTACCGAAATAAAAAAAGAGATAAAAGCAGGCAGATTTCCCATACTTCCGTTGACAAGCTGTTCGTGTCGTGGGAAAAACAGGGTGTCCTGCTGTTGAATACATCTTTCAGCTGTACTCCAAATAGTCCTGAAAGCCATGCATTACTATGGCAGGATTTTTCCCGCCAGCTCATAGGATACATATCGGATAGATACGACCTTTATTGGTTTCTATGGGGAAAACACGCCTTAAGCATGAAACCGCTGATTAATAAGGGAAAGTTCTTCATATCAAGGCACCCAATGCTTTGCTCTTCCAAATATGACGATGATTTCCTGAAGTCAGACTGTTTTATTAAAACAAAACACATAATAAACTGGCTCCGAACAATTTAATATATTTAAACGGTATACTAAAATACAAAACAATTTCTTCCGCTGTTTAATCGAATAATTTTGTAACGCTTCGGTTAATTTAAGAACATCGGCATTCAACATATAAATAAAATTTAATGCCATGGCTTAAATTACATCAGGGTGGTTCCGTACGTTTTCAGATAACATATAATAAACGTTTCGGAACTGCGGGATGTACCTGAACTGGAGCGTGTGATATGATATTTAAGAAAGAGAATTCTTTTTTCAGGCTTAGTCTTCTTATTTTTATTGTCATAACATCATTGTATCTTTCCCTGATAGCATTTACGCCAAGCCAAATGACGGTTTTGGCCGGAGAAGTATACCGGGTCGAGTTTTTCTCACCCTTTAGATTGCAATTGTCAGCTGAAACCAGTGGAATACAGGTTGAGAGGCTGGGTATTGGAAACAGAACATCTGTTTTCTCAATGCCATATACGCTGAAAGGGACCCAGTATGGACAGAACAAGGTCCAGCTTAGTCTGTTTGGCCTGGTTCCGGTTAAAGATATTAATGTCAATGTTATTCCTGCCAGAGAGCTGATTGTTTGCGGCAATACCGTTGGAATCAGGCTGTACATCAAGGGGATTCTTGTAGTGGGAGTGTCGGGCGTTCTGACTTCAGACGGGAATGAGGTAATACCCGTTAAAGATGCCGGCCTTGAACCTGGTGATTTCATTATAGCAGTGAACAATAAGGAAATAGAAAAGATAACTGATTTATCGAAAATAATTAATGAATCTGGGGAGAAAGCAGTTTCAATAAGGTTTATTCATGACAGCCAGGTAAAGGAAGCCAGGGTTACCCCGGTACAAAGTGCTGAAGATGGAAAATACAGGATTGGAATATGGGTTAGGGACAGTACGGCCGGAATTGGAACTTTAACTTATATCGAAGAGGAAACAGGTAAGTTTGGGGCTTTAGGCCATGGAATTACCGATATTGATACAGGAATTATGATGCCTGTTAAAAACGGGGAATTGCTGAAATCTTCGGTATATGGTATCAGAAAAGGGCTTCAGGGTACTCCGGGCGAATTGCAGGGGGATTTTCTCAAAAGCCCGGAGGTGATAGGGGAAATATATTGGAATACAGCCTTCGGAGTTTTCGGCAGAATAAATAAAAATATTCTGTCCAACCTGAAGGGCAGGAAGTATCCCGTTGGAACCAGAAGCATGGTGAAGGAAGGCCCGGCGACTATTCTATCTAATATACAAGGAGAGGAAGTTGAAGAATTTTCTGTTGAAATTCAAAAGATCGCCAGAAAAAATCTTTCGGGTCCTAAAAGCATGATAATAAAAATCACAGATCCAAGGCTCTTGAATGAAACAGGAGGAATTATTCAGGGAATGTCCGGAAGTCCGATTATCCAGAACGGGAGAATAATAGGAGCCATTACCCATGTACTTGTAAATGATCCCACAAGGGGTTATGGAATTTTTATAGAAACCATGCTGGGTATGAATTAACCCTATTGCTGTTGCATATTTCATTCAAAGATAATACCGGTTTATCTCCCGCAGAGTTTATATGCATTGAATAAAACCCAGCGTTTCCTCCGGGTCATCGGTTTGAACCGATATCTATACAAAAGTTTAATTACTATGGTATAATTCATAAGTAATATTCTGTCACCACAGGCGGTAATATAAAATTCCCCGCCTTGTTGAAACAGCGTGTTGAAATTGTTAAGTAATTTTCTCAGCTGTTAAAAATCCGAATAATAGAAGTGAGGTTTCAGGAGTTAAATGCCAGGAGAGAGAAAAATAAACATAAGGAATTTTTGTATTATAGCTCATATTGATCACGGAAAATCAACATTGGCTGACAGATTGCTTGAAAAAACCGGTGTTCTGACAGAAAGAGAAATGGAATCACAGGTTCTGGATACAATGGATCTAGAACGTGAACGGGGTATTACAATAAAAGCCCAGGCCTCCAGGATGATATACAGGGCAAAGGACGGCCGGGAATATATTCTTAATCTTATAGATACACCAGGCCATGTTGATTTTAATTACGAAGTATCAAGAAGTATTGCTGCCTGTGAAGGCGCAATATTGGTTGTTGATGCATCCCAGGGTATTGAGGCTCAAACTTTGGCTAATGTCTACCTTGCACTGGAACATAATCTTGAAATTATCCCGGTTATTAACAAAATAGATTTGCCCGGTGCAAGGCCTGATGATGTAAAGCGCGAGATAGAGGACATTATAGGTCTTGATTGTAGTGATGCTCCGCTTATCTCTGCAAAAAACGGGGTTAATATTGAAGCCGTTCTTGAAAAAATAGTTGAAATAATTCCACCACCTTCAGGCGACGAAGAATCGCCCCTTCGTGCTTTAATTTTTGATTCTCTTTACGATAATTATAAAGGAGTTATAGCACATGTAAGGGTTAAGGAAGGAAGCGTTAAGCCAGGTCAGGAAATTTACCTGATGCATACCAAAAAGAAATTTACAGTTACCGAACTGGGCTATTTCCGTCCGGGGGGCTTAATACCTGCTGATGCGCTGTATGCAGGCGATGTAGGTTTTATATGTGCAAGCATTAAAAATGTGGCAGATACTCGGGTAGGGGATACCATAACACTGTCGTCAAATCCTGCAGAAGAGCCACTGCCTGGATATCAAAAGGCTATTCCGATGGTTTTTTGCGGTATCTACCCGGCAGATGGTTCGAAATATACCGATTTGCGTGATGCCCTTGAAAAGTTGCAATTAAACGATGCCTCTCTGCTATATGAGGCGGAAACCTCAGCTGCTTTGGGCTTTGGGTTCAGATGTGGTTTTTTAGGTTTGTTGCATATGGAGATAATCCAGGAGAGGCTGGAACGCGAATATAACCTTGATCTGGTAACTACAGCCCCAAGCGTTATATACCGTATAACAAAAGTGAACGGTGAGGTTTTGATGATAGACAACCCAACAAATATGCCCGAACCAGGTTCCATTGAAATGATGGAAGAGCCCATAGTAAAAGCTTCAATTATGACTCCTCCCGAGTTTGTGGGCAGTATTATGGAACTGTGCCAGGACCGCAGAGGTGATTATATTGGAATGGAATACATTGAGGGCAACAGGGCGGTTTTAACCTACGATATGCCGTTAAATGAAATAGTATATGACTTTTTTGACGCATTAAAATCCCGTTCAAAAGGATATGCTTCCTTTGATTATGAGTTTAAAGGGTATAAAGAGTCGGATCTGGTTAAACTCGATATCCGCCTGAACGGCGAAGTTGTTGATGCGTTATCCTTTATTGTTCATGAAAGCAAAGCTTATGCAAGGGGAAGAAAAATTGCAGAAAAGCTTAAGGAGACCATTCCCAGGCAGATGTTTGAAATTCCAATACAGGCCTGCATAGGCTCCAAGATTATTGCAAGAGAAACAGTGAAGGCTTATAGAAAAGATGTTCTTGCCAAATGCTATGGCGGAGATATTACAAGGAAGAAGAAACTGCTTGAAAAACAGAAGGAAGGTAAAAAGCGTATGCGTCAGGTGGGGAGCGTGGAAATTCCGCAGGAAGCTTTCATGAGTGTACTAAAACTTGATACATAGGCGATGGAGAAATGTTACATGAAACTATAGGAATATATATTCATATACCTTTCTGCATTAAGAAATGCAATTATTGCGACTTCCCGTCACTTCCTGGCATGGATGACTGCTTTGAGGATTATACCAATGCAGTGTGCAGGGAAATTGAGAAAGCAGCCAGTGATCATTCAAACAAACTGGCAGATTCGGTTTTCTTTGGAGGAGGGACCCCATCGGTCCTTCCTGCAAGATACATTTCAAAAATAATAGATGCTTTGTCTAAAGGTTTTAAAATCTCGGAAAATGCAGAGATATCAATCGAAGTTAACCCTGGAACGATATCACAGGAAAAGGTGATGGTTTACAGGGAACTTGATTTTAACCGTATAAGCATTGGGTTTCAGTCTGCAAACAACAGCCTGTTGAAGCTAATGGGCAGGATTCATACTAAAGAAATGTTTGAGGAATGTGTGGATCGGGTAAAGAAGTGCGGATTTAAAAACATAAGTGCCGACATTATATTTGGTATCCCTGAACAGACTATGAAAGACTTTCAGGAAACCGTTGAGCTGGCTCTTCAAAAGGGGGTAACCCATGTTTCCTGCTACAGTCTGAAACTCGAAGAAGGTACGCGCTGGTATGAACTGAATGAAAAGGGTGAGTTGCCTTTGGTAAATGAAGATTTGGAAAGAGAAATGTATTATTGGGCAATAAACAGACTTAAGGATTCAGGCTTTATCCATTATGAAATTTCTAATTTTGCAAAGCCCGGGTTTCAATCGCAGCATAATTTAAAGTACTGGACTGACAAGCCTTATCTTGGCTTTGGAGCCGCTGCCCACTCATATATGAACAATATTAGATATTCGAACATTGAAAACCCTGTTGAATATATTAAAAGAATCAATGAAGGGAAAGCTGCTGTTGACATGAGTGAACCTGTTGGTCTGGACGAAAAACTTTCCGAAAGATTTATTCTGGGATTAAGGCTGATTGAAGGGGTTAACATAAAACACCTGGAGAAGGAGTTTGGCAATGAAGCTGTGCAAAAATATAATGAAAAAATAAATATGCTGATAAAGAAAAATCTTATCTGTTTGGAAGGCGACATGCTAAAGTTAACAAACTCCGGGCTGGATTTTGCCAATCTGGTTTGGCTGGAATTCATTACGTAACATAAAGCCTTGGCAGCTTTGGTAAAGCCGTCAGGGCCTTTTAATGTTCAGAAGTTTCAGGAGAAATTTATAAGTATTCAAGGCTGTCATATTTTGCAAGTTACCATTCGAAGCATTCATGCTTCTTAATTATTTGAAAGAAAAAAGAAAACAAACCAACCTCTTGACAAAAGACAGGTAGGGTGGTATTTTTAATATAGCGTTTAGCACTCGATTGAAGAGAGTGCTAACAACCGCTACAGAGGTTTTTCTCATTGAATGATATAAACTTACAAAGTATTAATAGATTTTAATGGGTATATTATTTTAATAGGTATGGAATTTGCTTCAGATTGTAAATAAATGATTATTTGCGGTTTCACTGTAGTATACAATAGTTTTATTTGGTTGTACGGTTCACGAGCTATTGTATGGAGGTGAGGTTACGTTGTGGGATGAAGGATTAAGTGAGCGCAAGATGCAGATTTTAAGAACACTTGTCGATGATTATATAAAAACCGCACAGCCAGTGGGATCGAGAACCATTTCAAGGAAAAATGAACTTGGTCTCAGTTCTGCTACTATACGAAATGAAATGGCTGATTTGGAAGAAATGGGCTATATTTCACAGCCCCATACTTCAGCCGGTAGAGTTCCCTCCGATAAGGGCTACCGGTTTTATGTCGATCATCTGATGCAGGTTCAGGCACTGAGAATAGACGAGGTAAGGCAAATCAAGGATGCAATTGAACGTAAGATAAATGAAATAAACACACTAATTCGACGTGCCTCCGATATAATATCCATGATTACAGGATATGCCTCAATAGCGCTTTCTCCGAGTTTAACAAAAGCAGCACTTAAATCGGTGCAGGTGCTACCGGTGGATGAGAAAAAGATCCTGATAATTGTTGTAACCAGTACAGGTGCTGTGAGGAACCAGGTTGTCCGTATTGGTTTCGAAGCAAGTCAGGATGTACTCACAGTGCTTACTAATTATTTACAGGAAAAGCTAAACGGGCTTACAATTGAGAATATTGAGTTTCCTTCTGCACATGACATACAAAGAGAAACAGGCATTCCAAAAGAAGTGGCGGTTCATGTTATTGAAGGTTTGAAAAGATGTATGCAGGATATTGAAGATTCCGAGCTTATCATGAACGGTATTACAAATTTACTGAATCACCCTGAGTTCAGTGATTTAATAAAAGTAAAGGAATTATTTGAGTTGTTTAATGAACAGCATACTATAAAATCACTAATGAATTCTGCCATGAAAAAGCAGGGTCTTAATGTTCAGATTGGTACAGAAAATGAACACGAGGTTATGCGCGACTGCAGCCTGGTAACCGCGGTTTATAGCCTCGGTGATACCGAATTGGGTACCCTTGGTATATTAGGACCCACAAGGATGTATTATTCCAGGGTTATTTCTGCTATGAATTATATCAGAAAGTTAATAAATAACGAGATAATCAGAATAATAAATGATGAATAATTTTGTTCTAATATGGATTTAATGGAAGGATGGAACCCGATGAATCAGAATAAGACAGATGATAAAAAGCTTGATAAGACTGAAGATGTTTCAAAGGAAAATTTAGGGATGGAAGGCAGCGCAGACGAAAAAAACCATAAGGCAGCTGACAGAGTGGAAGAAAAAAACGACAAAACAACTGAAAAAACAGGAGACAGCGAAAAAGTTTCTGAAAACAACCAGGATGATAACGCCAAAAGTGAAATAAATGGGCAGGAAGAAAGCCAATCAGATCAAAATGAAAAGGAAATAAATGAATTGAAGGAACAAATCCAAAGGCTCGCCGCAGAGTTTGATAATTATAAGAAAAGAACAAGGAAAGAAAAAGAAAGGATTTATGCCTCTTCAATTGCGGACGTTGTATCTGCTTTTCTTCCGGTTGTAGACAATATTGAAAGAGCATTGCAGGCTTCCGAAGGAAGCGATGAGAGTATAAGGAATGGTGTTATAATGATTCACAGACAGATAATGGAAGTTCTGTCCAATCTAGGGGTTAAGCCTATTGAAACAAAAGGGCAAAAATTTAACCCGGATTTTCATGAGGCTGTAATGCATATTGAGGATGAAAACTATGGAGAAAACGAAATAGTAGAAGAGTTTCTTAAAGGGTATATATATAATGATGAAACTGTTATTCGTCATTCTGTTGTAAAAGTAGCTAATTAATAGACTTTCTTTGACCTTTAAATATATATAGTTATTAGGAGTGATTTTTATGGCAAAAGTGATAGGTATAGATTTAGGTACAACCAATTCATGCGTTGCTGTGATTGAGGGAGGAGAACCTGTAGTTATACCTAATCCCGAGGGAAACAGAACTACACCTTCGGTTGTTGCTTTCTCAAAAACCGGTGAAAGGTTGGTTGGGCAGGTTGCCAAAAGGCAGGCTGTAACAAACCCCGAAAGGACAGTAATGTCTATTAAAAGGGATATGGGTTCAAACAGCAAAGTAAAAATTGATAATAAAGAATATACTCCGCAGGAAATATCTGCAATGGTACTTCAAAAACTGAGAGCAGATGCTGAAGATTACCTTGGTGAAAAGATTACTCAGGCAGTTATTACTGTTCCTGCATATTTCAGCGATGCACAGCGTCAGGCTACAAAAGATGCGGGCAGAATTGCAGGACTTGAAGTATTACGTATTATTAACGAGCCAACTGCTGCGGCACTTGCTTATGGGCTGGATAAGGAACATGATCAGAAGATCCTTGTTTTTGACCTGGGAGGAGGTACGTTTGACGTATCAATCCTGGAAATTGGGGACGGAGTTTTTGAGGTGTTAGCTACCAGCGGTAATAACCGTTTAGGCGGTGATGACTTTGACCAGAGAATTATCGACTGGCTGGCTGACGAGTTTAAAAAGGATACGGGTATTGATTTAAGAGCTGACAGAATGGCTTCACAGCGCTTAAAGGAAGCTGCTGAAAAAGCAAAGATTGAATTGTCCGGAGTTGCCACCACTAATATTAATCTTCCTTTTATTACTGCGGATGCGAATGGTCCTAAGCACCTGGACATGACACTTACCAGAGCAAAATTTGACGAGTTAACGGCAGACCTGGTTGAAAAAACCATGGAGCCTACCAGAAGAGCATTGGCTGATGCTGAGCTTTCGCCATCAGATATAGATAAAGTTCTGCTGGTTGGAGGTTCGACCAGAATTCCTGCAGTTCAGGAAGCTGTTAAAAAGTACCTTGGTAAGGAGCCATTCAAGGGTATTAACCCCGACGAATGTGTTGCTATTGGTGCTGCTATTCAAGCCGGTGTTCTTTCGGGAGAAGTAAAAGACCTTCTTCTTCTTGATGTTACTCCGCTTTCTCTTGGTATTGAAACTCTTGGTGGTGTATTTACAAAGTTAATCGAACGTAATACCACTATACCCACCAAAAAGAGCCAGATATTCTCAACGGCGGCAGATGGTCAGACCAGTGTTGATATTCGCGTATTCCAGGGTGAAAGAGAAATGGCGGCAGACAATAAACTGCTTGGTAATTTCCAGTTAACAGGAATACCACCTGCTCCGAGAGGGGTTCCTCAGATAGAGGTTACTTTTGATATAGACGCAAATGGAATTGTTCATGTTTCTGCGAAGGACCTTGGTACGGGTAATGAGCAGAAGATAACCATCACAGCATCTACAAATCTGTCAGAGGCCGAAATTGAAAGAGCGGTTAAGGAAGCTGAAAGGTTTGCTGAAGAAGATAAGAAGCGAAAAGAAAGCATTGAAGCGAAGAACCAGGCTGATTCGTTGATTTATCAGACCGAGAAAACGCTGAAAGAACTGGGAGACAAGATTGATCCTGCCGATAAGTCTAACATAGAAGCCGAACTGAACAACTTAAGGGAAGTTGTAAAAGGTAACGATACAGCGGCAATTAAAGATGCAACAGAAAAACTTTCCCAGGCTTTCTATGCAGTTTCACAAAAAATATATCAGCAAAATCCTGGAGCTGCAGGGCCTGAGGCGGGCGGATTTAACCCGGGTGCAGGAGATGCGGCAGGCAGCAGCAACCAGGACGATGTATATGATGCCGATTATAAAGTGGTTGATGAAGAAAACGACGAAAAGTGATTATAAAGTATGACAAAGAAACGGGAGAGCATTATTAAGTTATAATGACAGAAACAGGGTATACGAGTCAAAGGCATTCCTTTGACTCGTTGCTGTGATATGGACTATTTACATTATTCCGAAACTTTAAACAAACGGGGAATTGTATTAGTTGAAGGTGTTTTTCAAGTATGGTATAATCTTGAAGTTACTTTGGTAGTAAAACAGCTGTGGGGGTTGGTTTAATTGGCTGAAAAAAGAGATTATTATGAAGTGCTGGGAGTAAGCCACAATGCTGATGAAACAGAGTTAAAAAAGGCATACCGAAAACTTGCCAAGCAATACCATCCGGATATGAATCCTAATAATAAAGAAGCTGAAGCCAAATTTAAAGAGATTAATGAAGCCTATGCGGTTTTAAGCGACCCCCAAAAAAGGCAGCAATATGACAGATTTGGTCATTCTGGCCTTAATGGGACCGGTTTTGAAGGTTTCAGTGGTTTTGGAGGCTTTGATTTTGGTTTCGAAGATATTTTCGATACTTTTTTTGGAGGTTCGCCCTTCGGAAGAAGTACGAGGAGAAGGTCGGGACCGCAACGAGGCTCCGATTTAAAATACACGCTTGAAATCAGCTTTACTGAGGCTGCTTTTGGAGCAACAAAAGAGATCAATATCAGCAGAATGCAATTATGCCATGTCTGTGGTGGCTCAGGAGCAAAGCCCGGTACGACACCTGAAACATGCAAGCACTGTAATGGTTCAGGTCAGATCAGGCATGTACAGTCTACCCCTTTTGGACAAATGGTGAATATGCGGACTTGTGACGTTTGTCGTGGCGAGGGAACAGTAATAACCGATCCATGTGGTGAATGCCGTGGAAACGGAAGAGTTCAGAAAACTTCCAGGATTAGTATAAAAATACCTGCAGGCATTGACAATGGACAGACTATATCCTTGCGCGGGGAAGGGGAGCCTGGCATGAGAGGTGGCCCGCCCGGAGACTTATATGTCAATATAAGGGTTAAGCCACATCCCATTTTCACAAGAGACGGGTTTAATGTGATATGTGAAATACCCATTACCTTTACCCAGGCAGCCTTAGGTGCCGAATTGGAGATTCCTACCCTTGAAGGTACCATGAAATACAACATACCCGAAGGCACGCAGACGGGAACGGTTTTCCGACTGAAAAACAAAGGCATTAAACATTTACGATCCAATGCGAAAGGTGATCAGTTTATTAAAGTTACTGTAGAAGTGCCAACAAAGCTTTCTGCGAAGCAGAAGGAGCTGTTAAAGCAGTTTGCAGAGATTAGTGGGGATGAAGTCTTTCAGCAAAGAAAAACTTTCTTTAAAAAAATGAAGGATTTGTTCCAATAATAAACTCGTGTAGAATTATTCACAGGTGTGAGAAGGAGTATTCTTGTGGAGTGGTTGGAAGTAGCAGTTACCGTAGAACCTGAATTTCAGGAAACAGTATCCCAGATTTTGCTTGACCAGGGAATTCAAGGGTTGGAAATAGTGGATCCCGAAGCTTTCAAGCAAGTTCTTCATGAAAACAGGTATCTTGATTATGCTGATGATGGTTTAATTGAAAAGTACGGCGATAAGGTTATTATCAGGGCTTACTTCAGTTCGGAGCATAACGCTGAGGTTCTAAAAACGAGGCTTCATGAAGAATTTCACAGGTATCTGAATCGGATACCTGAATGTGAATTTAACATGCGCGATGATTCTGAATGGAAGGATAACTGGAAAAAGCATTATAAGACTTTCAAAATATCAAAAAGGGTTGTTATCAAGCCAACGTGGGAAGATTATTCCCACGCAGATAATGAAGTAATTGTTGAGCTTGAGCCTGGAATGGCCTTTGGAACCGGCTCTCATGAAACAACAAGGATGTGTGCCTCTTTTCTTGATGAACTTGTAAAGGGTAATGAGCGTGTTTTAGATTTAGGCTGTGGCACTGGAATCTTGGGGATAATTGCTGCGAAACTTGGAGCAGGGGAAGTAACCTGCGTCGACATAGACGATGCAGCATACCGTGCTTGTTGTGAAAACGTCTTACAGAACCATGTTTCAGATGTGGTACGTGTAATCCATGGAGAGTTAAGGGACATAGAAATAAGAAAATTCGATATTATAGTAATTAATATCATTGCAGATATAATCCTGTCATTGCTGCCAGATTTAAAAAAATACAGCAGTGCCGGTACAAATATACTTTTATCGGGTATTATTTCCGACAGGCGTAATGAAGTTGTAGAGGCTATAGAAGAGCATGGTTATCGTTTAATTCAGGAAAAAAAGGATGGCGAGTGGGTGGCAATGCGGATATGCACAGGTTTTTAGTTTCACCCGATTCAATAAAAGATGATACCGTATACATTTCAGGAGAAGATTTAAAACACATGGTTCAAGTTCTCAGGTTTAAAGCCGGGGATCAATTACTGGTCTTTGATGGTACAGGTTTTGAACATGAAGTTGAGCTTATTTCGATTGAAAAAAATAAGGCCATAGGGCAAATAATTAAAACCTTTAAACCCAACACCGAACCCAGGACAAGGGTTATCCTGTTTCAGGGAATGCCAAAGTCTGATAAAATGGAATGGATTATTCAGAAAACAGTGGAGTTGGGAGTGTACCAGATAATCCCAATGTTTACAAGGTATTCTGTAGTCCGCAGTAAAAGCAAAAATACTGACGGAAAACTGGAAAGATGGAACAGAATTTCCCGGGAAGCATGTAAACAATCGGGGCGTGTTGTTATTCCCGAGGTTAAAAAACCACTGGAATATAACCAGGCTTTGGAAGCCTGGAACAGTATGGCTTTAAATGAGTCCAATGGCTTGTCAATTCCGGTTTTCTTATATGAAAATGAATCTGAAAAATGTTTGAAAGATTTGCTTAAATGTTATAATATTAATTGTGTTAAAGCCATAGGCGTTTTTATTGGGCCTGAGGGTGGTTTTTCAGAAGAAGAAATTAACCTTGCGAAAAATTATGATATTATTCCTGTGGGGTTGGGTAAAAGAATTCTACGAACCGAAACTGCTTCAATAGCAGCCTTATCTATCATCATGTACGAAATGGGAGAGTTTGACTTATGACGAATATTTCGTTTGTTATAGTAGATGACGCTATTTTTATGAGGACACTTATTCGTAAAATGATAGAGCAGGTTGAAGGATATACTGTGCTTGCTGAAGCCTCTAATGGAAAAGAAGCAATAGAAGCTGCACGGAAATATCAACCTGATATTATGACTTTGGATATAACCATGCCTGAAATGGATGGAATAAAAGCTTTGCCACTAATTTTGAAAGCAAGCCCCAAAACTCGGGTGATAGTCGTTTCAGCAATGGGGCAGCAGTCAATGGTTATCGATGCCATAAGACATGGTGCAAAAGACTTTATTGTTAAGCCTTTTGAAAAATATAGAGTTTATCAGACCATAAATAACGTATTGGCGTTTTAATCAGATGTGCTCTTTTTGGCGTATTTAAGCACCCGAGAATGTTTAGGGCTCTGGAGGATATGACATGATTAGAAGTATGACCGGGTACGGTTATTATAAGTACCAGGATGACTTGGTATGCATGGATGTTGAGATAAAAACAGTAAACCATAGATATTGTGATATATATATACGAATGCCCAGACAATTAAGTTGTTTTGAAGATAAAGTGCGTTCATTGATTATGAATCGTATATACAGGGGTAAGGTGGATGTTTTTCTAAACTGGGAGAACCTTGGTGAAGGAGTTAAAAAGGTTATACTTGATAAAAATCTTGCCCTGGAATATTATAATGCAATGAGTAAATTGGCAGAGGAACTTCAGTTAAGGGATGATATTTCTTCTTTATCCCTGGCAAGATTTCCTGAAATCCTCAGAATCGAGAAGAAAGAGGAGAACTCGGAAGAGGTCTGGTCTATCTTAGAACAGGCAGTTAACAAGGCATTAGACGTTTTAATTGAAATGCGCGAAGCCGAGGGAGAAAAACTAAAAGCAAGCCTCGTTGACATTTGTAATAATATAGAAAACTACAGATTAAAGATAAAGGAACGCGAACCTTTAGTTGTTGATGAATATAAAGAGAAGCTCACAGCCAGAATTCAGGAATTAATGACCGGTGATGTTGTAGATCAATCACGCCTTGCAATGGAAGTAGCAATATTTGCTGATAAATGCAGCATTGATGAAGAACTGGTACGCTTAAAAAGTCACATAGACCAGTTCATGGATATTCTGACCATGGAAGGGCCGGTAGGTAGAAAGCTGGATTTCCTGCTTCAGGAAATGAACCGGGAAGTAAATACCATAGGGGCAAAAGCAAATGATTTAAATATTACAAAAAATGTTATTGAATTAAAGAGCGAAATTGAAAAAATAAGAGAACAAATACAAAATGTCGAATGATTGATAATAACCTCGGCAATATGGAGGAGTAAGATATGAGATTAATAAATGTCGGTTTTGGAAATATTGTTGCTGCCAATAGAATTGTTGCTATTGTAAGTCCTGAATCAGCACCTATAAAAAGAATCATTCAGGAAGCCAGAGAACGCAGTATGCTGATTGATGCAACCTACGGCAGAAGAACCCGCGCAGTAATTGTAACAGACAGTGATCATATTATTCTTTCGGCAGTTCAGCCTGAAACGGTTGCTCACAGGCTTGGGGGCAAGGCAATTAATAATGCAATTATTGATGAGGTCGAGCAGGAGGTTAATGAATGAATTCTGGTCTGCTGGTTGTAGTGTCCGGGCCTGCGGGGGTCGGAAAAGGAACCGTTGTTTCTCTTGCACGGGAAAGAAACAAGGATATTGTTTTTTCTGTTTCGGCAACTTCGCGATGCCCAAGACCCGGGGAAACAGATGGTGTGAATTATTTCTTTGTCTCCCGCGAAAGGTTTTTGGAGATGATACGGGAGGATGCTCTGCTGGAATGGGTTGAGTATTGTGGTAATTATTATGGTACACCCAAAATGTATATTGAACAGGAGTTAAAAAAAGGTCATATTGTTCTCCTTGAAATTGAAGTTGAAGGTGCACATAATGTAAAAAAACAATATCCCGACTGCATTTCGGTATTTATTACACCACCAAACCTTGAAGAATTAAGGCAGCGTATAATAAAGCGAGGAACCGAGCCTCCTGAAGTTATAGAGAGGCGTATGGAAAGAGCAATAAAAGAGATGGAACACCTTGATAAATACGATTATGTAATTAAAAATGAATCGGTGGAAGATTCGGCAAATCAATTACTTGAGATTATTGAAAAGGAACGTAATCGATTAAATAATAAATAAATGTATAAGGAGTGATAATGGGTGATAAAACCGTCAATAGCTGAGCTTTTGGAAAAGGTTGAAAACCGTTATGTTTTAGTTAACGTAGCTGCTAAAAGAGCGCGGATGCTTAACGAAGGAACACAGCCTTTAACTGCTAAAACCTTCGATAAGGATGTTGCTACAGCAATAAATGAAATAAATGAGGGAAAGATCAAATATAGAAGAATAAAACGATCAAGTGATACACAATAGTATTTAAGATATTATCGGGAGGAAGAATATATGGCTTTTGAAAAAACAATGGAAAAAATAGTCGCCTTATCAAAAAACAGAGGGTTCATTTTTCAAGGCTCGGAGATTTATGATGGTTTAGCAAATACATGGGATTATGGACCTCTGGGTGTGGAACTTAAGAATAATGTAAAAAAACTATGGTGGAAAAAATTTATCCAGGAAAATCCTTATAATGTTGGGCTGGATTCGGCAATATTAATGAACCCTATGGTTTGGGTTGCTTCAGGCCACGTAGGTGGATTTTCAGATCCCCTTACCGATTGCCGCAACTGTAAAACCAGGCACCGGGCCGATAATCTTATTGAAGACTGGAACAAAGAAAACAATGTTGAAATGATAGTTGACGGAATGAGCAACGAAGCTCTCTCAGAATATATTGTGAATAATGAAATACCATGTCCGAACTGCGGGAAAAAAGACTTTACCGCTGTCAGACAATTTAATCTTATGTTCAAAACCTTTCAGGGTGTTACCGAAGATTCTAAAAACGAAATATACCTTCGGCCCGAAACAGCCCAGGGAATATTTGTAAATTTCAAGAATGTTCAAAGATCTACCAGGAAAAAGCTTCCATTTGGAATTGGACAAATTGGTAAGTCCTTTAGGAACGAAATAACTCCTGGTAATTTTATTTTCCGGACACGGGAATTTGAGCAGATGGAACTGGAATTCTTCTGTGAGCCAGGCAAGGATATGGAATGGTTTATATACTGGAAAGAATTCTGCCGTAATTGGTTACTGTCATTAAATATCAAGGAAGAAAACATTCGAATGAGAGATCACTCAAAAGAAGAACTCAGCCATTACAGTAAGGCAACTACCGATATAGAGTATAAGTTCCCGTTCGGTTGGGGCGAGTTATGGGGAATTGCCAACAGGACCGATTTTGACCTGAAACAGCATATGGAGCATTCAAAAGAAGATATGAGTTATTTTGACCCAATAACAAACGAAAAATATATACCTTATTGCGTGGAACCCTCAGTTGGTGTTGACAGAGTAACACTGGCATTTCTGTGCGAAGCTTACGATGAGGAAGAAGTAAGCGAGGGCGATACCCGTACGGTATTACGTTTTCATCCCGCTCTGGCTCCGGTTAAAATTGCAGTTCTGCCCCTGTCAAAAAAGCTTAGGGACCATGCATTTAAGATTTATGAAGAACTGATTAAATATTATAACTGCGAATATGATGACACCGGAAGTATTGGAAAGCGTTACCGCCGCCAGGACGAAATTGGTACTCCCTATTGTATTACCTTTGACTTTGAATCGGTTGATGATAAAAAAGTAACAATCCGGGAAAGAGATTCAATGGAACAAATAAGAATACCCATTGAAGACTTAGGGGGTTATTTTGCAGATAAGTTTGTCTTACCCTAAAGCCCTTATATATATTTTAAGTTTTTATTAGTTTACAGTAAATCTTTCTTATGTTATTATTGTTAATTGGATATATTTAGCTTTATCAGGAAACGAATGGAACGGTGAGCCAGCAAATGGCAATACTTACCTTACATAAGGGCGTAATAAAAACTTCTATATAGAGGAGTTTTAGGAGGGAATATTATATGGCGAAATATGTGTATCTATTTAGTGAGGGTAACGCTTCAATGAGAGAACTACTTGGGGGTAAGGGCGCAAACCTTGCTGAGATGACAAGTCTTGGCCTTCCTGTGCCGAGAGGTTTCACAATCACTACCGAAGCATGTACACGTTTTTATCAGGACGGAAAGGTAATTGCGAAGGAAATAGAGGATGAAATATATGCAAGCCTTTCAAAAACTGAGGAAATAGTAGGCAAGAAATTCGGTGATCCTTCAAATCCTTTTCTTGTATCTGTGCGCTCTGGTGCGAGAGCATCAATGCCTGGTATGATGGATACCATTTTGAATCTTGGCTTGAATGATGAAGTGGTTGAAGGACTGGCAAATTTAACTCAAAACCCACGTTTTGCATACGACAGCTACAGGCGTTTTATTATGATGTTTTCCGATGTTGTTATGGAAATCGAAAGAGCAAAATTTGATAAATTAATGGATGAAATGAAAGAGAAAAAAGGTGTTACCGCTGACACCGGCCTGGATGCAGATGATTTGAAAAAGCTTGTCCATCAGTTTAAAGAGCTGTATTTAGAAGAAATGGGTGAGCCTTTCCCACAAGACCCCAAAGTTCAGCTAATGGAGGCAGTTAAAGCTGTATTTCGCTCATGGGAAAACGAAAGAGCAGTTGTATACAGAAGACTTAATGATATTCCCTCTGACTGGGGAACAGCAGTAAATGTCCAGGAAATGGTATATGGTAATATGGGTGAAGATTCGGGTACAGGAGTTGCATTTACAAGAGACCCATCTACCGGTGAGAAAAAGCTCTATGGTGAATTCCTGATGAATGCTCAGGGTGAGGATGTTGTTGCGGGTATCAGGACCCCTCAGCCAATTGATACATTAAAAGAGATAAATCCCGAAGCATATAACCAGTTTGTTGAAATTGCTAAAAAGCTCGAGGATCACTACCGTGACATGCAGGATATGGAGTTTACAATAGAACGCGGAAAGCTTTTTATGCTTCAGACAAGAAACGGAAAAAGAACTGCTCAGGCAGCATTAAAGATTGCAGTTGATCTTGTAAATGAAAATATGATAACAAAAGAAGAAGCTTTGCTGAAAGTTGATCCAAAGCAACTGGATACGCTTCTTCACCCACAGTTTGAACCTAAGGCATTAAAAGCTGCGAAACCCATTGCCAGGGGTCTGGCTGCATCTCCGGGTGCTGCTACAGGCAGGATCTATTTTACTGCAGAAGACGCTACAAAGGCTTCTAATAAAGGAGAACAGGTGATACTTGTTCGTGTCGAAACATCCCCTGAGGACATCGAAGGAATGCACGTTTCTCAGGGTATTTTAACAGGCCGTGGCGGAATGACTTCCCACGCAGCTGTTGTTGCAAGAGGTATGGGCAGATGCTGCGTTGCCGGATGCAGTGATATTATAATAAACGAAGAAGAAGGATATTTTATTGATAAAAACGGAAACAGATTTAAAGAAGGAGACTGGATTTCTCTTGACGGTTCTACCGGTAATGTATATGGTGAACAATTGCCAACAGTACCTCCTGAAATGACAGGATATTTTGAAATTCTGATGCAGTGGGCCGATGAAGTCCGGGCTTTGAAAATAAGGACTAATGCCGATACTCCTAAAGACGCAGAACAGGCTTTGAATTTTGGTGCTGAAGGTATTGGGTTATGCCGTACCGAGCATATGTTCTTTGACAGCGAAAGAATTGGTGCAATGAGAGAAATGATCGTAGCCCGCACAGAAGAGCAGAGAAGAAAGGCTCTTGATAAGCTGCTGCCAATGCAAAGGGCAGATTTTGAAGAGCTGTTCAGAGCAATGAAAGGATATCCTGTCACAATCCGTTTCCTTGATCCTCCGCTGCATGAGTTTCTGCCAAAGGAACAGGACGATATTGAAGCCCTGGCAAAAGAAATGGGAATACCATCTGATGAATTAAAGGCAATTGTTGCAGAGCTTCATGAATTTAATCCCATGCTGGGTCACAGGGGATGCCGCTTGGCTGTTAGTTACCCTGAAATAGCTGAAATGCAAACAAGAGCGGTTATTGAAGCTGCTATAAATGTAAGCAGGGAAGGTCTGAATGTTATACCTGAAATAATGATTCCTTTAGTAGGCGATGTGAAAGAGCTGAAGTATGTTAAGGATGTTGTTGTTAAGATTGCTGACGAGATTATTAAGGAATCAGGCGCAGAACTTAAGTACCTTGTTGGTACAATGATAGAGGTGCCACGTGCAGCAATTACCGCCGATGCGATAGCAAAAGAAGCTGAGTTTTTCTCCTTCGGAACCAACGATTTAACCCAGATGACCTTTGGTTTCAGCAGAGACGATGCAGGGAAATTCCTTGAAGAATACTATAATAAGAAGATTTATGAGTTTGATCCCTTTGCAAGACTTGACCAGACAGGTGTAGGTGAACTTATAAGGGTTGCGGCTGAAAGAGGACGCAAGACCAGACCCGATATTAAAATGGGTATATGTGGTGAACATGGAGGAGATCCTTCCTCAATTGAATTCTGCCATAATGCAGGCTTACAGTATGTTTCCTGTTCACCTTTCAGAGTGCCTATAGCAAGGCTGGCAGCTGCTCAGGCTCAGATAAGGAATCCAAGAAATTAATAAACTTTAAATACCATAAGGGTACTGTCGTAAATATATTGACAGCGCCCTTTTTACATTTAATTATCTGCTTGAAAAAACACCAAAGAGTGAATCAGGCAAAACCTCATGTGGTGCAACGGGACATTATCATAAACCAGTCAGAAAATTTTAATTGACAAGGAAAATCAGATGTGCTACAATCAAAAAAATGATTTAAGATGTGAAAAAAAGCAAATATTACATAAACCGCAGAGCAAGAGTAGTAAGAATAATCACTTGCACTCAGAGAGCCGTGGTTGGTGAGATACGGCTGCAAGCTTATTCCGAATGGACTTGTGAGGGAAGCCCGAAATCGAAAGAAAGTAGGCGCTTACGGGGGGCCTGCCCGTTATCAGCTGGATGCATATGTTAGTATGCAAAAATGAGTGGGCGTAGAAATACGTCAATTTGGGTGGTACCGCAGAAGCTGGAGCTTTTGTCCCTTAGTTGGGATAAAAGCTTTTTTTATACTCTATTTTGGATATACAGCGCGCTGTTATGATATAAAACTTATTAAATTTAAGAGGGGTGAAAACTGTGATAATTCCTGATTATAATGAAGTTGAGCAACTGGCAAAAGAATACAATATCATTCCGGTTTGCAAAGAAATTTATGCAGACATTACAACTCCCATAGCACTATTACAAAAGATTTCCAGTATAAGTGACAGGTACTATCTTTTTGAAAGCATTGAAGGCGGCGAGAAATTGGGTAGATACTCTTTTCTTGGTTTCAATCCTGTTGCAAGCGTTACATGTAAAAATGGAAAAATAATATTTGATGGTAAAGAGAAAAAAGTATTGAGTTCACCAGACCCCCTTGGAGAACTAAGGGCCTACCTTGCAAATTATAAGTCACCAAGGCTTAAAGGAATCCCCCCTTTTACAGGAGGTTTTGTAGGGTATTTTTCCTACAGCATGATAAAATATGCAGAACAGGTTTTAAAACTCAGGAGCAGTGAGTTCAATGATTTTGACCTTATGCTGTTTGAAAAGGTAATCGCCTATGATCATCTGAAGCAAAAGATTAACATAATTGTAAACATGTCTACCGATAATATTGAAGCAAATTACAATAAAGCCCTTACCGATATTGATAAAATAGCCGGACTGATTACCAAACAGACAACGGTATCCAAATCCGGAATGGAAAGTAAACCATGTTTTACCTGTAATGTGTCCGAGGAAGAATATTGTGATATGGTTGAGAAAGCAAAAGAGTATATAAAAAATGGAGAGGTATATCAGGTTGTACTTTCCAGACGTTTTGAAACCGAGTATAAAGACAGCCTTCTGAATGCATACCGTGTATTAAGGACAACTAATCCTTCACCATACATGGTGTTTATGCAAAAGGACGATGTTCAGATTATCAGTACATCCCCTGAAACCCTGGTTAGATTACAAAATGGCAAATTAACAACCCTTCCGATTGCCGGATCCAGGTCTCGTGGAAAGAATATTGAGGAGGATAAGGCACTGGAAAAGGAACTATTGGAAGATGAAAAGGAACTGGCAGAACATAATATGCTGGTTGACCTTGCCAGAAATGATTTGGGGAAAATATCTAAAAATTCAAGTGTGCATGTTTCAAATTACAAAATGATACAGCGATACTCAAAAGTTATGCATATTACTTCAGAAGTGGAAAGTTATATAGAAGACGGAAAAGACGCCTTTGATGCGGTTGCGGCACTTCTGCCGGCAGGTACCCTGTCTGGAGCACCTAAAATTAGTGCATGCGAAATTATTGAAGAGCTTGAGAAAGAACCCAGGGGAATATATGGTGGAGCGATAGGTTATATAGACTTTACGGGTAATATGGATATCTGTATTGCGATACGCATGGCAGTAAAGAAAAATGACAGGGTCTATATTCAGGCTGGTGGAGGAATTGTGGCAGACAGCATTCCTGAGAAGGAGTTTAAAGAATCTGAAAACAAGGCCAAAGCCGTTATAGAGGCAATTATTAAAGCAAGCGAGGTGGAACAGTGATGATATTAATAATAGATAACTATGATAGTTTTACCTATAACCTGGTGCAGCTTGCGAGAAACACCCGAAGGGATGTCAGAGTGATACGGAATGATGAGAAGACTGTTGAAGAAATAAGAAAGTTAAGTCCTTCCCATATTATTATTTCATCAGGTTCAGGCCATCCAAAAAATGCCGGCATTTGCGAGGACATTATCAGATTAATGAAGGGAATGGTTCCCATTCTCGGTGTAGGTCTTGGCTGTCAGGCAATATGTGAGGTGTTTGGCGCTTCTATTGTTCCATCAAAGAGATTGATGCACGGAAAGCAAAGCAATATACATATTGCAAATGGAAGCAGTGTATTCAAAGGTCTTCCTCCCATAATACAGGCAGCACGGTACCACTCTCTGATGGTTAAGAAAGAGTCCCTTCCAGATGAACTTCTGGTGATTGCTGAAGCTGAAGAGGGCGAAGTAATGGGAGTGAAACACAGAGATTACGGGATATTCGGCCTTCAATTCAATCCCGAATCTATATTAACGCCACATGGAGCAGTCATAATAAGTAATTTTTTGCAGATTGGTGGTGAAGTATCATGATAAAGGAAGCAATTCAGAAATTATTGAACAGGGAAAATCTGTCTTTCGAAATGACTAAGTCGGTAATGGATGAGATTATGAATGGAAAAGCGACAAATGCACAGATAGCATCCTTCATTACCGCCATGAGAATGAAGGGTGAAACCATAGATGAGATCACAGCCTGTGCCACGATTATGCGAAAATGCGGCACAAAACTAAAATATGACGGTGATGTTCTGGATATTGTCGGTACCGGTGGTGATCAGTCGTACACATTTAATATATCCACAGTTTCATCCTTTGTAATTTCAGCTGCAGGTGTGCCTGTAGCAAAGCACGGCAACAGGAGTGTCTCAAGCAAATGTGGCAGTGCCGATGTACTGGAAGCTTTAGGCGTGAAAATAGATATTCCACCTTCAAAGAGCGAAAAGATTTTGAAGGAAATAGGAATTTGCTTCATGTTTGCTGCCTACTACCATCCCTCAATGAAATATGCCGCACCTGTAAGAAAAGAACTTGGGGTACGCACCATTTTCAATATTTTAGGGCCGCTTTCAAGCCCGGCAAATGCAAGCTTACAATTACTGGGCGTTTATGATGAGAACCTGGTAGAACCTCTTGCCCGGGTACTTTCAAACCTTGGTGTAAAAAAGGCCATGGTAGTGCATGGACATGACGGCCTTGACGAAATATCCCTAACCACTTCCTCCACTGTCTGCGAGGTAAATAACGGGTATTTAAACAGCTTTTTTCTGGATCCCCGCCAGTTTGGCTTTGAATACTGCAAACCCGAAGATTTAATAGGTGGCGGTCCTGAGGAAAATGCTGAGATTACCAGGAAAATTTTAAGTGGCGAAAAAGGTCCCAAAAGAGATATTGTACTTCTGAACTCTGCAGTCTGCCTGTATATGTTTTACAATAATATTACCATGAGAGAGTGTGTGAAAATGGCGCAGGATACAATTGACAGTGGCAGGGCAATGGAACAGTTAAACAAGTTTATAAAGTTATCCAACGAGGAGTATTAGAAGAAGGTCGGTGGAAATATGATTCTTAAAGCCCTGGTACAATCCACCACAATGAGGGTGGAAATGGCTAAAAAGAGAGTTTGTTTCGATGAGTTAAAACTTAAGGTTTTTTATAATGGAAAGGCTAAAAGGTTTCACAGTCGTGAAGACTTTGCTTTTGAAAAAAGCTTGAGGAGCAAAGGGATATCCTTCATATGTGAAGTAAAGAAAGCCTCACCGTCAAAGGGAATAATAGCTCAGGAATTCCCGTATCTGAAAATTGCAGATGATTATGAGAAAGCAGGAGCCGGTGCCATTTCGGTGCTGACAGAACCTGAGTACTTTAAAGGAAGCGATATTTATCTGAAAGAAATCAGTGAAATAGTAAGTATACCTGTGCTTCGTAAAGACTTTATCGTTGATGAGTATCAAATTTATGAATCAAAGCTTTTAGGTGCAGATGCGGTACTATTAATCTGTGCCCTTCTTGATACGGACGCTTTGAAAAAGTATATTAAAATATGTGATGAGCTTGGGCTTTCAGCTCTTGTAGAAGCCCATACCGAAAATGAAGTTAAATCAGCAGTTAAAGCAGGAGCAAGGGTAATTGGGGTGAATAACCGCAATTTAAAAACGTTTCAGGTTGATATTCAAAACTGCATAAATTTAAGGCAGCTGGTTCCTGAGAGTATCATCTATGTTGCAGAGAGCGGCATTCAAACACCGGAGGACATATCAATGCTTGAAAATGCAGGGGTCGATGCGGTGTTGATTGGTGAAGCCCTTATGAAAAGTGAGGATAAAAAAGCCATGCTGTTAAGACTAATGGGTGAAAAAAATGAACCACGCCTCGGGGGTGGATAAGGTGGCCAAGATCAAAATATGCGGATTAACAAGGGAACAGGATATAGATACGGTAAATACCGTTCTTCCTGATTATATTGGCTTTGTTTTTGCCAGAAGTAAAAGACAGATTGATGAGAACAGGGCAAAAGAGCTTAAAAATTGTTTGAACCCTCTCATAAAAGCTGTAGGAGTATTTGTTAACGAAGAAATTGAAAAGATCATTAAGTTATGCAGCCTGCAGATGATTGACATGGTGCAGCTGCATGGCGATGAAAATGAGGATTACATAAGACTACTTAAAAAATATGTTACAAATAAAGTCATCAAGGCAGTAAGGGTTAAAGAGCCGGGAGATATAAAAAAAGCTATGAATTATCCCTGCGATTACCTGCTGTTAGATGCGTATCATGAGAAAGATTACGGTGGTACCGGAAAGACCTTTGACTGGTCTATGATTCCAGCCATTAACAAGCCATTTTTTCTTGCAGGGGGTATTAATCCGGGCAATGTGGTGCACGCAATAATGCACCACAACCCATACTGTATTGATGTAAGCAGCGGGGTTGAGACCAATGGGTATAAAGATCCGGGGAAAATAATGGAGATTGTGGCTATTACAAGACAATTAAATAAATAAACAATAGATGAGCGATGGTAAAAAATCCTGTGGTAAGTTTTGCAGGAATTTTAAAGCTTATCAAAAATCAAAAGAGGAGGATAATGAATTGGTAAAGGGAAGATTTGGAATTCATGGCGGACAGTATATTCCAGAGACCTTAATGAATGCGGTTATTGAGCTTGAAGAAGCGTATAACAGGTTAAAGGATGATGCTGAATTCAAAGAAGAGCTCAACAGCTTATTGATGAATTATGCAGGAAGGCCATCACCGCTATATTATGCGAAAAAGATGACTCAAGACCTGGGTGGGGCGAAGGTTTACCTCAAAAGAGAGGATCTGAACCATACAGGTTCCCATAAAATTAATAATGTGCTGGGACAGGTGCTCCTTGCAAAATACATGGGAAAAACACGGGTGATTGCCGAAACAGGAGCCGGACAGCACGGGGTTGCTACCGCAACTGCCGCTGCGCTTATGGGAATGGAATGCGAAATATTCATGGGCAAGGAAGATACAGATCGCCAGGCGCTTAATGTTTTCCGCATGAAACTACTTGGTGCAAAAGTTCATGTGGTGACAAGCGGTACACAAACACTGAAAGATGCGGTGAATGAAACACTCCGTGAATGGAGCAGGCGTGCCGATGATACCCATTATGTGCTGGGATCTGTAATGGGACCGCATCCGTTTCCAACCATTGTTCGTGATTTTCAAAAAGTTATAGGCTGTGAAGTCAGAAAGCAGATACTTGAAATGGAGGGCAGGCTACCTGACGCTCTGGTCGCATGCGTTGGAGGAGGCAGTAATGCAATAGGCCTGTTTTATGACTTTATTGAAGATCGGGATATCCGTCTTATTGGTTGTGAGGCTGCAGGCCATGGAATTGATACAGATAAGAATGCCGCAACAATAACCACCGGAACTGTAGGGATTTTTCATGGTATGAAGTCCTACTTCTGTCAGGACGAGTATGGGCAGATAGCACCTGTTTACTCCATTTCAGCAGGGCTTGATTATCCCGGGGTAGGACCTGAGCATGCTTATCTGCATGACACCGGCAGGGCAGAGTATGTAGCAGTTACAGACAATGAAGCTGTAGAGGCATTTGAATACCTGTCCCGTATAGAAGGTATAATTCCGGCAATTGAAAGTGCCCACGCTGTTGCTTATGCCAGGAAACTTGCACCAACGATGGGGAAGGAACAGATTCTTGTAGTTGGGCTTTCGGGCAGAGGGGATAAGGATGTGGCTGCAATTGCACGATACAGGGGGGTAGATATCTATGAATAATATAAATAACGCATTTACAAATGGAAAGGCTTTTATTCCGTTTATAACCGCGGGCGATCCTTCGATTGAAATCACCGAACAGTTGGTGCTGCAAATGGCCGAGGCAGGAGCCGACCTAATTGAACTGGGAATTCCATTTTCCGATCCTGTTGCCGAAGGCGAGGTAATTCAGGGTGCAAACATACGTGCTTTGTCGGGTGGAGTAACTGTTGATAGAATATTTGAAATGGTAAAGCGTATTCGCTGTAAATGTACGGTTCCTATAGCCTTTATGACATACGTAAATCCGGTATTCTGTTATGGTCCCGAAAAATTTATCAGAAATTGCAAGGAGGCCGGTGTTGACGGACTTATTATTCCTGATTTACCTTATGAAGAAAAAGGGGAAATAATGCCTTTTTGTACGAAGTATGGAATCAATCTGATTTCAATGATCGCACCCACCTCGAAAAACCGGATAAGAATGATAGCAAAAGAGGCTAAAGGGTTCATTTATTGCGTATCGTCGATGGGTGTGACTGGTGTAAGAGAGAATATCGGTGATGAAGCCAGGGAAATGGTGGAGCTTGTAAAAACTGTTAATGATATTCCCTGTGCTATTGGTTTTGGTGTTTCAACTCCTGAGCAGGCTGTAAAAATGACTAAGTTTGCCGACGGTGTAATTGTAGGAAGTGCAATTGTTAAAATTGTAGAGAAATACGGCTCAGAGTGTGTGCCCTATGTTGTGGAATATGTTCGTACAATGAAAAATGCTATTAAAACAATGTAAAGTAATAGCGAAAGCGAAGATAGCGCTGATTGTTTTACAGATAAAAATATGTTATAATAAATTATTGCCAAAGTTGGTGTATTGACAGTGGTTTTAAAATATGCTAAACTAAAACCTGCTTTGCAAATAAGGCTTTTTTTATGCATGGAAATTTTATGCATGAGTAATATGCCTTTACACAATTAACTAATAATATACATTTGGACCAGATAAATAAGGGGTGTAGAAAATGAGAGTTAAAATTACCTTGGCTTGTACTGAATGTAAACAAAGAAATTATGACAGTATGAAGAATAAGAAAAATGATCCGGATAGACTCGAAATGAATAAATATTGTAAGTTTTGCCGGAAACATACCTTGCATAAAGAAACTAGATAATGGCAGGCACTTATTCTTGCATGCAGTAAATCATAGTTAGGAGATGTTTTTAATGGCTGAACAGGTACAGAAAAAGCCTAGTGTCTATAAAAGGTTTGTAAAATTTGTTAAAGAAGTTCGCAGTGAACTGAAAAAGGTTATTTGGCCTACAAGAAGCCAATTAATTAGCTATACACTTACTGTGATTGTTATATGCCTTTTAGTGGGTGCCGTAATCTGGCTTTTTGACGCCCTTTTTGGTTTTTTATATGCACTTGTGTTTGCTTAAAAACGGGGCAGATGCAGAGTTAAAAAAGGAGGGCAGGAGCTAGTCTCCGTATAGTAATGGCTGAAGAAGCATATTGGTATGTTGTGCATACCTATTCGGGTTATGAAAATAAAGTAAAAGCGAATCTGGAGAAAATCATTGAGAATAACCCCCATCTTCAGGATTTTATCCATGATATTGTTGTTCCGATGGAGGAACAGATAGAAATAAAGGATGGGAAAAAGAAGGCAACGCTAAAGAAGGTTTTTCCAGGATACGTACTTGTTAAGATGATAATCACCGACGAGTCATGGTATGTCGTACGTAACATCAGAGGGGTTACCGGTTTTGTTGGTCCAGGTTCAAAACCTGTTCCGTTGTCTGAAGAAGAGATCCGAGCAATGGGAGTGGAACAGGTTGAAACGGTTGTTGATTATGAAATTGGTGACAGCGTAAGGGTTATAGAAGGACCTTTGGAAAGCTTTATCGGTACTGTTGAAGAGATTAGCATGGACAGGAAAAAGGTTCGTGTCCTGGTTTCAATGTTTGGGCGTGAAACTCCGGTAGAGCTTGAATTTACACAAATTCAAAAACTGTAACTGTAACTAATTAATTTGAAATCTATATTCCACATAATAATGTGGATGTTTAGATATACACTGCCAAAAAGGCAGTAATTTTTCTGGGAGGTGGATTATTATGGCAAAAAAAGTAATAGGCTATATAAAGCTCCAAATACCTGCAGGAAAGGCTACACCTGCTCCACCGGTTGGACCAGCTTTAGGACAACATGGTGTTAACATTATGGGTTTCTGTAAGGAATTCAACGAGAGAACGGCAAAAGATGCCGGGCTGATCATTCCGGTTGTTATTACAGTTTATGCAGACAGATCTTTTACTTTTGTAACAAAAACACCGCCTGCTGCTGTTCTTATTAAAAGAGCATGTAAGATTGAAAAAGGCTCTGGTGTTCCGCAGCGCGATAAAGTAGCAAAACTTTCAAAAGAAGATCTGAAAAAGATTGCTGAAATTAAAATGCCCGATTTAAATGCGGCAAATCTTGAAGCAGCAATGAGAATGGTAGCTGGAACTGCCAGAAGTATGGGCGTTGTTATTGAAGACTGATTACTGTCTTACAACGTGGGAGGGAGTAAATCCCGAGTATTATACCACAAAGGAGTGATAGGATATGAAAAAAAGAGGTAAAAAATATCTTGAAAGCGCAAAGCTTGTAGATAGAGCGATACTATATGAACCTAAAGAAGCCTTTGAAATTGTACAAAAAGCAGCAAGGGCTAAGTTTGATGAAACAGTGGAAGTTCATGTTCGTTTAGGTGTTGACTCCCGTCACGCCGATCAACAGGTAAGGGGTGCTGTTGTTCTTCCCCATGGAACTGGTAGAACCGTTAGGGTTTTAGTCTTTGCAAAGGGTGAAAAAGCAACAGAAGCAGAAAATGCCGGCGCTGATTATGTTGGTGCTGAAGACCTGGTAGAAAAAATACAAAAAGAGAACTGGTTTGATTTTGATGTTGTTGTTGCAACTCCGGATATGATGGGTGTTGTAGGACGCCTTGGACGTCTTTTGGGACCCAAAGGCTTAATGCCAAACCCAAAAGCCGGTACTGTTACTATGGACGTAGCAAAGGCTATTGCCGACATCAAAGCCGGTAAAATTGAATACCGCCTTGATAAAACAAACATCGTTCACTGCCCCATTGGAAAAGTTTCCTTTGGCACAGAGAAACTGCTTGACAATTTCCGTACTTTAATGGATGCGCTAATTAAGGCGAAACCGGCAGCGGCTAAGGGTCAGTATTTGAGAAGCGTTGTTATATCTTCAACAATGGGCCCCGGTATAAAAATCAACCAGCAGAAGGTATTAGACTAAAAAGTTCTTTACAAACTATATTTTATGTAGTAGAATAACATTTGTTTGTAAAACAGAATACAAACCATAGACAGCAGGAACCTTAATGGTGTAACGTATATCATCCTGCCGAGGTGAAAGTGTAAAAGGGTTTATGTAATATCACCCTCTGTATGTCTGTGGTTATCCATAATACAGAGGGTTTTTATATACGCTCTTAACACCTGATTGGCAGGTGCAGTAATTAGCAAGGAGGTGCAACAGGTGGCAAGTGAAAAAATCCTTAACTTAAAAAAGGCTAAAGTGGAAGAACTTTCGCAGAAAATGAAAGAAGCAAAGTCTTTTGTTTTAGCAGATTACAGAGGATTAACCGTTGAACAGGATACTCAGTTAAGAAGAGAAATGCGTGAAGCTGGTGTTGAGTACACTGTAATAAAGAACTCAATCATCAGATTTGCAGCAAAGGAGAATGGCTATGATGGGCTTGACGAATATTTGGTAGGACCTACAGCTATGGCAATTAGTATGGAGGATCCGGTAGCACCATCAAAGTTATTATCAAAATTTGCCAAGCAATATGACAAGCTTGAAATTAAAGCCGGTGTTGTAGAAGGTAATATTCTTGACATCAATGGCATTAAATCCATTGCAAGCCTTCCTTCAAGGGAGGAACTGATGGCAAAGGTTGTTGGTGGTTTAGCAGGTCCATTGTATGGAATCGTAAATGTTCTGAATGCAAATATTCGTGGTTTGGCAGTGGCATTGAATGCTATTGCAGAGAAAAAGCAAGCTGAAGCTTAATTAGAATTATAATTTGGAGGTTATTATAATGAGTGAAAAAATTACAAATTTAATTGAAGAAATTAAAGGTTTAACCGTTCTTGAACTTTCTGAATTAGTAAAAGCACTTGAAGAAGAATTTGGAGTTTCTGCTGCAGCTCCTGTAGCTGTTGCTGCTGCTCCTGCAGCTGGTGGTGCAGATGCTGCTCCTGCAGAAGAGAAGACAGAATTTGATGTTATTCTGAAGGACGTCGGTGCAGAAAAGATTAAGGTTATTAAGGTTGTACGTGAATTGACAGGCCTTGGCCTTAAAGAAGCAAAAGAACTTGTTGACAAGGCACCTTCCACTGTTAAAGAAGGAGTTTCCAAGGAAGATGCAGATGCAATGGTTGCTAAATTCAAGGAAGTTGGAGCTACCTGCGAATTGAAGTAATTGTCTATAAACTTAAAAACCCGCATTTATATGCGGGTTTTTTTGTGAAATGAGGTATAATTTTAAGAATGCAAGTTTTGATTTTAGAACTTGCATTTATTTATTATAGATGATAAGATATTTTAAACTGTTTTTCAGAGCGTGAAAGGATGGAAAAAACATATTTGCCGATTATATATCCGGTACTCTGTTTTAAATGGTTTCCTTAAAATATGGTTTTGAAGCCATAAATGAGCTGTTTTCAGGTACAATATATATAATTATAAGTAGAATGGTGAAAATATGGTGGATAATTTGAAGATCAATGATGTGGGACATCTGGAAATAGGCGGTTGCGATTCAGTTGAACTTGTAAAGAAATATGGAACACCGCTGTATGTTATGGATGAAATGGTTATTCGCAATAACTGCAGAATATTCAAAAACGCAATTGATAAATATTATGACGGTAATGGTCTGGCATTATATGCAAGTAAAGCATTCTGTACAATTGCCGCGTGCAAAATTGCAGAACAGGAAGGTCTTGGGCTTGATGTAGTATCGGGCGGTGAATTGTACACCGCAATAAAAGCAGGCTTCCCAATGGAAAAGGTGTATTTTCACGGTAATAATAAAAGCCTTGATGAAATCGAAATGGGTATAGACCATGATGTGGGCCGTTTTGTAGTTGACAATGAAACTGAGCTGTACAATATTGAGAGAATTGCAGCCAGTAAGGGTAAAAAAGTGAAAATACTGTTTCGGGTAAAGCCTGGTGTAGATGCCCATACACACCGGTTTATTCTGACAGGGCAAATTGATTCAAAATTTGGTGTGGCTCTTGAAAATGGCGAAGCCCATGCACTCATTGAGAAAGCTTCCAGAATGAAAAATATAGAAGTGGTTGGAGTTCACTGCCACATTGGTTCCCAGATATTTGAACTTGAACCCTTTGAACTCGCAGCCGGGATTTTACTGAATTTTATTGCAGAAGTAAGGGATAAGCTTGGTATTCAACTGACCGAACTGAATCTTGGCGGAGGTTTCGGGGTTAAATACACCGAAAAGGATGAATCCCTGGAATATGAGCTATTTGTGGAATCGGTTTCAAAAGCGATTAAAAGAATATGTAAAGAAAAGAACTTAAATAATATCTTTATCCTGATGGAACCTGGGAGGTCCATTGTAGCTCCGGCAGGAATAACGCTGTACCGGGTGGGAAATATTAAGGAAATAAAGGGCGTTAGAAAATATATCCTAATTGATGGGGGAATGTGCGATAATCCCCGGTATGCCTTGTATAATGCTGAGTATACGGCATTACTTGCTAATAAACCGAACAGTCCAAAGACCGAAATAGTTACTATAGCCGGGAAATGCTGCGAATCGGGCGATCTTATAGCAAAAGATATAAAAATGCCTGAAGCTCAGCCCGGTGACATTTTGGCAGTACTTGCAACAGGAGCGTATAATTACTCAATGGCTATGAATTATAACAGAATAGGCAAGCCACCCGTTGTTCTGGTGAAAAACGGTAAAGATCGTCTTATTGTAAAGCGTGAAGATTATGATGATGTAATCCGTAATGATTTAGTTCCTGACGACTTGTAGAAGACTTTTTGCTTGCTATTGTAATATACAATCAGTTCTAATTAAACTGCATTCCTGAAGATTTTTGATGAAATGACATGGAATGCAGTTTAACTATTATATAATAAATATTTAGACAGGGATAATTGGGGATGGCGTGGAAAATAATGTAAACGAACAGTACTAAAACGTTGACAGAGTTCTGCCAAACGTTTATCATAGTATGAGGAATTTTTTATGTCGGAGGCTGAGAATTTGTCAAAACCCGTTGTAGCAATAGTAGGAAGACCTAATGTTGGTAAATCGACATTATTCAACTATATAACAGGGCGAAGAATATCAATAACTGAAGATACACCGGGGATAACCAGGGACAGAATATATGCCGAAGCAGAATGGCGGGGCAGAAAGTTTACGCTTATTGATACCGGCGGAATAGAGCCCTTTACCGGAGATTATATAAAAAGGATGATGCTTCGTCAGGCAGAACTGGCTGTGGAAACCGCTGATGTTATTATTTTCCTGTTGGATATGAAAACAGGCTTAACTTCTGCCGATGATGATGTGGCAGTCATGCTTAGAAAATCTGAAAAGCCGATAATTGTTGCTGTTAACAAGGCTGACAATGTTGGTGAACTTCCGCCCGAGGCATATGAGTTTTATAATTTGGGCATGGGTGAAATTTATCCCATATCATCAATACATGGGCTTGGTATTGGAGATTTGCTTGATGCTGTATACGAATACTTCCCTGAAGAATTACATGATGAACAGGAAGAAGATGTTGTTAATGTTGCTGTTATAGGAAAGCCCAATGTAGGGAAGTCATCTCTTATAAACTGCATATTAGGTGAAGAGCGGGTGATTGTAAGTAATATACCCGGAACTACAAGGGACGCAATAGACACTCTGGTGGAACGCAATGGAAAGACATATAATTTTATTGACACTGCCGGCATTCGAAGAAAAAGCAGAATAGAGGAGAATATTGAAAGATACAGTGTAATTCGTTCCTGGACAGCTGTTGACAGAGCAGATGTCTGCATAATCATGATTGATGCGAATGATGGTGTTACAGAACAGGATACGAAAATAGCAGGCTATGCCCATGAGCAGGGCAAGGCCTGTATAATTACGGTAAATAAATGGGACACTGTTGAAAAAGAAACCGGAACACTTGAAAAAATGAGAAAAGATATTCTTCAGAAGCTTGAATTCATGAATTATGCTCCTGTAGTATTTATTTCTGCCAAGACAGGGCAAAGGGTTGAAAGATTGTTTGAACTTGTGGATTTTGTTTTTGATCAGGCATCATTCCGAATACAAACAGGAATGCTTAATGATGTGCTTAATGAAGCCCTGGCTATGGTCCAACCTCCTTCGGATAAAGGTAAACGCCTTAAAATATATTACATGACTCAGGTAGGTATAAGACCGCCAAAGTTTGTTTTGTTTGTTAATGATGTGAATTTAATGCATTTTTCTTATGAAAGATATATAATGAATACTTTAAGAACTAATTTTGGTTTTGAAGGTACACCTATTCAGTTTATTCTTAGAGAAAAAAAGCAAGAATAGTGTATGAAAGCAGGGGAATATTTCAATGCTCATTAAAACTGCTTTATGCGTAGTTATTGGTTATTTATTGGGTAGTCTGAATGGCTCACTCGTTGTAGGGAAGTTGTTTTATAATAAAGATGTGAGAATGCATGGCAGTGGAAATGCGGGCGCTACAAATACCCTCCGAACGTTAGGGAAAGCCGCTGCTGTTGCTGTTTCAGTACTTGATATACTAAAGGGAATTCTTGCATGTATTATAGGCCAGCTGATTATTGGACACATAGACAACTATGGTTATGTTGGAATGTATGCTGCAGGTTTTGCTGCAGTTTTAGGCCATAACTGGCCGATATTTTTTGGGTTTAAGGGCGGTAAGGGTGTGTTAACAACATTTGCAGTAATTCTGTATATAAGTCCTTTTCCTGCACTTATATGTCTTGTTGTATTCATAATAGTAGTTGCATTAACTAAATATGTTTCTCTTGGTTCAATGATTGCAGCAATTTCCTGGCCTGTTGTATCAACTCTGTTTGATTTACCTGTTGTATTGATATTTACAGGCATAATTATGGTTGTGCTGATAATAGTCCGTCACAGAGACAATATTATCAGATTAATTAATCATACCGAGAAAAAAATAAGTTTTAAAAAGTAAATAAAAACAAAAAATTATTAATGTGGGGGGGCAAGAATTTAGATTTTATAAAGAATGTTCCGATGAATTAATAAGATAAGTAAGTGGGGGAAATATGAAGGTTGATTATATCAATCCCGTTTTGATTGCGTCAAGTAAAATATTAAAGGCCCTTTTGCAGGAAGATGTTATATTGGGAAGATTGTCACTTTCTGACAGCCATAACCTCAGAGACAGCATGGCAATTATTTTGTGGATGAGTGGGGATTTTGAAGGACGTTTCGTATTTGCAATAAAACGTAAAGTTGCATTATATATCGCCAGCGTAATGATGGGAGAAGAGATTTCCGAGCTTAATGATATGGCAAAAAGTGCTGTCGCAGAAATGGCCACTATGATTCTTGGCAGGACGGGTATTATTTTTTCAGAAAGAGGTATTGATGTTAAAATCAGCTATCCCACATTAGTTGAAGGAGATTGCGTCTACATATCAACTCTAAGTCAAAGAAAACGCACCATAATTAACATCCCTTTAATTATGAGCCGGGGTTATGTAATTGACATAAAAATTGAAAGCGGAGATTTAATCCGCGAATAAACTTGATAGGGGAGTATTAACAATGGAAAATGGATGGATTATTGCTTTGTATTTTTCGGGGATAGCTGCGTGTCTTGGCATAGCTACATCTCTAAAAATTAAGGTTAGGATTTTTCAAAAGCATTTGATGCCCACTTCAATGCTTGCCGGTACTATAGGG
The DNA here is from genome assembly GCA_012521105.1 of Clostridiaceae bacterium. Classification (GTDB taxonomy): domain Bacteria; phylum Bacillota; class Clostridia; order DSM-8532; family DSM-8532; genus Thermoclostridium. Next base: position 52,887 of record JAAYNA010000111.1, read on the forward strand.
TTCATAGCCCTGCAGCTTGCAAGATATGTTTTTGGATGGCTTGATGAGGAAACACTGCGCCGGATCCAGCATGAGCTGGGTTATTTAGTGTCTCATCTGATGGCGATCGGGTTCATAGCTCTGGCTTTAAAAGACAGGAATAAAAAGAGAAATACCGATATAGTCAATACTGGTTATGCTATTGTGAAGACATATATGGTTCAGGGGATTATTGGATTAGCTGTCTCTTTGCTTTTGGTAAAGTTTGTTTATCCTGATTTATTTCCTCCGTTAGGTATGATGTTACCGTTAGGTTTTGCCCAGGGTCCGGGGCAGGCAGTGAACGTAGGAATTAAATGGGAAGAGGCCGGTTTTACCGACGGAGCAAATATTGGTCTTGCTATTGCAAATTTTGGATTTTTATGGGCTTTAATTGGTGGGGTTCCTTTTCTTAACTTCCTGCTTAAAAGAGTATATAAAAACCAGAAAAAATACAGCATTCATGAAGTGAAAGACATGGAGCTTGAAAAATATACAAAGCGTACCATTTCAATTCCCAAAAGCACACATATTGATGATTTGACCATTCAGCTTCTTCTCATAGGCTCAGCTTATCTGGTGACTTATCTGTTAATATGGGGGCTGTCACAGATTCTGTTTCCCCTAGGAACATTTGGGGAGACGGTCTCAGAAATGCTGTGGGGATTTAATTTTGTTATTGGAACTGTAGTAGCTTTGGTAGCACGTACCTTTATGGATAAATTGCGGGTTAAACGGGTTATTCGTCATAACTATGCTGATAACTACTTGCTTCAAAGAATCTCATCAGCAGCTTTTGATTTTATGATTACAGCTTCACTTGCGGCTGTTTCAATAAGCGTTTTAAGAGAAAACCTGATACCTATTCTAATTATTACAACAGTGGGCGGTCTTTCCATGATGGTTTACTGCTATTACTTAGGAAAAATGATCTATAAGGACGAGCAGCTGGAACATATTATAGCGTTATATGGTATGTGGACAGGAACAATAACGACAGGTATAGCATTGCTTAGGGAGATTGATCCATATTCAAAATCCAGAGTGCCCGAGAACCTTGTGTTAGGCAGTGGGTTTGCCATATTTGTAGGGTTTCCGTTAATGTTTATACTGGCTTTACCATTGCAGGGTTTTAAACTGAATCAGCCGGTATATTATTTCTGGACCTTTGTCGCGATGATAGCAATGGATATTTTGATGACCATTTTATTGTACCTGAACAGGCCTGGAAAAAAACAGAAAGTTAAAAACTGATTTTTTATTGCGTATGTTTGTTATAAATTTGTTATAAAAAAGAGAGGGCTATTAGCCCTCTTTTTCTTCTACGATATTGTTATAGGGTTTACTTTTTTTAAAGTCCAGTTTCTTTTTTCTGTTTTTATCTTCGTCAGAAGGAGGATCAATCATTTTGCAATTTCCTTCAAAGACAGCGCCTTCATCGGCTACAAGGCTATGTATTTCAACATCTCCCTTCAGGCGGGCAGTTGATTCGAGGTGAAGATTATTCTTAGCGTAAATATTTCCGGTAACAGTACCTGCCAGAATCATATTTTCACACCATATATTCCCTGTAACAACTGCATTAACCAGAACAGTAATATCACCTGCGACTTTGATATCGCCCTCCAGCCGTCCTTCCACTTTGACAGAGCTATTAGATTCAATATTTCCTGTAATGGTTGTATGTTCTCCAATAATTGTATCCATTACTGCATTGTTTCGCTTTTTCATAATTACCAGCCTCCACAACTTCTTTTAATTTTTTCCTGTACCAATAAATATTGTCGGATCTATGGGTTTTCCATTTAACAATATTTCAAAATGTAAATGGGGTCCTGTGGTAACTCCGGTATCCCCAACCTCTGCTATCTTTTCTCCAACTTTAACTTTCTGCCATTTCCTTACAAGAACCTTGGAACAATGAGCATACCTTGTTACCAGACCATTACCATGGTCAATGTCCACAAGATATCCGTAACCACCGTTTTTTCCTGCTGCAATAACGGTACCTGATGCAGCTGCATAAATTGGATTTCCCTTTTTGCCACCAATATCTACCCCGGTATGGGGCTGATATCTTTTATACACGGGATGAAGCCTGTTCCCATAACCAGACTCTATAATACCTTCTGTGGGCCAAAAGGTGGGTAAACTATTAAGGTAATTCTCAAGCTCAGCTTTTTTATCAGTCAACTCAGCAAAAAGCTGGTCTTCCTTATTGTCAGTATCTTCAAAGAAGTTCAGCAATGCTCTTAATTCAGATATTTTTCCTACAAAGGATATTGTAGGATTAGTCTCAATAGATGAACGGCTGATTGTAAGTGTTCTTATTTCCTTATCTATATAATTATTTATTATATTTTGAATCTGATAATTAAACTCCTCTAGTTTATCTGTGGTTATTTTATCAAGACTTTCTATTTCAGATATAATAGATATATTTTGCATTGCGATGTTTTGCTGTTCAACAAGAAAAGAATTTAAGGCCATGTATTCTTCCCTCAGTTCCTGGTTTTCCCTTATAACATAGGCAAGGCTTAATGAAAGGAAGCTTATTACCAGTACAAAAAACGCTATCGTAAAGAGCAATTTTAAGAAAGGGCGGGTTGTTTTCCAGGTTTTAATCTTGTTCGAATTGTGGGGGACTATCATTAAAGATACATATTTCTTAGTTCTAGGTGCTTTTCCTCTTCTTTTCTTCATATTTCCACCTTTGTTTATTTTTTCAGAAATCATAAAATCTCTATCTACTTATGATTCCTTAATATGAGAATTTTATTTTTGATTATTTAAACTTTATGATAAGCCATAGTGTAACTTCATGCGTTCCTTATACCAGAATTGCTACGAACGCCTGCAATATAGTAGTTCAGCAATACAATTGGTATAGTAATAATTACATAACTGTTTCTATTATAATACAAAATTATTTCAAAATGAAGATTAAAATCGAATTATATTAGTTTACCTTACCATCAGTCGAATATATAACGATACTCAAAAATATCCCACCTCTTACAGGTGACGGGTAACTATTTCCCACCTCCAAACATTGAACACCAGAACCTGAATCCAGCGATTATAGGTACAGCCCACCCAGCTATAGGGGCAGACGATCCTGTCTGTCCTGATTCTTTACAGGTATGCTCAAAATCTACGTCAAACGTGCATAAAAAGCGGGTGTTAAATACTCTCAGCATATAACCTGCCAGTTAAACTGCTTAATTCTTCTTTCCATCGCTCCCATAATTTTTTGCACTTTCTGACTTCGATACTCAACCGAAACCTGCAACTTCATTCTACCTCTAACAGGTGGTTGCGCATCTATTTTCCATAACAGGCAGCAAGTTATAGGCATATTATAACATATTTATCGTAAATTCTACCATATATTATATTAAATTTCAATTTATTATAGGCAGATAAAGCTCATTTTCAATATGAAGTAGTGATAAAGCTGTAAAATTCCTCTTTTCTGCAGGTAGACTAAGAATTTGACACTAACAACAATCATCCTTTTGCAGAGCTTCAATTTCTGAAATAGAAAGAATCTAAACACCTTCTTGGATATTTCGGCTTTAGTTGTATTACTTCGTTTCAATCCCTACAGGTAAGCTAAAAACCCGGACCCACGGCTTAGAAGGCCGTTGGGTTGCAGTTTCAATTCCTTACAGGTAAACTCAAAATTAAATCTTTACTTTGATAAAAATGATAATACAGATAACCTGTCCTATCACTTAATATTTTCTATCATTAAAAGCTTCAAATGACCTGCAGTGTCGAAAATAAAGAATTTGTGTATATATACTTAAAATGTTATATTTAGATTATAAATTCAACTTGGGCTGATGTGTGAGAAAGGGAGTGAAACAGGTGATCATCCAAAGTAAAAGGGTATTCATTTCGGGTCAGTTTGTCCCGGCTCAAATTCATGTTGATAAAGACAAAATTATAAAAATTTCACCACATGGAGCATTAATTCCCGATGCAGACTATGATAGCAAATTAATAGTACCGGGGTTTATTGATATACATACTCATGGAATGAGTGGATATTCCGCCGATGAACCTTCTCAGGAAGGTCTGATTAACTGGCTTAAAGCCCTTCCTTCTGAGGGAGTGACAGCTTTTCTGCCCACAACCACAACACAAAGCAGGGAAACTACAATAGAATCATTGAAGAATATTTCCATCGTAAGAAAACAAAGACATACCGGTGCGGAAATCATAGGTGTGCATCTTGAAGGCCCTTTTCTCGACAACAACTACAGGGGAATGCACAAAAAAGAACATCTTAGAGTTCCTTCTGTTGAAGAATTTATGGAATATCAGAAAATATCTGATAACTTGATAAAATATATCACAATTGCCTGTGAACACGATGATGACTATTCACTCATCCGATATGCCAGCCGGAATGGAGCTACAGTATCCATAGGCCACAGTGGGGCAGGTTTTGAAAATGCAATTCTTGCATTGGCAAATGGAGCATCTTCCTTTACACACAGTTTTAATGCCATGAGAGCACTGCACCATCGTGAACCGGGTGTGGTGGGCGCGCTAATGAACACCAATGCTTATGCAGAGGTAATAGCAGACGGGTATCATGTTCATCCGGGCGTCGTAAAAATTCTGTTTAATGCAAAAGGCAACAGAAATATTATTCTGGTAACTGATTCCATTGGTGTAAAAGGACTTCCCGAAGGTATATACGATATATCAAATGTTAAGGTATGGCTGGACAAGCATGGAACTGCACGAATTTTCGGTACCGACACTATAGCAGGCAGTTCATTAAAGATGAACGAAGGAATTCGGTTTCTTGTTGGCTGTGCATCTGTTTCTGTTGAAAATGCAATTCTTGCTGCAACGTTAAATCCCGCAAAGGCTCTGGGCATCGAAAACCGAAAGGGTCAGATTAAGTTCGGAAACGATGCTGATCTTGTGATTCTTAATGACGATTTTAGCGTAATAGCCACATATTGCATGGGTGTAAAGGTTTACTGCAATAATAACTGTTAGCAGGAAAATGCACCTGACCGGAAGTGAATCAATGTGTAATTTTAATCAACACAATCTCACCGGCTGCAGAAGTATTCTATGAGAAACTGCAGCTGAAAGCAATTTATGAGAGAATTTTTATAATAACTGGGTAAATGTAAAGGTGAGGCTATGTGAAAAACATGGTAATGTTAGCGATAATAGCAATTTGTTAGATTGCGAATTTGCTGGTATTATAGATATATATACTGACAGCAGGGGAATTGGATCGAATTATGAAAAAACTGGTGATAGGGATTTTGGCACATGTAGATGCCGGTAAAACAACTTTATCCGAGAGTTTACTATATTTGAGCGGCAGGATTAGGAAACTTGGAAGGGTGGACAAAAAGGACGCCTTTTTAGATAATTTTGAGCTGGAAAGGGCACGGGGAATCACGATTTTTTCAAAGCAGGCGGTATTCAAAGTAGATGATCTGCAGATTACCCTGTTAGATACACCCGGACATGTGGACTTTTCAACCGAAATGGAAAGAACGCTCCAGGTGTTGGATTATGCAATTTTAGTAATAAGCGGGTCGGACGGTATACAGGGGCATACCAAAACTCTTTGGCGTCTGCTTGACATCTACCGGATACCTGTTTTTTTATTTGTCAATAAAATGGATCTTAATAGAATGGATAAAGGCAGACTGATAAGCGAACTAAAGAAACAGTTATCCGATCGGTGCATAGAATTCGGACAGACCGATACGGAATTCTTTTACGACCAGTTGGCCATGTGTGATGAAGGATTAATGGAAGCCTTTTTAGAAACAGGTCATATAGAGACATCAAAGATCAAAAAAGCTATCAAAAAACGCAAAGTATTTCCATGTTTTTTTGGTTCAGCTTTAAAACTGGATGGTGTTGAAGCCTTTATGCGTGGCATTGTGAAGTATGCTGAAATTCCATCCTATTCGAAAAAATTTGGTGCCAGAGTATTTAAAATTGGCAGGGATGAAAAGGGAAACCGTCTTACCTATATGAAAATAACAGGTGGAAAGCTGAAGGTAAGAGATGTTATCAGTAATGGGTGGGAAGAAAAAATTACTCAGATCCGAATTTATTCCGGACAAAAATATGAAGCGGTAAATGAAGTAAAAGCAGGAACTGTTTGCGCGGTTACAGGCCTCAGCATGACCAAACCCGGGGAAGGGTTGGGTGAAGAAAAAGCTGTATATGCACCCGTTCTGGAGCCTGTGTTGTCTTACCGTATTATACTTCCCGAAGATTGTGACCCGAGGATGATACTTCCTAAGCTAAGGGAGATAGAAGAAGAGGAACCGGAGCTTCGTATCCTTTGGAATGAGCATCTTAAGGAAATTCAGGTTCAAATAATGGGTGAAGTACAGCTTGAAATCCTTCAAAGCTTGATAAAAAACCGGTTCGGTATAGATGTGTCCTTTGATTCAGGCAGGGTTGTATATAAAGAAACCATTGCAAACACTGTGGAAGGTGTTGGGCACTTTGAACCTTTACGGCATTACGCTGAGGTTCATCTTTTAATGGAACCCGCAGAGCGGGGAAGCGGCCTTACATTTGCTGTAGACTGCAGTGACGATGTGTTGGCCAGGAACTGGAAAAACCTTGTTTTATCCCATTTAAAGGAAAAAGTTCATATAGGAGTTCTTACAGGAGCACCAATTACAGACATGAAAATAACACTGGTATCAGGAAGGGCACATAATAAACATACCGAAGGCGGTGATTTCAGGGAAGCCACTTACCGTGCTGTGCGACAGGGGTTAAAGGAAGCAGAGTCTATATTGCTGGAGCCATATTATGCCTTTCAGCTTGAAATTCCGGAGAAAATGGTAGGGCGTGCTATGGCAGACATCGAAAGATTGCATGGCACATGTAAAATTTCACAAATCAGTGATGATATAGCAATTCTTACCGGCAGTGCTCCTGTTTCAACCTTTCAGAACTATCAGAAAGATGTTACAGCATACACAAAGGGACAGGGACGACTGTTTTGTACGCTAAAGGGGTATGAACCCTGCCATAATGCTGAGGAAGTGATAGAGGCTATTGGCTACGATTCAGAGAAAGATGTAGAAAACCCAACAGGTTCCATATTCTGTGCAAATGGTACCGGTTTTGTGGTCAGTTGGGATAAAGTTAAAGACTATATGCATGTGGAAAGCTACTTAAAGTCGAAGAATAATTCACTGGAAGATGCAAATGAGAATCGTAACCTGTTCAATCCTGAAAAATGGATTACTCCTGATGAGGTTGATAAAATCCTTGAAAAAACTTTTTTTGCGAACCAGGGGAAAAAAAACTTATGGCAAAGAAGAAAATCTGCTACCGAGGAAAATTACAGCCAGGCTGTTTACATAGGCAGGCCTAAAGAAATTAAAGAAGAATATCTTCTTGTAGATGGTTATAATATTATCTTTGCATGGCCCGAATTAAAAGATTTGGCAAATGAAAACATGGACAGCGCAAAGTCAAAGCTGCTTGATTGCCTTAGTAAATTTCAAAGCGTTGAAAGATGTAAGATTATCGTAGTATTTGATGCTTACCGCGTTCAGGGGCATCCTGAAGAAGTTATAGAATATGATGATCTCTATGTAGTATATACCAGGGAAGCTCAAACAGCAGACCAGTACATTGAAAAGTTTGCTCACGACAATCGGAAGAGATTCGATATAACTGTTGCAACATCAGACGGTTTACAACAGGTTATTATCAGAGGTGAAGGATGTGCTCTGATGTCAGCAGCAGAACTCAGAGAAAAAGTAAAAATGACGAACGAAAGTGTTATTCAATCCTTTAGAGAAAAACAGACAGTAGACCGTAATTACCTGATGGATACACTGCCTGATGAAACCAGGCAACAAATACGGAAACTCTTTGACTAACTTTTCTATTTCATTATTTATCCATTTATGTCTTTCCAATCCCATGCCCTGCTATTTCCTTGAATTTTTTGAACTCTTCGAGAACCCCGGGGTGTGTTTCGAAAAATCCATTCAGTAAATCTATATTTTTCATTGTATTTTTACTGATGCTGTGCTCAATAAGTTCTGTTTCCAAAAGAAGATTTTCGGTTATCCCAATATTTTGTAAAAATTTTTCAATGACATTGTGCCTGTCAAGCAGGAATTTGCCGTATTTTTTTCCATCTTCGGTAAGAAAGATAATGCCGTACTTTTGGTAATCTACAAGTCCAAGCGCTGCAAGCTTCTGAACCATTTTTGTTGCAGAGGAAGGCTTAACATTCAGAAGCCTGGAAAGAGTGTTTATTCTTATATAACCTTCCTTTTCCATATTTCTGTATATCATTTCCAAATAATCTTCCATACCCGAAGTTAGTGATTTATCTTCCTGGTTTAATAACTGGTATCCCCGAACGGTATAGAACCTGTCATTTTTGCTCATATTTACACCTCTTTGGTACTAATAAAAAATTATTTATACAAAACCTTATTCGTAACATCAGGCTTTTATGTTTCATATATTAGTCTTGAATAATAAATTTAGACGCCACTAAATTATATGAAAGCGTACCAGGAGGTGTTGGATATGAATGATAAAACCATTCCTTTAAAATGTTTGCCACTGGGGAAAAAGGCAAAAGTGAAACTGCTTATATCAGATGGAATTATTCGAAGAAGAATGCTGGACCTTGGGTTGATACCTGACACAATTGTTGAAGCCGTCCAAAAAAGTCCTTCGGGTGATCCGACAGCTTATTATATCCGCGGAGCAGTAATGGCCTTGCGTTCAGAAGAAGCGGATAAAATTCTTGTAGAAATGACTTAAACTTGAATCATTCTAAAGGAGGATTATTAAAAATGGGGCTTACAAACCAGTCTACCGGTGCAGGCGTATTGCAGAATGAATTGAAACTTGAGCGGGTTACACCTGACGACAAAGTAATAGCACTTTCAGGAAACCCAAATGTGGGAAAAAGTACGGTTTTCAACAGTTTAACCGGTTTGAACCAGCATACGGGGAACTGGCCTGGGAAAACCGTTACAAATGCCCAGGGAAAATACAGACATAAGGACAGAAATTTTATTATGGTGGATATTCCCGGTACTTATTCACTCATGGCTAACTCTGTGGAAGAGGAAATTGCAAGAGATTTTGTATGTTTTGGAGATCCGGATGCAGTTGTTGTGGTTACCGATGCCACCTGCCTTGAGAGAAACTTGAATCTGGTCCTTCAGACACTTGAAATTACCGATAGGGTTGTAGTTTGCGTAAACCTGATCGATGAAGCAAAAAGAAAAAAGATCAGCATAAATTGTGAAGAACTGTCCAAACGCCTTGGTGTACCTGCTATTCCCACAAATGCGCGCAGTAAAAAAGGCCTTAACGAGTTAATGGATGCAGTTTACGCTGTAGCAAACAAAGAAATCCCGCTAAACCCAATAAAAATTACATACGACGAAGCGATTGAACAGGCCATAAAAATGTTACAGCCTAAAATCTGGCAGATGATAGATGGCAAAATTAATAACCGCTGGGTTGCGTTAAAGCTGCTGGATGGTGATGAAACCATTTTAAATTCTATAAACAAATACCTTGGTTTTGACCTGTTAAATGATATTGAATTGCTTGATCTGTTAAATAAAGCAAAACTATACCTTACTGAAAATGGTATTGAACCTGAACAACTGCGTGACAAAATAGTATCCCGGCTGGTAACGGTTGCTGAGGAATTAAGCCGTGATACTGTTACATTCGAAAACAAACAATATAATGGTATGGACAGAAAAATTGACAGTATTCTGACCTCAAAAGTTTTCGGGCTGCCTATTATGCTTGCCCTGTTGGCTTTTGTTTTCTGGTTGACTATTGAAGGTGCAAACTTGCCTTCCAGTCTCTTGGCTGATTTTCTGTTCGGGATTGAGGAAAAGCTGTCGAAGCTTTTTATCTCTTTTAATTCTCCGGTATGGCTTCATGATATATTGGTTCTTGGAATATTCCGTACTCTTGCGTGGGTGGTCTCGGTAATGCTGCCACCAATGGCAATTTTCTTCCCCCTGTTTACACTCCTTGAGGACTTAGGGTATCTTCCAAGGGTGGCTTTTAACCTGGACAATTTTTTCAAGAAGGCATGTGCTCATGGAAAACAGGCTTTGACCATGTGTATGGGCTTTGGCTGTAATGCTGCAGGGGTTATAGGATGTAGAATTATCGATTCCCCAAGAGAACGCATGATTGCAATACTGACGAATAATTTCGTGCCCTGTAACGGGCGATTCCCAACGCTTATTGCAATGAGTATTATTTTTATCGGCGGTGCGGTTGGGGGAGCTTTTCAGTCTGTAGTTTCAACTCTTGCTGTCACAGGTGTTGTCCTGATTGGTATATTAATGACCCTTTTGGTTTCAAAAATCCTTTCGAAAACTATTCTGAAGGGTATTCCATCTTCTTTTACCCTGGAACTGCCGCCCTACCGTAAGCCACAGATCGGACGTATTCTGGTACGCTCGATATTCGACAGAACGCTGTTTGTTCTTGGGCGGGCTGTAGCAATTGCTGCCCCGGCCGGACTGGTTATATGGATTATGGCAAATATTACCGTTAACGATATAAGCCTTCTGACATATGCTGCTGACTTTCTGGATCCCTTCGGGAGAATGTTGGGGATGGATGGTTATATTATAATGGCCTTTATTCTTGGATTGCCAGCAAATGAAATAGTTATTCCGATAATAATCATGAGTTACATGGCCTCGGGAACGATGCTGGAACTGGATGAGCTGGAAGACTTAAGGCAGCTTCTGGTAGCCAATGGCTGGACCTGGCTTACAGGATTGTGCGTTATGTTGTTTTCTCTGATGCATTTTCCGTGCGGTACTACCCTTTGGACTATAAAAAAAGAAACACAGAGCACGAAATGGACGTTTGCATCCTTTGCCATACCCACAATAGCTGGTATTGCAGTATGCTTTATTGTAGCAAACGCAGCACGTCTTCTTGGATTTGCCTAGCTTGTTTCATCATGAAAAATGTAAATAAGCCGGAAGTATAATCCTGTCAAATCTTCCGGCTTATCCATTCTGCTATATGATTAATCTGTTATCCAACCTGTCTTCTGTTCTCTGTTAAATATGCAGTAGCCTTGTAGCCACTGAAAAGTATATTATAAGCGCTGTAGCATCAACAATGGTTGTTATCAGAGGACTTGCCATTATTGCAGGGTCTACCTTAAGCTTTTTTGCCAGGATGGGGAGCACGCCACCAATAATTTTCGCTATTATAATGGTAAAGAATAATGTTATGCATACAGTTAAGGATATATATAAATCAATTTTTTTCAAAAAGTAAATCCTTAAAAAGTTTAAAGCAGATAAAGTTATCCCGACAATAAAGCTTACCTGAATTTCCTTCAATATAACCTTCAATATATCACTTGTCCTAATTTCACCCAGCGCCAACCCTCTGATTATAAGTGTTGATGATTGTGAGCCCGAGTTTCCGCCTGTATCCATCAGCATTGGGATGAAGGAAGCAAGGACTACAACTGATTGCAGAACTTCATTATATTTAGTAATTATATTGCCTGTAAAAGTTGCGGAAATCATTAGTATCAAAAGCCAGGTTATTCTTTGCTTAGCCAATGCCAGTACGTTAGTTTTCAGATATTCTTCATCAGAAGGATGCATAGCAGCCATCTTCTGGAAGTCCTCGGTGTTCTCCTGATCAATAATATCTACAACGTCGTCTATTGTTACAATTCCTACCAACCTGCGTTCATTGTCTACAACAGGCATTGAAATGAAATCGTACTTTTTAAACAGTGCCGCAATCTCTTCATGGTCATCATGAGTATTTATATATATTGGATCGCTAGTCATGATGTCTTTTACAAGGGTTGAACCGTTGCTTAATATAAGCTTTCTTATTGTTACTACACCTTCCAGTATTCTATTACTGTCTAAAACATAGCAGGTGTCTATTGTTTCTTTGTCTACACCTGTTTCTTTAATGTGCTCTAAAGCCTGTTCTACTGTCATTTCCTTTTTAAGGTCAACATATTCAATTGTCATTATACTCCCGGCTGAGTCTTCCGGGTATTTAAGAAATTGGTTTATAAGTTTTCTTGTATCCTCGTCAGTAGTTTTTAGCACTCTCTTTACAATGTTTGAAGGCATTTCTTCCAAAAAGTCAATCGTATCATCAAAGAACAGTTCATCTATGATATTTTTTATTTCTTTATCAGTTATTGATTCAATAATATATCCCTGAAGCTCATATGATATATAAGAAAATACGCCTGCTGCAATTTCCTTTGGCAGTATTCTGAATATTATTAACAGCTTTTGTTTGTCCAGTTCTTCCAAAAGTTGTGCTATATCAACTTCGTTCATATCAATAAGCTTGTTTCTTGCTTCGCTGTATTTGCCTTTTTCAATAAGTTCAAGAATTAATTCTTTCATTTAGTAGCCCTCCTTTAAAAGAGCCACACCATTCGTGTAGTAGTCATGGCTCTTGTATTAGTATTTATATTTTCGCTTAAATTAGCAGGTAAAGGGATAGGATCCACAACTACCACCTCCGCTTTCATAAAAATTAATAACAAGAAAATAAACAATTACACAAAAAAACAAAAAACAATGCCAATGCCAGGGTTTAACATTATGATTAAACGCCGGCACACATATTATCAAGTAATTTCCTTGCTTTTTTATTTTTGCAGTAATGAATAGTGGATAATACCGTGATTTGAAATCAGGGAAAAGTATGTAAACAAAAATTATTATGACATATGCCGTATAATGAGGTTCTTATCGAAAAAAACAGAGCTTGGCATAGTCAATATTGAATTTTCCTTATACATACGTTTTCCACCATTGTCAATACTACTGCCGCCAGACTCCATTTTTTCACCTCACTTTAGCATTCAAAAGTTAATTTGTGTTTTTCCATCATAATTAAATACAATAATATTCTATGTTTATACACGCATAAAGTCAACAAAAAATTCTGGTCAAGACAGGGGGACAGGCACCTTGTCTGGTTAATTTGACCAGACAAGGTGCCTGTCCCCCTGTCTGA
>JAAYNA010000112.1 GCA_012521105.1 Clostridiaceae bacterium
AAACAAGTTCGGTATAAATCTGGGATTTTTCCGCATTAACAATTTACTGTTATGCAATCGGGTTAATAAGACCCTATTTATACATTAAGTCAAAACTATTCTTTTCTTTTTGGATAAAGGCTAAATTTATACCATTAATAAATTCCTCATTTGTTTTTGTCTGAACCAGCCGGTTTATTATCATTTCGGTTACTTCCGCAGTTCCCATGTTGCTCATGGCCTTACGAATGGCCCAGATAGACTCAAGTTCCTTCTGGCTTAACAGCATTTCTTCCCGGCGTGTTCCCGAACGGTTTATATCTATTGCGGGGAATATACGCTTTTCTGAAAGCTTTCTGTCAAGATGAAGCTCCATATTACCCGTTCCCTTAAACTCTTCGTATATAACATCATCCATACGGCTTCCTGTATCTATCAGGGCTGTTGCAATAATTGTAAGACTTCCCCCGAATTCAATATTTCTCGCGGAGCCAAAAAACCTTTTTGGTTTATGCAATGCCCCGGGATCAAGGCCACCCGAAAGAGTTCTTCCCGTTGGTGGAATAGTTAAGTTATAAGCCCTTGCAAGACGGGTTATACTATCTAACAATACAACCACATCTTTTTTTTGCTCAACAAGCCTCTGTGCCCTTTCAAGTACCATTTCAGCTACTTTAATGTGATGTTCGGGCAGTTCGTCAAATGTACTGTATATAACATCGCCTTTTATGGAACGCTGCATATCTGTAACCTCTTCAGGTCTCTCGTCGATAAGCAGAACTATTAATTCAATGTCTTTATATTTTTGGGTAATGGCATTGGCAATCTTTTTCAAAAGGACTGTTTTACCGGCTTTTGGCGGAGATACAATCAAACCTCTTTGGCCCTTGCCTATAGGAGCAATTAAATCAATTAAACGGGTAGACAGCTCCTTAGGTTCGGTCTCAAGGGTTATTCTTTCATCGGGATAGATTGGTGTTAATTGATCGAAGGGTTTACGCTGCTGCGCAACCTCCGGTGAATCACCATTTACAGAAAGTACATACAGAAGTGCCTGAAACTTCTCGCCTTCCTTTTGTATTCTTCCCTTTCCAACAATTTTATCGCCGGTTTTTAAATTAAAACGCCTTATTTGAGATGGTGATACATATATATCACGAGGGCCTGACAGATAATTGTGACCCCTTAAGAAACCATAACCATCGGGTAAAACTTCAAGTATTCCACTTACAGGTTCATCACTCTCAAGCCGGGACAGATCTCTGATATATGCCGGTTTATTGTTATATTCCCTTGTTTCCTTAACATGACTTTCTGTGGAAGTATCCTTTTCCTGAACTTTATCCTGCTTTTCCTTTTCTGAAGTATCTGTTTCCTGTACGCTTTGCTCCTCAGCATCCTGACGTTCCTTACCTGCTTTGGCATCGGTTTCTTCTTTTTCACTTACATTGGATATCGGAACAACTTTTTCATCCTGTTCAGTTGCTTTTGCAGATTCTGCAGCCTCTTTTCCGGATTGCTCCGCACTTGTTATTTTGGTCTCTTCCCGGGTTTCATCCTGCGAATCCACACTCACAGGTTCTTCTCCTTTTTCTTCCTCAGAAACAGTCTGCTGTTGTTCTGTCTGTAGCTCAGGGGCTTCAGCTTCCTTATCCTTTCTTGGACGCCCAGGCCTTCTTTTTACCGCAGGCTGCACTGTTTGGACAAGCTCATCCTTATTCTCCCCAGCAGCCAATATTTTTTCTATTAATTCCTGCTTTCTATAACGGGTTATGCTTTTTATACCCATTACTTTGGCAATATACCTTAAATCCTTCAGGCTCTTGCCCTGCAGTTTTGTAATCTCTTCCATGATACACCGCCTTATTTTGTTTTTCAAAATTGAAACATCTATTGTGATTGGTATTATTGATTAACCAATACATAATCCATGAAACGCCTGTACTACTCACTTAATTCACTGTGAATACTGCAGGTCTGTATTAAATCACAATTTATTCCTTTAACTAATAATAGATCATATTAAAAATTTCTGTTTTTGTGAATACAAAAATATATTTCCCATAGAAAATTTACATATAATACACAAAAGTTAAACCCGCAGGCACCTTACGGAACATAAAGCAATTTGAATTTTCCTGTGTTAATAGGGTGGTATCTATGATAAACTGGGTTTTAAGTAAAGTCCTTAGTAATATTTTGGACTGAAAACCAAAAAAGATACATGGCTGAGGAAATAGTTTAAACGCGCTTCCTTTCTTCTTTTTACTATATCAGTTAAAGTATGGTGTTGTCAATACCTTTTGATATAAGTTTGTTTTGGAAAAAATATTGCATTCATGATTAACCTTCTATTATATCGAGTTTTAATCCTTTCTTTTTTACAAAATTAAGAAGTTTTTCGGGTATTTCATTATCCTTATCCTCGTTTTTTTTCTTTTCATTATTCAAAACTATTACCTGGAGTTCTTTACCTGTACACCTTTTTATTGCTCCCTTAATTGCAGTGATATTCCCATCTTCACTTAGAATGCGGTTTTTAAATTCATCTTCTTCCTGCAAAGATATGCCGATGGTGTTATCATCAACCCAAACTGCAGTAGTGCCAATTAGACCGCTATAAAGCTTCATACGCCCTATACTTGCCAGTTCTTTCAATACTTTATTCCACTCGGCATAGGGATTTAAAAAAGCCTCATTGCTTGCCCCGGAACGTTCAGTATTATTTGTAATGTCTCTTTCTGTTATTTTTTCCGGGCTACTTACCCTGGCTTCTTTTTCTTTAGATTTTTTTGCTTCGGGAACGGCGCTTAATTTATCATGATTAGCCCCATCCTTCAGAATGCCGGTCTCAATATCCCTGATTCGGTCCTCCAGAAGCTTTAATCGCTCTAGCACATCATCATTTTCTTTACTTATCTCCCTTGAACAAATACGAAGAAAGACCATTTCAATTAAAATTCGCTGACTGGAACTCCATTTGATAGCAGCCTCCAGATCAGACAATTCACGAATTACAGCAAGACCCAGTGTCATAGGGATTTTTTCTGCGAAATACTGAATGGCCTTTTTCTCTTCTTCGGTTACGCTGTATAAGTGCTCAAGACTTTTTGAGGTTTTAAAAACAAGAATATCGCGAAGGAAACGGATTAATTTATGAATAAATTGTCCGGGGTCCTTGCCCTCTGAAAAAATCAGATCAATCTGGGAAATTGCCTCTTTACTTTTCCGGTCTGCAAGAAAACCTATTGTATCTATTATTACAGTGTTTGGAGCAACTCCAATGATCTCCTGAACAGACTCGAGATCCAACGGTGCCTTTCCGGTGGAAATACACTGATCGAGAATACTGATACCATCTCTTAATGCGCCCTCACTTAGAGAAGCAATAAAGGAAGCAGCATCATCTGTTAAGGTTACACCGCATTCTTTCGAAATTGCTATTAGCCTTTTTGCTATTCCTCCGGATGTTATACGCCTGAAATCAAACCGCTGACAGCGGGAAAGAACGGTAGCAGGCAGTTTATGTGGCTCTGTTGTTGCCAATATGAATATTACGTGTTCGGGAGGTTCCTCCAGGGTTTTCAGTAAAGCATTAAAGGCACCTATTGACAGCATGTGCACTTCATCGATGATATACACCTTTTTGAATGCCCTGGTAGGAGTATATACAACCTCGTCAATTATATTTCTTACATTATCAACACTGTTATTTGATGCAGCATCGATCTCTGCAACATCAAGAATTGTTCCATCTATGATACCTTTGCATATTTCACACTTATTGCACGGATTGCCGTCTGAAGGATTCTGACAATTTACTGCGCGGGCGAATATTTTCGCCATTGTTGTTTTTCCTGTACCGCGAGTACCACAAAAAAGGTATGCATGAGCAACCTTCTTTGACATAACAGCATTCTTAAGAGTTGTTACAATATGTTGCTGTTCAACTACATCATCAAAAGTTTGCGGTCTGTATGTTCTATATAGTGCCTGATGTGACATTTAAATCACCCCATCCTCTGTTACCATTGTCCTATATATAGAGGCTCGAATTTTAAATAATCTGCAGAAACCAAATGATACCTTATTCCATCTATTAACCCTTCTGTGGCAAAATTGCAGCTTTTTCCATGTAAATGTCCGTAAACACAAATGTTTACTCCAA
Source organism: Clostridiaceae bacterium (assembly GCA_012521105.1). Lineage (GTDB taxonomy): Bacteria > Bacillota > Clostridia > DSM-8532 > DSM-8532 > Thermoclostridium. Next base: position 4,148 of record JAAYNA010000112.1, read on the forward strand.
AGCCTTTCATTACGTCAACAAAACCCGTAGGTTTACCATTTGCTGAAAAGGGCGGGTAATGAAGCATGGCAATCTTTGTTCCATTAAAGCCATCGGTAAATTCCAATGAAATTTTCAGCCTCTCCAGCTCCCGGTTATAGATTTTCTCGTCATCAGCAGTAAACCCGTCCTCTTCGGGAGTTTTCCACCCTCTGGTGCCTACTATGGCCAGGTCTTTATTAAAAAAAGCGTTGTTATGAAGAAATGTGATACTGTTTAACGACAGGCTCTCTTTAAATTTATTTAACTTACTGTGGGTTGTCCACCAGTAATCATGGTTTCCCTTTGAAATTATTTTTTTTCCGGGAAGAGACTCTATATATATAAAATCGGGGCCAGAATCCTCAATATATGTTGCCCATGATAAATCCCCGGGAATTAAGACCAAATCATCCGGCCTTATGATCTTAATCCAGTTTTCCTGTATGTGCTCCATGTAATTTTCCCAGACCGCATCAAAAATATCCATGGGTTTATTTTTGGCCAGCGCAAGATGTAAATCTGATATGGCAAATACTCGCATAACTACTCTTTTCCTTCGGGTTCAATGATTGCAAATTTTATTATACCCTCTGCTGCTGTCTGTTCCCTGACAGAAGCACGTACATTTGCCTTCCCCATACCACGGCGCATTGCAGTGAACTCAACTTCAAGTTTCAAAGTATCTCCGGGTACTACCTGTCTTCTAAATTTTAAATTATCTATACCTGTAAACAGCGGAATTTTACCTTTATTCTCCTCGATCATTAAACCTGCCACGCAGGCGGTTTGAGCCAATGCTTCAACAATAAGTACACCGGGCATTACAGGATACGACGGAAAATGACCCTGGAAAAAGGGTTCGTTTATCGTTACATTTTTGATTCCAACTGCTCTAACTACAGGCTCCAATTCTACCTCTATTATTTTATCAACAAGAAGAAAGGGGAATCTGTGGGGAATAATGTCTTTAATAGCGGTAATATCCAAAATTTTCTTTTCCATAAATTACTCTCCCGAATCTAATTTTTTATTCCTGTTCCCAGTTGTGGTATATATTTTGCACATCATCGTGGTCTTCAAGTCTTTCAATCAGCTTTTCCATGTTCGAAATCATATCTTCATCGGTTAGTGCAGTGGTTGATTGTGGAATCATCGCTACCTCTGCAGCTTCAAACTTGTATCCTTCGTTTTCCAAAGCTTCGGCTACTTTTGAAAAATCCTGTGGTTCGGTAATTATTTCAAAAAACTCCTCTTCACCAACTATATCAAGAGCACCGGCCTCTAGAGCAGTCATCATCAAATTGTCTTCATCCACACTTTCTGTTTTTTCAATTATTATTTGTCCTCTTTTATCAAACATAAAAGACACACAGCCGGTTGTTCCAAGGTTGCCACCGAATTTATCAAACAAATGCCTTATATCCCCTGCTGTACGGTTTCTGTTATCGGTAAGGGTTTCTACAATAACTGCAACGCCTCCCGGACCGTAACCTTCATAAACTATTTCCTCGAAATTGTCAGATGTCAGATCCCCCGACGCCTTCTTTATGCTTCGCATAATGTTGTCGTTTGGCATATTGTTGGCTTTTGCTTTTGCTATTGCATCTTTAAGCCGGGAATTCGTGTTTGGATCGGGTCCGCCCGCCTTTACAGCCACTGCTATTTCCCTGCCCAGCTTTGTGAAGATTTTACCCTTCTGCGCATCTGTTCTTTCTTTTTTATGTTTAATATTGGACCACTTTGAATGTCCCGCCATAATATCACCTCAATCAAAAAATTCATATAATATAATATTAAATTAATCCAATATATTTTCTCATGACATACATATAATTTCAACTGTGTTATCTTAGAATGGTTTAATTCAGGGCTAAGAAAATTATTACCTTCTAAATTCTCCAAAATATTCGCAGATATTGTACAATGCACAAAACCTTTTAGCGGAATGCAGCTCAGAGATGTGTAGTCAGAGCGAGGATAAGCAAGCCAACTGTTTGAGCAAAAATGCTGCCTGCACTGTTTTTGCTTATGCGATTTTGTGAGTTTTGGCTTACCCGAGCTGAACTACACAGCTCTTGCAAATGAATCCACTGTTTCTGGAATTGCACAGTATCTTCTCACCATACATGGTATTTCATCCCTCTTATGTTTAATTGTGGCAAATCAAAGCTTTACTGCTTCAAATAATTCCCCTGTTCATCAAAGTAAGCATACACTTTTTGATCAAAAACAACCTCAGCTTTTCCCCCTGTAATTTCAGTCACATCTTTATGAAAATGTTCCTTTTTTTCTTCCTCGATAACAAGAACCACCTCTACATCGCTTGTGAAATTTGTATCACAAATATGAAGGTTATTTGTTTCAAAATAATTACGTATTTTCCCGTACAAAGTATAATCCAGGTGGATATAAGTTTTATAGCACAGCTTCCTGATTACTGTTTGTGCATTATCAATACCAGCAGCCGCAGCCTTTCCATATGCCCTTACCAATCCGGAAGCGCCAAGAAGTATACCGCCAAAATACCGTACAACAACGACCAGTACATTCGTAAGCCCCTTTTTCTTTATGGTTTCAAGTATGGGCAGGCCCGCTGTTCCGGAAGGCTCACCGTCATCGCTGAATCTTTGTATTTCTGTCTCGCCTTCTATGATATAGGCATAACAGTGATGCCTTGCATCATAATACTTTTTTTTCAGCACCTGTAAATGCGAAAAAACTTCTTCCTCTGAACTTACAGGAAAAACCCAGGACAAAAACCTTGAGCGTTTTTCTTCATACTCTCCATTACTGTTATTTAAAACAGTACGGATACTGTTGTTATACATTTGACCACTCCAATAAAAGACCGAAGTTTGATTTGTAATTAAAACAGCCCTTTGACCAACATTTATTCTATCAGAAAACATATGTATATGACAAATATAAAATTTAGATATGCTCAGAAAGTAATTATCCGCACTGCAAATTGCGGTAAAATACAGGAAAATTATTCTTCTTAACAGTTGGATATACAATACCGGGAGTAGTTTTATAAATTACTCCCGGAAATAATTCTATAAACATGCCTTGCATTAATCGGGTCAGGCCAGAAGCCTTCCCGTTATTTTCAATTTTGATTTAATTTAGCTTGCAACTTGGACCAATTCCTTGAATTTTAAATAAGAAACATGAAGTAATGAACGATCTTGACTGTAAGTTATCTTTTCCATAGCTTCTTCTATTGTGAAAAAACCAGCGTCCTTATATTTTTCAGGCTCACCGATTTTGTATTCTTCGCTGGCTGCCAGCATAATATACCATGTTATACGGTTACATACAGGCTGTTGCCTGGTCACAGAAAAAAACTCATAATTTGTTCTGCCGGCCGGTGAAATGATAGTAGCGTCTATACCGCCCTCTTCAGCTACCCTTCTAAGAGCTACTTCGCTTTGTAACTCTTTATTTCTGATTACCCCCTTAGGAAACCCCCACTCCCCTTTTTCATTTTTGAGAAGAAACACCTTATGATTGCTGGAGAAAACAACACCTCCGGCACAATTGCGCAAAAGCATATCCATTACCCCTTTCATTTATCGTTATACGGTTCCCCGTATCTTTTACAAGAGAATAACAAGGATTTAAATGTAACAAAAAAGGCACCGCTATGAAATTACCAATCATTTCAATTGTGTGCCTTTTTAATAACTTATATAAAATTATTCGTGTATTTTTAAAAGAGGAGCAAAAATGAAAATTATCCACTTCTTTTTTTACCTACTTTCCGGTAATATAACTCATTCAAAAAAATCATCGGTTTTTTCATTTTTTATTTTTGCCATGCCTGTTGAATAATTCATAATGTCGGTATTTGGGTTACCAAACTGTGGCATGGTATCAGCCAGGTTTTTTTTTGAGTAAATATCAATAATGTGCAAATCTTGCTCCGAAAGCTCAATTTTTTTGTTTTTCAATATTTTCAACTCCTTTTTCAGGAGGATTCAACAAAATGCAAATAAAACCAAAACCAATCTCACTGCAACTCTAATTATATTTTACCACAATAATAGTTTTTTACTACATTTTAATAATAATTTAATATATTTTTTTTGATTAAAATCCAGGCTCGATTAATCCATAATTTCCGTCCTTACGCTTATAAACCACATTTACTTCATCTGTTTCAGCATTCGAAAATACAAAGAAGCTATGTCCTAACAGATTCATTTGAAGAATTGCTTCTTCAACATCCATTGGCTTTATGGCAAAACGTTTGCTTTTCACTACCTTAAAGGTTTGTTCTTCTTCTATATGCTCTTTTATTTCAAAGTTATCGGGAACAACACTTTCCTGCCGGATTCTCTTGCCAAGCTTGGTTTTATTTTTTCTGATTTGCCGTTCTAATTTATCTATTACCATGTCAATTGAAGCATACATATCATTTGTTGTTTCTTCGGCTCTGATAAAAAGACCTTTTGAAATGATTGTTACTTCACAAATGTGCCTGTTTTTTTCAACCTGGAATGTAATGTTGCATTCTGCATCGGATTTAAAAAATTTTTCAATTTTGCTTAGCTTCTTAATAGCCCTTTCTTTTAAAGCATCAGTAACTTCAGTATTTTTACCGCTTACGATGAATTTCATATCTCATACTCCTTTCGGGTCTAATTGAAAGTTTATATCCAATATTATACATAAATTATTGGATTAAGAACAGTTTTATTAATATATACTTACCCGCAATAAAAAACATTTACACAGAGTTTTCGTAAATTTAAAACAAAAATCCACAGACGACACAGCATATATTCACAGAAGAACTCAAAAAACTGTGGACAATGTGTATAACTTTGTGAATAACTATTATTATTGCCTTTTTAGCCTGTGGATAAGTTATACACATTTTTATCGGCAAATATGGGAGGTGGGGATATTTTAAATTTGGTTAAAACGACAGGAAAAATACTTCACTGTATTATGTGATTAATTTATGAAATGTAAAAATACAGGGCAGAATGTTCTGCCCTGCTAATGTCCTAATGTGTATTAACACGTTCTGCACCGTTGGACTGTAAAATATTTCGTATATCCTCCACTTTATCCTCTTCGGTTCTCATTGTGAATACAACTTTTCCTTCACGGATGTCGGTTTCATATTTTTTACTTTCTTGTTCCGGAATTCCTAAGTCAATAAGTCCTCCAATAATTCCACCCGTGGCTGCACCCCCAATGAGGCCGGTTATCGGTCCTGCAGCAGCAATAATACCCAGCCCGGGTATTGCAACCATGCCTGCTCCAAGCAGAAGGCCTGCCAGACCGCCAATTATACCTCCTGTCACAGCGCCATCGGAGATATTATCATTAGTCATTCCTTCGCCACTTTGGCCTTCCTGTTCATCATGATTCTTAACAATTATTGAAATATCATCTGTTCGAAGGCCCCGTTCTTTTATTTCTCTTGCAGCTTTTTCAGCATAGTCCACTCTGTCAAAAACACCGACTATTGTTACAGACATAAAGTAACCCTCCTTCCTGAATTTTTCCCTGATTTTAAGACAAAAAAATACTATATATGTTGAATAGAATTCAACATATATAGTATGCCTTTTAAATATTTGATTATTCGACCTGATTTTCAATAAGGTTTCTAAGTATATCGTTTTTTATATTGAAATCACATACTGCTTCAAGGGTTGCCTGTTTTTTGGCTAATAAACCGAGTTCACTGTCTATCATATCCCTGCGGCTGATTACACCGGCATCATACCTAATCTTTAAAGTTTCCAGCCTGCTTCTTTCCAGTTCCTCTCTTTTATAAGCCAGATCCAATGCATCTGATGCGGTCATAAGTTCGTTGTATGCATTCCTGATTGATACTTCAAGATCTGTTTGTGCATCATACAGTTCTTTTTTAGCTTTTTCAAATTCATAAACCTTCCGATCATAATAGTCGTGGCCTGGCTTTAAGTGCTGCTTTGTAATTTCCAGCTTCATTTCTGCTGCCTCTAATGCCTTCTGCTTCTGATATACCAGTGTGTTTCCATCCATTGCCTTTAAAATCGCATCTTCAAGATTAAAGCTGGTTATTAGATAGTGTGTTCCTATTTTTTGAAGCTTATAGTCAAATTTTATTTTATTATCTTCACTTAAGTCCACATGAAGCCTTTGTTTAATATTTAGAATATCAGATGCCAATGCTGTTTCCATATTTTTAAGTTCTAGCCTTTCAACAGATAAGGCCAGTTCCTGATCAGTTATATCGGCTTCTGAGATTAAGCCTTCCTGAAAACGCTTTAAATCTATCTGATATTTTTCCTCAAGCAATTCTATTCTTTTCTTTTTAATTTCAATACTCTCTTCAGCAAGCAGCACCCTCATCATTTCCTGGTAAACATCAGCCTTTATCTGCTTTATGTTATCAGCTTTTTGCCTGATTGCAATTTCAAGGTTCACCTCTGCTTCAAAGGGTGCAACTTCCTTTATGATTTTTCTTTCAGCAACTTCCTGCGGTGTTCCGCCATAGAAGCCTTTTATGGCTTCCTCCCTTGCTTCTTCCAAAGCACTTTCCATTGCCTTTATATTGTAATCATCCAGTTCGGGCTGAATTGAGTTTTCTACCGCAGTTTCAAGCGCCGATTCATAGGTAAACCTGATGATACCTTCCTCGGCAAATGCAAAAACACCGGTAACAAGTATTAAACATAGAGTTAATATAATAAACCGTTTCATGCTATCTCCCCTTTCAGTTAATAACCAGGACCAACAGAAATGGCGCGGTAAAACTGGTCCTGTCTGTTTAAAACATTAATGAGGTTTATATTAACAGCAAATTCCAACTGTTCAACCGAAAGTTCCAGTTGTTCCACTACCGACACCGGAACGAGACCTGCTTCATACTGGGTTTTTGTATTCTCAAGCAGATTTTTTTGCCTTGCAAGGTTCAATTTTGCAAGCTCCAAATCGTCATAACTCTTTTTCAACTGCTTATAAGCCTGGCGTATCTCTTTTTCTATATCATATTCAAGTTGGGAAAGAGTGAGCTTCAGCTTATCAAGTTCATCCTGCGCTTTTGCATAGTCCTTAATGGTCTGCTGATGAAATTTGTAAACATTTTTATGGCGGTAGATTTCCATCCTGAGTTCAATAAGCTCCATCTGCCTTTTTGTACTCCAAATCTCCATGCGATTTTCCAGCGCACTGGCTATGGCTTCTTCCTCGGTTATTGCAACCCCTCGTTCATTTGTCCACGGTGTTCCTATCAAATCGTACCTGAAATCCAAAGGGAGTTTGGCAAGCCGGTTAAACTGGCGGTGCATATTGTCGTAATCACGCCTTGCCTTCTTAACCGAATTTTCTGCTTCACTCAGATCCAAAACAGCTTCTTCCAGATCAAGCTCTGTTATCATTCCACTCTCAAAAAGCTTCTTTTGACGGTCAAGGTTATTCTTAGCTAACTCGCAAGACCTTTCTGCCAGTCTCATTGAATGGTATGTACTGTACAACCCCGTAAAAAGATTATCAGCAGCATTGGCCATGGCATTTTCAGTAACCTTAATAGTCATTTCCCTTACTTCATGATTGAATTTAAGCGTCTCGGGAACAAACTCCTTTAACAGCCTAAGTTGCATCTGCTCGGCAGAGTCGTAGTAATAATACACGTCTTCTCCGGTAAAGGGATGTACAAATAAGAACACTTTTATAGTATCAATACTCTTTGATCTGGCTGCCTGCTCCTCATAATCTTCTTTTGCAAATCTTTCTTCCTCTATGGCATCCCAAATGGCAGTTGAATTATCCTTAACAAGTTGAACTGCTGTCTGTCTGTTCAATATGGATTGTGCGGATACTGCCTGAGCTTGTGGTACAATTAATACAAACAACGCATTTACCAGAGCAACAAGGGCGGCAATATTTTTACGCATTTTAGCCCTCCTTTTTCAAGTGTTATTTTATCTTGCACATTTATTATATAGACGAAAATACTTTCTGAAAAGTCTGATACACCAAAAAAGAGCCATAAGGCTCCTTTTTGGTTTTTAACCTGTTATTGCTTTTTTAAATAAGAGTTAATGGTTACTGTTACCTTTTACCTTTTATTATTGTTGTTGTTTCTTCTTTTTTGCTGCTCATTATTTGGGTTTACTTCCTGTGCGAATTCTGTCATGTTTTCACCCAATTGATCATTGCAAAAATTGGTATTTCTTTTTCTTTGTTCCTGATTATTACGGTTTTCAATTTGATTACGGTTTTTATTTTGATTACGGTTTTGGTTTTTACTCATTTCTTTGAACACCTCCATTAAATTGTCAATTGTTTTTTCATCGCCCAATAAACATTTGGACGAAAATTTTTCCGTACTTCGGACTTTGATAAATTCCTATTCCGGTATAATTAAAATTCCCATTCAGGATATTTTTCCTATGACCTTCGGAATTCATCCAGGCTTTTACAGCGCCTTCCTCAGTACTGTTCCCTGCTATATTCTCCCCAGCAGATCTAAAACTTATACCAAACTGCCGCATCATATCAAAAGGCGATCCATATTTTGGAGACTGATGCGAAAAATAGTTGTTTTCTACCATATCCTTTGCTTTCAGTCTTGCAACTTCCATAAGCTCAGGATCAGCTTTAAGTGCTGCTAATCCGGCTTTAGCACGCTCTGCATTAATTAAATCCAAAAGCTCTTTTTCATCCTGGGACAGACCGGTTTGAGGCACCGGAGTGGGTGCAGGCGTTGGAGTTGCTTTCGGAGTAGAAGGAGTGCTTGTGCCAGGTGTTTGATTTATCTTGTTAGGCGGTTGCAGATATTTACCACTAACACATCCGACCAGTCCGGTATTTGGTTCAAAAATTACGTACCAGCCATTGATCTCAGCCAATACATTAACCCATTGGTTTTTCTTTAGCGTACCAACAATCGCATACTTTGTAGATGGTCCTTTTCGGACATTCAATTCTACAGCAGTTACTATCCCGCTAATAAAATCCACCCTTTTCCACGTCATCTCCGCATTGGCCGGGGCTAAGTCCCGACTGAACAGGCCAAACACGGTCACAGACAGGAAGGTAAGCAGAATTACTGCTATAATTCTTTTTTTCATAGGCTCCCTCCTCATACCATGATTTGGACCCTGCGGATTACTTACCAAAAGCAAGGAATTTTGAAATTCCTTGCTTTGGTGGATTATTGCAGGATCCATGTTGCAATAAATAGTATGTCTCCTTAGGAAAAGAATTATTTACAAATAATAAAAAAATTACACAATTCAAAACTTCCTTTGAATTGTGTAATTTCAATGCTAATTGGAGTTAAACCTTTTATATATCTCCAAACTTTTTACTCATAAAGCGGATAAGAAAATATCCAAGAATCAGCGATGCAATCGAAGCAATTATTTCAACAATTCCCAGTAATACCTCGCCGGTTAATATTTCTGCTATCCTGCCAATAGACAAAAGTTTATAAAATCCTTCAGGAAATCCGGGAAATACCTGTAACACAGATCCAACTACAAAACCAAGTATTAACAGGTAAGTTTGCCGTGGTTTTTTTTCCATGCTGTTTTCAAGTATCCTTGTAGTTGTCAGTACCCCGAAAACCGTTCCCAGGCCAATTGGTACTAAATAGTTTAATTTAACATTGCTTATGGCGTCTATAAAAATATCATAAAGGCCTATGGCGAGCAGCATAAAGGAAGTACTTATTCCCGGAAGAATTAATGCTACTGCAATGATAATTCCGGCAAAAAACAGGAATACAAACTGCAGTACACCTGTGGAATTTGCAAGGTTTACTATTGTGACATCATAAAATTTCATTACAAGTATGATAATAAAGCCGATAACAAAGTACAGCCAGTCTACATTTCTTCTTTCTCCCGTATTAACCTTCTGGTATAAAACAGGAATACCACCAATAATAACACCAATGAACAGATAGGTCATTGGAAATCTGAATTGGGAGAGAAGAAATTTCATGATCCAGCTAAAACCGAAGAGTCCTATTGCTCCCCCAATACCAACAGTTAGTATAAATATAGTATTCCTTTTAATATCACTAAAATAAGAGCTGATTGAATGAATTATGTCATCATACAATCCCAATATAATCGCCATTGTTCCGCCGCTCACACCCGGAACAAGGGTAGCTATGCCTATTATAACACCTTTTATTATATTCTTAACTGTTACATTCATGCTCATGCCTCCTGGCAATTGATTTACTATAATCTTTTAATTTCTGCTTTTAATAGGCTTTACCCCAAATAACCAGGTGTTTGGCAGGTTTACCACAGCATACACAGGAATCTGAAACATTTTCCTGTTCAAATGGTATACAACGGGCAGTGGCACTTGTTTTTTCCTTAACCATATTCTCACAGGACTGATCCCCACACCACATAGCTTTAATAAACCCGGGGGTTTTTGTGCAAATTTCAGCAAACTCATCCATGGAACATGCAATATAAGTCTTCCTGTCCCTTTCCCGGGCAGCATTTATCAGCAGTTCTCTCTGCATCGTTGCAAGAATTTTCGGGATTGAGTCCTCTAAATTATCAAGGGAAGCAAAAATCTTTTCCCTGGTATCGCGGCGAACTACAACACATTGATTCTTTTCAATATCTTTTGGACCCAATTCAAGACGCAAAGGAACACCCTTCATTTCATATTCACTGAATTTCCA
>JAAYNA010000019.1 GCA_012521105.1 Clostridiaceae bacterium
TAAGTAAACTTTTACCCGATCTGTTCTCACCCATTATTATATGAATCTCCTTTCGGAACAAATCAAGGTTAATGTTCGATAAAGCAAAATTATCAATTTTTAAATTGATATTCTCCAGCTTTAAAATCGGCGTATTCAACACGCATTCTCCCTGATATCAAATTTTCAATATCTATTCTTCATATATGTCAACAGATGTATAGACCTGAATATTTAAACCAAATAAATAGTCCTTATATGAATCATCCAATTCAGAGTTTGTAATAATCTTATCAGCTATATCAACACTGCCAACACGATACAGGGATTTCTCACCAAAATAGTTTGCCAGGCATACAACAGAAACTACCTCTGCCGAGCGTATGGCTTTTTGTATCAGCGAAGCCTTACTTATACTGGACACCATCATTCCGGCCTGTTTACTGATAGCATCAACTTCAACAAATATATGATTTACCGAGAAATATTGCATATTGTTTTCTGTTAACTGGCCGTAAACAGCATATTCCTTCAAATCCCCACCCAATAAGATCAGATTATTGCCGGGAGAATTGGCAAACTCCATGGCAACTCTCATATCATTTGTAAGAACGGTCAGGTTATTTTTCAGCGCTAATTTTTTCGCAATATAAACATTAGTAAGCCCTTCTGTAATCATAATCATATCATTGTCGGACACCAAGTGAAAAGCAGTCTCTGCAATTTCCTGCCGTTGCGTTTTATATATATCAACAAATTCCTCAACCCAGTCTTCTTCATTTTTATTTTCTTTCAGTACCGCTCCGCCGTGAGTACGCTCTAAAAAACCTTCCTTCTCCAGCTTTTCCAGATCCCTTCTGATAGTAACTTCGGTAACATTCAGAAGTTCACTCAGCTTCGCAACCGATACTTTATTCTCTTTTAACAAATAGTTTTTAATTATTTTGATTCGTTCTATAGCAAACATATCTTCACTATCCAGTCAATTTAATCGCTTGATACAAATATTTTATATTACTTTTATGAATATTACAACGCCTAAAACGAACACATTAGTTAACAAACGTAACAATGCGAACAAATTGTGTTGGAAATATAGCATTTATCGTTAATATTTCTTAAAAACCGAACATAAAAATAAACTGTAAAAAAATAAACAAAAGCTTTTTAGCTATAGGTAACCTATAGTAAAAATAATTTTAGGAGGACTTGTTATGAAGAGTATGAAAAAAGTATTAGCATGCCTGGCAGTATTGGCATTAATCCTTTCACTATCAGCCTGCAACAGTTCACCTGCCGGCAAAACTCAAAGTAAAAAAGCGTACATAGGCATTTCTATGCCCACTCAATCTTCTGAACGCTGGATTAAAGACGGAGGAACAATGAAAGAAATCCTGGAGAAAAGAGGCTACACCGTCGATTTACAGTTTGCAGAAGATGATATCCCCACCCAAAAGGCACAGATTGAAAACATGATCACAAAAGGTGCGGCAGTTCTTGTAATAGCTGCAATCGACGGATCCACTCTTTCTGAAACTCTGGATCAGGCCGGAAAAGACGGTGTAAAAATTATTTCTTATGACCGTCTGTTGGTAAATACCGAAGCGGTATCCTACTATGCAACTTTTGATAACAGAAGGGTTGGCCAGCTGCAAGCTGAATCACTGGTGGAAGGCCTGAAAAAACTAAAGGGGGATGGCCCGTACAACATTGAACTTTTTGCAGGTTCACCCGACGATACAAATTCATACTATTTCTATCAGGGAGCAATGGACATACTGCAGCCATTAATCGACAATGGGACTATTCATATTCCTTCGGGTCAGACCAAACAGGATGAGATTGGAACTTTACGTTGGGACGGAGCCGTTGCCCAGGCTCGCATGGATGCTCTTTTGGCAGCGCATTATACGGATGGCACCATACTCCATGGTGTTTTATCCCCTTATGATGGTCTTTCAAGAGGAATTCTGTCAGCACTGATATCTTTCGGTTATGTACCCGGTGAAGACCTTCCTGTTGTTACAGGTCAGGATGCAGAAGCGGCGTCCATAAAGCTTATTATATCCGGAGAGCAATATTCAACTATCCTGAAGGATACCAGAGACCTGGCGGAAGTTGCAGCAAATATGGTAGAGGCAGTCCTTGCCGGGGAAGATCCGGAAATTAATGATACCGAAACATATGATAACAATGTAAAGATAGTTCCGTCTTACCTGCTTGAACCATATATCGTAACCAAGGAAAACTATAAAGAACTGGTGATTGACTCCGGTTACCTGACAGAAGATGATATTAAATAATAAAACAGACAGGTTGGTTCCGATCGGTTAGCAGTAATTTGCTGCTGACCGATTACAATATTATTCTTAAAATTCTTTTATCCATATCGCAAAAAAGGAGTTAACCATGGAAAAATATATTTTGGAAATGAGAAATATAACAAAAAAGTTTCCGGGGGTCAAGGCTCTTGATAATGTTAACTTTAAAATCAAGCCAGGACACATTCACGCTCTGGTTGGTGAAAACGGGGCGGGAAAGTCCACTTTAATGAATATATTAAGCGGTGTATACCCATACGGAACCTACGAGGGTGACATAATCGTTGAAGGAGAAGTCTGTAGATTCAAGGATATAAAGGAAAGCGAAGCCAAGGGTATTACCATTATTCACCAGGAACTGGCACTCATACCAACACTCTCCATAGCCGAGAATGTATTTCTGGGAAACGAGCAGACTGGAAAAGGCTGTATTATTGACTGGCACAAAACACGCCAAAAAGCAACTGAAATGCTGGAGAAAGTAGGTCTGAATGAAAACATAAATACAAGAGTAATGGATATAGGTATGGGTAAGCAACAACTGGTCGAAATCATTAAAGCACTGGCAAAGGATGTTAAAATTTTAATACTGGATGAGCCTACTGCCGCATTGAATGATGAGGATTCCAAGCATTTGCTTAAACTTCTTGTTGAATTAAAAAATCAGGGATTAACATGCATAATTATATCACATAAAATAAGTGAAGTTGTTGAAGTAGCAGATGAAATAACAATTCTTCGGGATGGAGCAACCATTGAAACACTGGTCAGAGATACTGATGATTTTTCCGAAGACAGGATTATAAAAGGTATGGTGGGTCGTGAACTTAAGAACAGGTTCCCTAAAAGAAATCACACAATCGGGGAAATTCGGTTTGAAGTTCTGAATTGGAATGTATATGACCCTAAGGATACTTCAAAGCAAGTAATAAAGAATGTCTCGATTTATGCCAGAAAGGGAGAAGTTGTCGGTATTGCAGGTTTGATGGGCTCAGGCAGAACAGAATTTGCAATGAGCGTATTTGGAAAAGCTTATGGCAGGAATATATCGGGAATCATCAAAAAAGACGGAAAAGAAGTTGTTTTGAATGAAGAAAGTGATGCAATTGCAAACGGTATTGCTTATGCTACCGAAGATAGAAAGTCTGCGGGGTTAATACTGATTGACGATATAAAAAGGAACATAGTATTGCCATGTCTTTCGAAAGTAAGCAAGGGTCTTATCATTAACCAAAACGAAGAAATTAAAGTCGGAGAAGAGTACAGAGAAAAACTCAGAATAAAATCTTCCAGCATACTGCAAAAAACCGGACAGCTTTCAGGAGGCAATCAGCAAAAAGTTGTTTTCAGCAAGTGGATATTTGCAGAACCCGATGTATTGCTGCTGGATGAGCCAACAAGGGGAATTGATGTGGGTGCGAAATATGAAATCTACTGCATAATTAACGAACTGGCCGAAAAGGGCAAAACAATCATTATGATATCCTCGGAATTACCGGAAATTATCGGAATGTGCGACAGAATATATATAATGAATGAAGGTAGGATAGTTGGTGAATTGACAGCCCAGGAAGCTTCCCAGGAAAAAGTTATGCAATGCATTATGAGAAGCAACAAGGAGGTATTAAAATGAAAAGGTTGGACGTACTGCTCAGGGGTAACCTTCGACAATATGTAATGATAATTGCATTAGTTGTAGTAATTATATTTTTCCAGATTATAACAGGCGGAATTTTGCTAAAACCTCTGAACATCTCAAATCTTATTCAACAGAATGCCTATATTTTAATTCTTGCAACCGGCATGCTCCTGTGCATCTTAACCTGCGGAAATATTGATCTTTCGGTCGGGTCGGTTGCAGGATTTATTGGTGCAATATCAGCAGTGTTCATTTTGAAATTGAACATGCCGGTTTTCCCTGCCATATTAATATCCCTTCTAATTGGTGTTCTGATAGGCGTATGGCACGGTTTCTGGATTGCATATGTAGGTGTTCCTGCGTTTATTACAACATTGGCAGGAATGCTTATTTTCAGAGGGCTCACAATGGTCATTCTGCAGGGAATGAGCCTTGCGCCCCTTCCAAAAGCATATACATTCATATCAGCAGGTTTTATTCCCGACATTGCAGATATTGACGGGATAAATCTGTTGGCAATTCTTGCAGGAATCATAGCCTCGGTCCTGTACATACTGAGCGAATTAAACGACAGGTCGAGTAAGAAAAGGTATAACTTTGAGGTTTCATCCCTGGGTGCATTTTTGGCAAAGGTTATTTCCATTGTTGCTGTTATCAATGCGTTTACATATGCTATGGCAAGGTATAAAGGAATCCCGGCAGTGCTTGTTATAGTAGTTTCATTGGTTTTAATATATTCTTTCATAACAAATAAAACCATACCCGGAAGGCATATCTATGCATATGGCGGAAATCCGAAAGCTGCTAAGCTGTCGGGGGTTAAAACCAGAAAAGTCCTGTTTTGGGTATATGTAAACATGGGATTTCTTGCTGCTCTTGCAGGAATTGTTTTCACAGGGAGGCTTAATTCTGCCACTCCTAAGGCCGGAAACGGCTTTGAGCTTGATGCCATTGCTTCCTGTTTCATAGGAGGCGCGTCTACAACCGGTGGTATTGGTACTGTTGTAGGTGCTATTGTAGGCGGTCTTTTAATGGGTGTATTAAATAACGGTATGTCCATTTTGGGTGTAAGTATAGACTGGCAGCAGGCCATTAAGGGTATAGTTCTGTTGGCTGCTGTGGCCTTTGATGTCTATTCAAAGTCGAAATCACGGGTACTTTAATTTATATTGAATTTAAATGCTTTATAACTTCCTTGAAATATTTACAGGTGCTCTGCTATAATGAGAAGCTCCTTTATTGCAGCAGGTTATACCCGTATGGTATAATGTTGCAGAAATTATAGCAAAATATTTTAAGGAAGTGCTTTTTATGACAGAATTAACCAGAGATAGCCTAAAAAACGCAAAACGCATCGTAATTAAGGTTGGTACTTCAACACTAACTCATGAAACGGGCAGAATGAATCTGCTCAGAATGGACAGGCTTTCTATGGCCATATCAGAGTTAATGAATCGTGGGCACGAAGTGGTTCTTGTTTCTTCAGGTGCAATAGGTGTTGGCATGGGAAAACTGAATATGAAGGAACGTCCGCAGGTAATGGGCATGAAGCAGGCTCTGGCGGCTATAGGGCAATGCGAATTAATGAATATATACAGTAAAATGTTCTCATCGTATAACCAGGTAGTTGCACAGGTTCTGCTTACCAGAAATGATGTGGAAGATGATATAAAAAGAAAAAACATTGAAAATACCTTTGAACACCTTCTGGAAAGGCATGTGCTTCCAATTGTAAATGAAAACGATACTGTTTCAACCGATGAAATAAAGTCAATGGAGCATTTTGGCGACAATGACACGCTGTCTGCTGTTGTTGCAAGGCTCGTTCATGCAGATCTGTTGATCATTCTTTCGGATATCGACGGGTTTTATGACTCGGATCCAAGAGAGAATAAGGACTCAAAGCTTATAGATACCGTTACGGAATTAAATGATAACATATGGAATTGTGCTGGCGGTGAAGGATCAAAGCTTGGTACCGGAGGTATGGTTACAAAACTGAATGCTGCCAACATTGTAATAAATTCCGGAATACATATGGTACTTGCAAATGGTGGTGACCCTTTTATTATTTTTAGTATTCTGAACGGTGAAAAGGTTGGTACTTTATTTGTTGCGAAAAAATAATTCGCTAACTTTCACCAAATACCGATATTATTTTCATATATTTTTTTTATTAGAATAACCTGGAATGCTTGTATTTGGCTCAATCTACCAGTTGAAGCAAAATTTTATTGGAAAAATTTTTAATTTTTTTTAGAAAAAATAGCCTCAAATACTTGACTTTGGTGGGTTTTCATTATAAAATGATGTCGAAATTAAGTGCGGGAGGTTATCTTGTATGAACAAATCAGAATTAGTTAATGCAATTGCTGCAAAATCAGGCTTAAGCAAGAAGAATAGCGAAGCTGCCTTAAATGCGATGATCTCTTCTGTAGAAGAAGCTCTGGTTGCTGGCGAAAAAGTAGTTCTTGTTGGTTTCGGTACATTTGAAGTTAAGCAAAGAGCTGAAAGAAAAGGAAGAAATCCTCAGACTAAGGAAGAAATCATAATTCCTGCTTCAAAAGCACCTGTTTTCAAGGCAGGCAAAGGGCTGAAAGATAAGGTTAATGGTTAACAAAATTGTTAAATAAAATGCTCTGCTTATGGCAGAGCATTTTATTTCTGTCTTTATCCTAAAACAGATATAAGTGCCCCTGTGAGAATGCCTGCCATATTGCCCAGAAGGGGGAACCTTCCCCTGTATATTGAACGGGATTCGTTAATTAATTCACCAAGGCTCACATAAAGCATAGCCCCGCCTGCAATTCCAAGGCATATGGAAGAAAACATATCCGATATGCCTCCAATGGCTGCACCCAGAAATGCTCCAATTCCCATTGGAATGCCCGAAAGTATCGTTATAAGAAATACCTTTAAAGGCTTTACCTTGCCAATTCTCAGCGGAATAGCCATTGCCATTCCTTCAGGAATATCATGTAACAGTATTGCTACAGATAAAGTTATACCTATACCTGTTCCCGACTGAAAACCGGCTCCTACTGCAAACCCTTCGGGCAGGTTATGAAGTGCTACTGCAAGAACCATCATCCAGCCCGAAATCA
>JAAYNA010000113.1 GCA_012521105.1 Clostridiaceae bacterium
CAATTTTAAATTTCTTAATACCCTGTCTTCCCTTAACATTTATTGATTCAAAATAACCCTAAACTTTTATCCGATGTACGTTCCGGAAAATATTCTTCCTGGTTTTAAAATTATAACATTTTATCAGTACATAATAAAATATCGGATAATGTCAGCAGGTATCCCATGTGTTATAATAAAGCTGGATCAACTGATTGTATTAAACTTCCGCCGGATACCGGGTTCACCTGTTAAACAGGAAATGGAACCGGTAGAGGTTCCTATGTCTTCAATTAATACAATTGTTAAATCAAGAAGTGAAGAAATATGAAAATAACAGTTGCCGATAAACTTACATACCTGTTTGTCAAAAGATCTGTCAAAAAAATATTTTGCAAAAAACTTTCCGGAAAATTGCCTGGAAGTACTGTGTTAAAACTGCCGGAAGAGATTTGGAATGAATATAAAATACGCCTTACTGGTTTGGAAAAAAAGGAGACATTCGGGGCAACCCTGATGGTCAGATTATCGTTGCTGACATTAATACTTTATGAAAAGCTGATTTCAGAAAATATTGAGAAACAGGAGGCCATCAGGCTAACGTCTGAAATAACGTGGCTATTTTATGACAAGCTGACCGGTGTATTCTGGATTTTTACGTGGCTTTTTTCAAGAAAGCCGATAGAAAGAGTAAAAAAGGCCATAAGTTTTTCCATCAGATACTTTCCTTACAACAGTCCGGGTTATGAGATGGAAATAATAAATATGAACGATAATGAAATATCCCATAATGTCTACAAATGTCCGGCAGCTGAATTTTTCAAAGAGCATAAGTTAAGCGAATTGTGTGCAAAAACATGGTGTGATCTTGACTATTCCCTTGCTGACAAATGGAACGTTAAACTTGAGCGGGACAAAACCATTGCCAAAGGTGACGAATTATGCACCTTCAGATTTATCGGTAAAAATGATTGAAGTTATTAAATATATGACTTGAGTTGATATTTCAAATGTCCGAAACCAGCCCATAAGCGGTGTTAAGCTTGCAATACTTCATATACTGAAGGACAGTCTTTTGTACAGAATTGCTGGCAATATTGTCCGCATTAGCTACACAGCTCATCAAGGAACCGAACCTTGAAGCTTCCGGGACCATCAGCTTTTTTTCAGCATGCATTTTAAACTTTAACTTCCAAAGTCTTTACTTGCTGGTTAACCTGTATGCCCCTCATATTCCATATGAAAAGGTAATTTCTGTTTTTAACCCAGGTTATTGATTTATTTAACAGCCTTTCCATAAACACATCTATTTACATAATGCATATATTACCTAATGAAAGAAATCAGAAAGGAATGAGCAATATGTACAGAATGTATCAATGTCCATATTATACAAATTATCAGACAACCGCTCCAGGTAAAATATATAACCCGTATGGAATACCCTATTATCCCTATTTAAATAGGCCCATGTACAATTCAGGCTTCCAGGGGCAGTATTGGGACAGGTATACTTCCAATCATGTTCAGACCAATAATCCTGTAACAGAATTAAAGGATTATGGTCCCGAACCATTTGTAATTAATATAGAAAAAGCCGCAGAGCAGAACAATAATTACCGAATCGCATTATGGACAGGAAGGCATTTACAGGTTACACTGATGAGTATTGGCGTGGGTGAAGACATCGGCCTTGAAGCGTATCCGGATGTCGACCAGTTTATCCGTATTGAAGAAGGCCAGGGGCTTGTGGTAATGGGTGACAGCAGGAATCACCTGGATTACCGGAGAAGAGTGTATGAAGATTATGTAATTATAATACCTGCAGGCAAATGGCATAATGTTATAAATACCGGCAACAAACCCATGAAGCTTTACTCAATATATGCACCCCCTCAGCACCCCCACGGAACTGTCCATGAAACCAGGGAAATTGCGGAAGCTGCTGAGAGAAATAACTGAACCTCTGTGAAAACGGAAATCATCTGCAGACATGGATGCAACCCGTTGCAGGCCCGGGTTACATCCATGTCATAAGAATTTAAAATTAATTATCGTTCCTAAACCAATCATTTGACACCTCACAAAATTATTAAACAGGACAGAACTGTATTGCCAGTATTTGCTGATGTCTTTACCGGCCATACAGAGCAATAATCCTTTCGATCTTAAGAAATGAATAAAGATTTGGAATTACATTTTACTGACAGAAGTTGTTATCAGGCCATTGACCACTCTATCATAGCCATGGGGACGCTTTGACGTCCCCATGACTTTCCCGGTACATTATTTGTTATCAACGTTCTTACCGGGCAAAGGAATATGTCCAAGTGAAACAAGGGGAATCCCCCTATAATGGATACGTTCCTCCCCTTCTGTCAGAACGCAGGCTATTACCGAAATTTCTAAACCGATTTCTTTTGCCATCATAAGGGCAGCATCCACCGTTCCGCCGGTTGACACCACATCATCTACGAAACAAAGTTTTTTACCCTGGAATCGTTCATATTTTTCCCGTCCGACCCATAACTCCTGTTCGCCATGCGTTGTGATGGATTTGACCATCACATGCTTCGGATCCCTCATAAACGGCTTATAGGACTTTCTCAGCTCAAGGTAACAGTCCATATCCCTGGCCAGTTCCTGGCAAAGACCTGAAGACTTGGTCTGGACGGTAACAAAACCATCATAGCTGTATCCTTCAAGTTTTCTTTTCAGTGCCTGCGCTGCATGTCGGTTCCATTTTGACTCACCGGTCATATCAAAGGAATATATATAAAACCCGTCACCGATATCCACAAGGGGCAGCTCGATCTCAAGTTCTTCATCTATGCGTATTTTCCAGAAAGAAGGCCATTTTGAATTATGCATATCTACCGTCCCTTCATGTAAAGTCTTTATTATACCAAACCGACGTATGAACCGAAATAACGAACCAGAATACCAACTACCATACCTATGAAAGGATTCTTGGACCATGCAGTTACGCCAAGGGCAATGTAACCGCTCATTGGATCATCGGAGCTTGCTACCACACTAAGGTTTGGCGCAAAGGTGAGCGCAAAACCAATTACAAGCAGAAAACCTGCAATGCTTTGGCTGGGCAGATATTTGCCGAGTCTGTCAATTAAACCTGTCAAAATCAAAATACCCATGGCAAACATAAAAGCTATGCCACATGCAACAGGCCATGGAGCACCTGCGGTACCTGATATTATAGCTTCAATGGGTGGTCCTCCGAACAAGGCACTAGGGAAATCTGCCAGTGAATTAATTATGGAAAGATGATCAAAATTTTGTGTAGTACCTGCAATGCTTGCGGTAATACCGCCAAAGGAAATGTTGGCGCCGATGTTCAGCATAACAAGGCTTAAAGCGCCAAGGATGACCGCTGCATTTATTCTCGGCCTGACAGGCTTAAAATCCTTCCAGTATTCCTTTTTCCAAAAACGCCATTCACTGCTCATTTTAAAATACTCCCGTCCCTCTTCAACTGAGGCTGCCATATCAACCCTTCGTTTCTGCAGGAACAAAAAGTCGGCAGTAGAAAGCGCAACCGAGAAGAAGATCGTCCATACAACCTTGTTGGGACTGTTGTAAAAAACAGCATATGCAGCAATGGCTGTAACAATGGAAACCAGCGAAGTACGCCTGTCCTGGCTGAACATGTCCAGGGATACTCCTGCAAGAATCAGGCCAACGCCGCTCATCATACCGGAGATTATAGCAACACCCGCAAAATCAGAAATTTTGTTGACTCCGCCGAATATACCGATAATAATTATAAACAACGCTGCAAGAAGAATGGAACTTACATTATCTCTTAAATTCTTCCTGACGCTGGCCACGGTAATAGTCTCTGCCTGGGCAGAAATCGGCGTTACCGAACCGGTAAACAAATTGCCAAGCCCTCCGATGAGATATGCAAAACCTGCCGGCTTTAATGCAAAACCGCGCGCCTGAGCATAGAGAAGCTGGGGTACACCATTAATAATTACAGCCGCTACGGCCAGAATAAACAGGCCGAGGTTTCTTAAGAATTCCATGCATCTTTCCTCCCTGTATATCTTAATGTCAACAATATAACATTATTTAACGAAATAAGACAAGTAGGTATACTTAATTTTTGTCAAGGGGACGGTTCTTTTGACATGCCATAATATGGAGCAGCAAAGTTTATTTCTGTTACGGGAACCCCCATGTTTTTATCCAGTAACATGGGCATCCGAATGTTGTTTCTGAAAGGTTTCCGTTAGAATTCCAAATCTTAAAATACTTTATTCCAGTATAATAAGCGGGACCATCATTTCCATTTCCGTCAGGCCTGCATGATGCCCTTTATAAATATGTCGCTTCGGAGATACAAGCGTCCTGTACCTGAGCATCTTTTGGGTTTTTCCGCACGCAATGTAATTCCCGATAAAATCCGTAACTTTCCTGTGCTGTTTTCCCTTTCCGAGAATTCCGCTGCTAAGTACCTTATCTTTAGGTATAAGGATAAAATCATCATTAAAATATTGGTTGAATCTTTCCTCGAAAACCTTTTCCATTCCGGGTTTTATAAACAGCGATACTGCCCTGGCCTCCATCGAAATAGGCATAATTAAGCATTCGTCAATCTCCGGAATTTCATTCAGATAGATTTCTTCGGTTATATCGATATGCCCATGATCGGCACTGATTATAACCAGTGTATCATCAACTTCCCTGTGCATTTTGCATGCCATATCGTCAATTTTTCGCATAATAATCCTTATGTCATCAATATTGCATCCCTTTTCATGCATGGTCGCATCCGGCTCATGCCAGTATGACATTATGAACTTCTTGCCGGATTCTCGGGAAATGACTTTAATGTTCTCGAAAATCTGCTCAACAGACTTTACCCTGACATTTATATTTGGTCTTTCGGGAAAAGTGATATTTTCAGGTATGACGGTGTATGATTTGACAGAACCGCTTGCTTCATCTATCTGCTGAAAAACCGTCTTATAAGGCATTAATGTAAATGCGGCATGCCCGTTATATTTTATTTTTGAAAAACTGTCCTGGTTTGTAAACGTATCAATGCAGGCACCGTATTCCTTAAAATACAGCGACCAACCCAGCCATCCATGTTCGTACGGTGACAGACCTGAATAATATGCGGTCATTGCAGCAGTTGTAGTACTTGGAAACACTGATGTAACCCGCTGTCTCAAATTACTTCTTAAACAGCTTTCAGGCGGAAGATGCTTCTCAAGGATATCCACACCCATACCGTCAAAAACCATTAATACAATGTTCCTGTAATCTTTGAGCAGAATCCTGTCAAGCAGTTCAAGCGAGGAATGCCCGTTACCTGCACCGAAATGTTTCAGTATCGAAGAAACAGTATTCAATATACAATTTTCATAGTCGGGTATTACTATCTTGTTCATTTTTTATTACCTTCAGCTGCTTAATTTATATTTATATAAATTTAATACTTAAGAGGACCTCAAGGAAACGGGGCTTCTGACAGCCTTAACTATATAACATTCCTCTTGGCAGCCTCATTGAATTGTCAGCATGGGCTCATTGCCTTTTGTACATGATTTTATAAGTCCATAAACCAGTTTATCTTCCTCTATTCCGGGTAAATACAGAATATCGAGCACTTCAACCACCATATTGACACTCGCGTCATTGATTAATATCGCAGAACCTGTTAATGTGCAGTCCAGGTTTTCAAACTTGTCCACTTCATCGGAATGATTATTGCCCAAAATATTCATGACATCCTCCTGCTGCACACTTAATACGCTCACCCCGATGATATCTCCCTTGGAAATGCTTCTTCCGGTAACGCTTTGGGCACCCAAGAGCATTACAATTTTATCGTAGTCAACCTGCGTTGCCCAGGAACAAATCATACCGTACTTACGGCCGTTTTTCAGAAGACAAACAGCATTTGCACCATAATTAAACACCCTGTAGTCCATTATTTTGCACGGCTCCTTTCTGTTACTTTATCTTCAGCATCTGCAAATATATTCTTACTTTCGTTTCGTCTTAGCAACACATGGTATATGCCTGCTTTGCTAAGCTCGCGCACGGTTCTTGGCAACCAAATCATTCATTTACAGTAAATGATATTATAAAAAGTATAAAGGTTATCGGTTATTTTGTGAAGACCTGGCGGTTAAAATATTCAGACGTTACTACTTGAAATCCGGAAGCTCACCCTTCGGCTGAGATTCAAAAAAGATATCTATCACAAGTCTTTCCAACCTGCGATTTCCAGGAATTTTCATAGTGAATCTACCTTTGGCAAGAAGGTTTCAAAAAATCATGGCATTCGCTAATCATTCTGTCTATCATGCGTTTAATGATCCTGCTTCCTTTATCTTTAGATGCAAAAGAAGGATAACCCAGACTTCCGACATAACCTTCAGGTAAATTGCTATCTTCATGAAACAAGTATTTCCTGAAATCATCAAATGGTATATCATACTCCCGGACTGATTCCATTTTTACTTTTTCGGGATACACATATAGTCCAGGCATTCCCTGGCTCCGATGACATCTATGGGGTCCTTATGAGCCGCGCTGTTCCTGTACTTCACCCGGATTTTTTCAATTTCTACCAGGTGGCTTTTGATAACGGCCTGGGCATTGTGAGGACTGATAAGCAGTTCTGCCCGGGCATAATCCATGAACAGGGCCTGATCCTGCTCATAGCCTCTTATGGTATTGCCTTCCTTCCACATCCCGGCTGTAAATACAATACTGCCAAGAGTGTACTCATCTTCATCCAATTCAACCTTCTTGCCCCTTTTAAGCTTATAGAATGCCTGGGGTACATTATAGGCATAGTTGTTCCCAAGCCTGTTTTTCAAATATTCCCTGTAGCGGGTGAAAGTCTTCCTGGTCCAACACCCTGGACTCCCGCCAGGGTAACAACTCAATCATCACAATATGCTGCCTGTTCTCCAGGATGGTTTTATTGTTTTCGGTATCAAAAAGCATAAACTCTTCACAATGCCCAAAGTAACGCCCAAAGGATACACATACATTCGGCTTAGGAATGACGCTTGCAAAGTATGTTTCAATATTTATCAGTGCATTCAGGCGAAAGAAAACAATAAGGTTCATGCGCATTATAAATGCCTACTGCCAGCAAATACGCAAGAGTCGTAGTTGAACCCATGTATTTCATCCCGCGTTTTTTTAAGTCCTTTGAAATCTTGTCAGAAAGAGGGGTTCGATTTACATAACCCGAAGAAGCATCTCTTATCGGCTGTCCGTCAACAAAAGACCACAGGTAATCGCTGAATGAACCGAACTCTTTCTGAATCTCCATGAACACTTTGGCGTTCTGCACGGCTGCAGCAATTTTGCCGCGGCTTTTTATGATATCATCATTATGCACTAATCTCTCTATATCATTATCCGTATATTCAGCTATCTTTTTATAATCAAATCCGTCAAATGCCCGGCGGAACCCTTCCCTCTTCTTCAGTATGATCACCCATGATAATCCTGCCTGAAATGATTCGAGTAACAACATCTCAAACAAGTAATCGTCATCATGTGAAGGTTTCCCCCATTCATTATCATGGTAACATTCCGAGGCTGAATCCACCCATGAGCAACGCCTGATGTTCTTTCCTTCCATAACATAACCTCCTGATTTTTTCACAGCAGAAACTGTGATTTGCACAATAACCATAAATAATTATCCTGTTCGTTCAGCAATCACTCGTTGAAATCGAGAGCGTATCTCGTCCCGTATGAGAAAAGTACCGCATCCTTAAGATTTATCCTTAATATGATGGTATTCTCGTCCTCAAAATTGTTGTGTCCGTTGTCAATCCATGATGCAAACACCTTGCGAAGTTTACCGGCGATTTCCTTATTCTCCGCCTTCCCGAAATATCCAAGGTTTTCGCCCTTACCCCTGGCGGTAAACCATTCCGCACAGACTGAAATATTGGGGTTCTTTGCAATCTGCCTCATTTTGCCGGACAGTGCATGGGTGATAACGTAAAATGCTCCTTCCTCGTAATATGCATTCACGAATCTTACTGCGGGATAATCTCCGTTTATTGTGCCAAGCGCAATTACCGTGTCCTTCCCGAAACGATCATTTATTATTTTTAATGCTTCCTGGTTCATAATAACCTCCTTTACTCGATCTCTATCGATATGATATTTATCCGCAGGACGGCAAAATACACTTCATCTTCACCTGTATACTTCTGTTTAAGCATGGGGAATGAATCTCTCATAGCGTTATAAATATCTATAGCCGTCTCTTCAAAAGAGTCGCCTGTGATCCGTATCCACTTTCGGGTATGCAGGTTGTAACTTGCCAGACTTATGTGCGGATTATTCTTTATTTCCGCAAAAGCGTTATTTCTACGGTCAGTACCAACATATAAATTTTCCCGTCACAATATATCATTCCCATTGGCCGCTGATTTGGCCTGTTTTCGTAAGCTGTAGCCAGAAAGAAATATCCGCAGTCCCTGATAAACCGGTAAGCATCATGCACAGAAGGTAACAGCCTTTCATTCGGAACTTCCTGCTCACTCTCGTTCAGCAGATAGTCAATACTGCACTCCAAAAGCCTGCTGAGCTTTATCAGTTTCTCCGTCTCAGGAAAGGCCATATCAATTTCCCAACGGGATACTGACTGGCGTGAAACTTCCAGTATCTCTGTCATTTGTTCCTGTGTGAGACCTTTTCTTTTTCTTAAGAAAGCTATTTTCTCACCTGTCGTCATTTCTTTCACCTCTATATTACAGAATACTTCATTTTATTTTTTTGAAAATACATTTTAAAGTGCTGATTGTATCATTTAGAGTGCATTTACTGATTAATCGGTGATGTTTCCTTCCATATCCATCACTTCGTCCCAAACTCTCTCGCCGCATGCCCTAGAAGTCACAGAGCTTTCGACTGCTTATGTTGGAAATAAAACAACAACGTTATATAATGTATTATTAATTAAGGTATTAAAATTCAGGAGATCGTACAATGCCTTATATTGATGTAGATTCAAAGAATATTTATTATGAAGGATACGGAAACAAAATACTCATGCCATTGTATATTTTCATGGCGGTCCCGGGGAAAGTTGCCTGAGTTTTAAAACTGATTACGTGATACTTTTCTCCTAATTTCATCGCCTGATATGTTTCAAAAAGGCGAATCTAAAGGATGAAAAGCATGTGACGCTGAAGAACACGCAGATATTATTGATAAAATGAGAGAAAAGTTAGGCATAGAATCGTGTACAGTACATTAAATACTATAACGCGACATCAATACTATGCACTCAACGTGAAGTTTTTAGGCTATTTGATTTTACGTCTTTAAAAATTTGTGCTTTATATTCCTAAGATTGTAAATACTCCTTCATTTTCGAATACATTTTTTACCCAAGCAGCAGCTTCAGTAAGGGCTGGTTTTGCTTCA
>JAAYNA010000114.1 GCA_012521105.1 Clostridiaceae bacterium
ATAAACATTTTATAATGCAGCCAGAAACAATAAACTGCACAACTTAGTCTGTAGCATATAATGGCTGGTGCTTTATATTTGTCTACATCTTAATTCTAAGCTTTCCCTGAACTCGCTTGGAGACATATTAAAATGCTTCTTGAAGCAATAACTGAAATAATACGGGTCAGAATACCCAACAGCTTCGGCAATCTCATAGTTTTTCATGTTGGTGCTGGCAATCAGATCTCTTGCTTTTTTCATTCTCAATTCTGTAAGGTAGTTTATAAAAGTGGTTCCTGTCTCTTTTTTAAAAATTGCTCTGAAATAACTGGGACTAAGGTTAAGGTACTGGCTTACCACCCCCACCGAGATATTGCTGTCAGAATAATTTTCATGTATAAAACATTTTGCCTTCTCAATAGCTACTGAACAATTATTAAGTCTGTTTTGTGAGATGTTTTCCATTAAGCTGAAGCATAATTTCAATACCACATCCTGCATTTGTTTAACCGTATTTAAATCCAGTATATTTCGTATATCACCAAGTTGTTGGAGTTCTGATGTATTAAGCCCGATGCTCTCAGCTTCCCGAATAATGCATATTATTATGCTAATTACATAATTTTTTAATTGCTCAATACTGGCACGTCGGGAGGCATCTTTCATCAGTGAAGCTACCATTCTGATAATTCCATCCCTGTCATTGGACTTAATGCATGAAAGTAATCTCAGTTCTTTCTCTTTGTCAAATATCAATGCATTATGTCTACGCGGCTCAATGTCATTAACAAAAATTATCCGGTTTGTTCCAATGACATAACAATATCCCAGAGATGAAACAGCTTCGTTATAGGATTTGTGAATGTTACCATAACTTTTATAAGTGTTTCCTACACCTATCGTAACAGTAAACTTCAGATACTTCTCTATAGTGGCACGTATTTCTTCCAGCACGGTGAGAACATCATCTCTCCACTTTTCTTTATCAACTTTATTCGCATTTGCCAGGAGGGCAACAACTTTCTCACCACTTATAATTGCTGTACCCATTCGTCTGTCTTCTATAATTTCTTTTGTAATATTCCAGACGGCAAAGTTCATCAGACTATTTGATTCGCCTTCCCACTCCCTGCTCTGACTTGAATCCCCCATAAGAACAGCTACCTGAAACTGCCTGGCTGCAAGATGTTCAAGACCTAACATTTCAACTTTCTTAGCCGCCTCTGTATCACTGACTTCGCTGGTAAGCAGGCTGTTAATAAATGAATTCTGTAGCATTGCTATATTCTGATGATAAAAGTTTTTTAATAAGGCCATATTCCTTCTTTGCAGACGCTCATTGTCCAGAATTTTCTTCATTTCATTCAGGCAATCTATTAAGTCTCGTGCTGTTACAGGCTTTAATATGTACTTTTCAACATTCAGGTCTATTGCCTGCTGTGCATAATTAAAGTCATCATATCCTGTTAAAAATATAATCTTTACTGTCGGATAATCTCTTCTCAACTGCCGCGCAACATCAATTCCGCTTATAAATGGCATATCGATATCGGTTATAACCAGATCAGGCGGATCTTTCTCCACTATTTCCAATAACTCATGACCATTTGAACAGCAACCTATAAGTTCAAATCCACATTTTTCCCATTGAACCAGTTTCGAAATATTATTCCGAACCAAGGCCTCATCGTCTGCAAAGATAAGTTTGTACATTCATACACCCCCACTCGATGTATGGGCTATAACAAATATGAAACTATTCGCGCTTAATTACAAACTGAAGCCATTAACCATTTCCTTCAGATTTTCTGCCAAATCTGAAAGCATGGCTGCTGTAGATGTAATTTCTTGTTGGCCTGCAGTCTGCTCCTCAATAGCTGCAGCAATCTCCTGACTTTCTGACATGGATTTCCTTGCCACATCATAAATAATCTGACTCATTTCTTCAACTCTTTTAATTTCAAATACAGCCTGTTCTATTTCTTCAACAATCTGTTTGATCTGGACATCCACATCTTTACTGGTACTGACAATTTCTTTAAAGGCATTCCTTGCTTCCTCTGCCATTTCAGCTCCTTCAATGACTTCCTTAACCCCTTCAGACATACTTTCAACTACCTGATCTGTTTTATTTTGAATATCATTCAGCATCTCTGAGATTTCTTCTGCCGCACCAGCTGACCCCTCTGCCAGTTTTCGTATTTCATCGGCTACAACAGCAAATCCTCTGCCATATTCACCGGCTCTTGCTGACTCAATTGCCGCATTAAGAGCAAGGAGATTTGTTTGTGAGGCAATATTCGTTATTGTATCCAGGATTATCTTAATCTCATTTGACTGTTCTTTCAATGATGAAGTGACTTGCTGTATACCCACAATCTTCTCCTTAATAATTCCTATCTGCCCTATCAACTGCCCCACTTTCAAATTTCCGGATTCAGCAGCTTCACTTGCCTTTATGGAAGTGTTCAGGACTATACGCGAGTTACTATGTATTTTATCATATCTTTCCACCTGCTTCTTTACCACTTCAACGGTATTTTTACATTGTTCGGACTGACTGGATGAGCCATATGATACCTGCTGAATTGATGCTGCAACTTGCTCAATAGCCCTTGTGCTCTGCACTGTTCCGGATTTAAGGGATTCTGCTAAATGGGCCACATTCTCACTGACACTCATGATTTTACTGATAATGGAACTCAGATTCGCAACCATCTTGTTAAAACTCTGTGCTAAAGTATCTAACTCATCCTTTGAGTTAACATTTATATAATCAATATTTAAATTTCCGTCTGCAATATCCTGGGCACGATGAGAAAGTTGCCTGATAACACCGCCTATTCTGTTTGAGTAGATTGTTGAACCTATTATACTGATTGCGCTGACCAAAATAATAGCCAGCAACACAATCATTCCTACTGCACTGGCCTGTCTGCTGAGGTTGGCCTTAATCAACAACTGGCTGTCAAGTTCAGATGCAATTAATTTATCAACATTGTTTATCGAAAAATTAACCAATGTCTTTGCATGTTCACTGTATTCCAAAGCCTTATCTTTTGACCCGGCTCCATAAACACCATCAATGTCTTCTTTTAATGATATGAAAAACCTTTCAATTGAATCTAAATACTCATAATCATTTTCATCTGAAATTATATTTCTTAATAATGTAATATTGTCCTCTATTTTGCTAATTTCTGCTGAAATGTGATCAACTTGCTCTTTGTCATTATTATTAATATACATTGTCAGGTATTGAGGTATCTTTGACAGCGAGTTATTGATCTCATTGGCTGTAATTGTTGTCTGTACCATATTGTCAAACTTCAGCATAAAGGAGCGCACGGTAAAAAAAGTGGCAATGCTTATAAAGCCCATTATTATGACTATAGCTATGAATCCTAAAACCATCTTGCCTTTAATGGTAGATACTATATTAAACTTCTTACGATGTCTTTTAAGTTTCTTTGGCTTTTTTTCTTGTTCGCGATTTTTAGGTTCAATTTCCTTCAAATAGCCCACCCCTGTTTTGTTTGAGATGACACCCCTTTTTATGTGACAACCCTTTTTATATGTAGAATAAGGGTTTTTCCCTGCCTATATATAGGCAGGGATTTTGACTTTCAAATTATTTCTACTGGTTCAAAATTGCATCTATTTTAGGATCATTCATGTTTTCTGTGGTAACCATGGTAACACCGGTGTCTATATCTTTTTCTGCAGGCGGATTGCCATTAATGATATCAAGAACAATCTCAACACCTCTGGAACCCATTAAAGTAGGCATCTGAACGGCTGTACCCTTGATTGTGCCAGACTTCAATCCTGCCTTAATGTCATCAGAGTTATCAAAGCCTACTACCATTATACTTTCGCTCTTACCTTGCTCGGTAACTGCCTGGGCAACCCCTATAGCTGACTGGTCATTGGCACCCCAAATACCCTTTAAATCAGGGAATGCAGTTATAAAGTCGGTTGCCTGATTTGCTGCAACTGTTGGATCGGAATTACAGTACTGAACACCTACAATCTCAATATCCGGATAATTATTTTTTATCTCTTCGGTAAAACCGGTTTCACGGTCGATAGCAGTTTGTGTACCAGCAGCAAAGTTAATTATGGCGACTTGACCTTTTCCGCCAATTAACTCAGCCATCAGTTTGGCACACTCTGCACCGGCCTGGACATTATTTGTCGCTAAGAATGCATCATATACCGGCTCTGAAATACCAGAGTCAATCATAACTACAGGTATACCAGCTGCCTTGGCTTTTTTCACAGGTTCCACCAAAGCATCAACATCACAGGCTGCAAGAATGATGCCGTCATAATCATCATTTATACATGCTTCCACAATCTGTACCTGCTTATCGATATCTGCCTCTGTTGGCGGACCAAGATGGGTAACTTCCACATTGCCCAGTTCTTTTGCCTTTTCTTCTGCTGCACGTTTTACTGTCTGCCAATATGGAGAATCTACCATTTTGGTAATCAGAGCAATTTTAATAACTTTGCTATCCCCTGAGCTATCTCCAGAACTGTCCCTTGCGCTGTCCCCTGCACTAACAGGCGTTGACGTTTCTTTATCCGCTCCGCTTTCTTTTCCTCCTGATGTACACCCCACAAGCATAGATAGAACAAGTATACACACCAACAGAATACTTAAGGCCTTTTTCATAATATCACTCCTTATTATTCTATTTTTTCCGCTTTCGCGGTGATTGACAGGTTTAAACAGATTCAGCCTGTTTCTTCCTTCTTGCTGTGTCGTACCATACTCCTAAAACGATAATGATGCCTATTATAACCATCTGCACAAATGCATCCACCTTTAACAGATTAAGTCCATTACGAAGAACTCCCATTACAAAAGCTCCAATAACAGTACCCAATATACCACCTTCGCCACCCATAACCGATGTGCCTCCAATGACTGCTGCTGCAATACCCTCCAACTCATAGCCCTGCCCTGCATTTGACTGGGCAGAAACAAGACGGGCTGCCAGAAGAATACCGGCCATTGAGGCTGTTGCACCGCAGATTATATAAGCAATAAGTTTGGTTTTAATAACATTTATTCCCGACAATCTTGCTGCTTCTTCATTGGAGCCAACTGAGTAAAGACGTCTGCCGAAAGCAGTTTTGGACAGTATAATACCAAGGATAATGGCGGTTACTATCATAATTACAGTTGGAAAGGGAACTTTTCCAAAAATTGTACCGCTGCCTATGAACTGAAATACCGAGATAATCTTTTCATCACCTAAAGCTCGAATGGATACAGGTTTACCCTGACCTACCAACTGAGTAAGTCCGCGAAAAGCAAACTGCGTACCCAGAGTTGCTATGAACGGTGTAACATTGAGC
>JAAYNA010000020.1 GCA_012521105.1 Clostridiaceae bacterium
GAGGACACACCTGTTCCCATCCCGAACACAGAAGTTAAGCTCTCCAGTGCCGATGATACTTGGGTGGAGACGCCCTGGGAAAGTAGGACGTTGCCGGATTTATATAAAAGCCTTATGGTTATATGCCATAAGGCTTTTTTGTTGGTTTACAATGTTCTTTATTGGCGGGATGAAGAGAAACCTACTTTACAGCACAAGGCTCATCAGTGAAACCTTATTTACTGCTGCATGCAAACATTATTGGAAATATAGTGGATTATCAGTTTTATGGCTGCACAGGCAAGCTGTGTGGAAAATAGCTTTCTGATTAAAAGTTTTTTACAAAAGAATTCAGACTTATCCCAACTTGTTTTCGTAATAATAAACGATAACTTTGTGAAAATATTATCCTTTTATGTGTACTTAAAGACTTATTTTATTAATAGAATAAAAAGCAGCAGCTTTCGATTGTTATTATATATGTGAATTGATAAATAGTGTAATATACATAAAAATGGGTGGTTATTTTATGATACATATAGAAAACCTTTGGAAGGTATACAAAAACGGAACAATTTCTGTTGAAGCATTAAGGGGTATTGATCTTCATATTGATGAAGGAGAATTCGTTGCTATAATGGGCCCTTCAGGTTCAGGCAAGTCAACACTGATGAATATTATGGGCTGCCTTGACAGACTGACATCTGGTATTTACACTTTGAATAATATAAACATATCAGATCTGTCAGATTACGAACTTGCTAAAATAAGAAACGGTCAAATTGGGTTTGTGTTTCAGACATTTAATCTACTGCCCAGAATGACAGCTTTAAGAAATGTAGAGCTTCCTATGATTTATGCAGGTGTACCTGCCAGAAAACGTCGCGAGAAGGCTATGGAAGCTCTTGAAAAGGTTGATTTGCTTGAAAGGGTGGATCATAAACCCAACGAACTTTCAGGTGGACAAAGACAGAGGGTTGCAATAGCAAGAGCTTTGGTTAATAATCCGAGTATTATCCTTGCTGACGAACCTACAGGTAACCTTGACAGTAAGTCCGGTGAGGAGATTATGAACGTATTTCAGAAACTAAACAGAGAAGGAGTTACAATCGTTTTAGTTACACATGAGCCTGATATAGCACAGCATACTAAAAGAATTGTAACCTTTAGAGACGGTCTTATTGTAAGTGATGAGAGCGTGGAAAAACCATTGGACGCCGAAAACATTCTTAATACGATAGTAGAAAATAACGTTATTTACCAGCAATAATAATCGGGAGGTTATCGTATATGATTAATAACACTGGAAGTTTGCAAATGAATGAAGTTGTTATACCTGAAAAAATGAATATATTTCAAAGAATAGGAAATCTTTTTTTTAGTCCAAAAAAACTTTTTGCCTATACAGCTAAGAAGCCTACTATATTGTTTCCCTTAATTGTTCTATGTGTCTTTTCCCTGTTATCTTCATTGCTGACAGTAGAACAGTTTCGTGATACATATATCGATACATTGTACAGTACGGGAAAAGCCATGGGGGGTGAAATAACAGTAGATGAGGCAGAATCTTTTGCCAACTGGATGGCAATTGGGACTGTTGCTTCCACCCCGCTGGTAATGGCTGCAACATGGCTGATAACAACCTTGATTTTATATTTGGTTTTTCGCCTGGCAGGTTGCGAAAAGGGTTTGAAAAAATACTTTTCAATGGTAGCCTATATCTCTATTATATCGGTAATAGGGCAGTTATTACACGGACTGTATATATATTTTACCGGTGACATAATGGCAGTTCAGGTTACAAGTCTGGCTTCATTAATAAACGCCGACGCAGTAGGAAATTTTGTTTATGGTATTGCTACAAACGTTGAAGTATTTAATATATGGACATATATTCTTTACGGGATTGGGTTTGTTTATACAGGTGGTGCAAAAAAGCGAGGAGCTTATATTGTCACAGCTCTCATATTCGTGATAGTTACACTTGTTTCAGCGAGTTTTTTGTCTTATTCAAGTAATCTGGCAGAAATATACAATTTTTAAAGGCGTTTATATTTAGAATTAAAAAAAGGTGACAATAAATACAGGTTAGCAAATTATTGTTTAATAAAGGGGTAATATTTTTATGAAAAAAAAGTCAATTGGAATTGCAATTTTAGTAATCGCAGTTATTGCAGTAATGATTATTTTAAATTTGAATAAAAATAGTGATTCTACTGCATCGTCGGGGGTAATTTCAAGAAATGCGGTTGCTGTAAAAGCAACTACAATAGAAACGGGCAGTATATCATCCTATGTAGCCGCACCGGGTCAGGTTAGAGAAGTTAATAAAGCGCAGGTATTCTTTGATACTCCGTTAAGAGTACTGAATGTATTAGTGGAAAAAAACGACTTGGTTCAGGAAGGGGACAGACTTGTGGAACTGGATATTACCCCCCTCTCCGATGAGCTGGAAAAGCTGAAAATCCAGAAGGAAATCCAGTCCATTACATTAAAAAAGCTTGAATCCGGTCAAAGTCTTCTTTCTCTTGAAACCAGCCTGGCCTCTGCAAGAAATTCCTATAACAGGGCTGAAGAGAATTACAATACGGCTTTGGATGAATATAATAAGCAGTTAAAGCTTTTTGAAAGCGGGGTTATTTCAGAAACCCAGCTGAAACAGTATGACCAGGCTGTAAAAGATACAAAGTCGGTACTGGACAATGCTATAATAACTTTGGATTCGGCAGAGAAAACATATAACTCAAGTGTAAGCAGCCATGATTTGGATATACAAGCTCAGATTAAAAATATAGAATTAATGAGTAAGCAGATTGCTGAAATAGAAAAGAAATTATCAAAAATAAAGAATCTTGAAAAAGCACCAATTACGGGTTATGTTACTGAAATCTATTTAACTGAGGGAGGTTACACTGTAACCGGACAGCCTGTATTTACAATTGTTGATGGGCAGAATCTCGAGATTTCAGCTACTGTAGATGAATACAACTCGAGAGAAATTTCGCCGGGGCAAAAAGTAAGAATTACCGGAGATGCATTAGGCGAAAATGTAGAACTGTCCGGTGAGGTTATCTCGGTTGCACCCGTTGCAACGAGACTACAGTCGGGCAGCAGTATTAACACTGTTATAGAAATAATAATTGCGCCCAAAGAGGGTTTTGACATTCTAAAACCTGGACTTAACGTAGATTGTGATATTATTACCGATGAAAAAAGCGGAATTCCCGTTGCCGAATTCAATATTTTTCTTGATGACAAGGATAGAAACCAGTATGTAATGGTGATTAATGAAGAAGATATGACAGTTAGCCAGCGGTATGTTACCCTTGGTATTTATTCTGATATGCTGGTGGAAATTGTTGACGGATTAAAGCCAGGGGACATGGTTGTGGTGGATCCTCAGCCCAGCCTTAAAAATGGGGATAGAGTAAAGGTTGTGGAGTAGAATATGATTTGGATGGAATTGTTTAGACAGGCATTTGACAGCCTAAAAGCGAACAAATTAAGATCTTTTCTCACTATGCTGGGAATTGTAATGGGTGTTTTTTCAGTGATAGCTATTATGGCTCTTGGCAACGCTACTGAGAATTACATTGCCAGCGAATTTGAGAAGATCGGTGCAAATACTTTCAATATATATCATAAATCATCGGACATCACAGAAAATGAGTGGCTCACAACCGATGACATTGATCTGCTTGTGGATAATATTCCTGAAATTAAGAATATAACTACATTAGTACAGGGATTTGGTGAGCTGAGGATTGGAAAGGAAACAAGAACTGCTTTACTTAATGGTGTTACATCTCAGTACCGGAACTTTACTGTAATGGATTTCGCAGCAGGCAGATTTATTAACAGTTTTGATGACAGGACGAAAGCTAAGGTTATAGTTGTTGATGAAACTTTTGCAAAAAGATACTTTGGCAAAGTTGATGTAGTAGGTGAAATAATAAATCTGAAAGTAAGCAGATACAATATTAAGGCAAAGATTGTCGGTGTATTAAGTGCCGGTGACGATTTTCTTAGCAGTATGGGTGGCGACCAGATTCCAGCCATTATATATATGCCGGTTTCAACGCTACAGTCTCTGACGAACACTGAAAGACTTGATACTATTATGTTTTCCCTACACCTGGATGCCGATAAGGAAAGAGTTACAAAGAATATTACAGGATTGCTTGACAGAACACGCCGCAAAGAAGACTTATTTTACATTCAGTCAATTGAAGATGTTCAAAAAATGTTTTCAAGCATTGTTGGAGTTATTACCTCGGTATTACTTGTAATAGCTATTATAACGCTTATTGTTGGAGGTATAGGGATAATAAATATTCTACTTGTATCAGTAACCGAGAGGATTAGAGAAATTGGAATTCGTAAGGCTTTGGGTGCTCAGAAAAGCAGCATAGTAATACAGTTTCTTATGGAATCTATTATTATGACAGGTATAGCCGGGATTATTGGAATAATACTGGGTATAGTGGCTGGTAATGTGCTTTCTTATCTGATTAAAATTCCTCCGGCTGTGGATATTCCTACTGTTATAGGTTCCTTCGCCATGTCTGTTGTATTAGGTCTGATTTTTGGTGTTTATCCTGCTAAAAAGGCAGCAGACCTTGATCCTATTGAGGCTCTTCGCTATGAATAGAATAATTAGTGCATCGGGACCCGAAAACATCCGATGCACTAATCTCACCTTTTAATGGAAATAGCATAAAACACTACAAAATAATTTAAAATCTGATATAATATGATTGTCCAATAGTCATAGTGGACACATTTTTTATATCTTTATTACCTTCACTTATTACCCACCTATGGCTGTAATTGTTTCCGACCGACATTGTTTCGTTTATAAATATATAAAGTAGGTGTATTATATGAAGAGAAAGATTTTGATAGTGGATGATGAAAAAAACATTGTGGATATACTCAAGTTTAATTTAAAAAAAGAAGGTTTTGATACCATTGAAGCATATGATGGAAAACAGGCTTTAGAAATGGTTGAGCGTGAAAAACCAGATTTAATACTTCTTGATATTATGCTGCCCGAGTACGACGGGTTTACTGTATGCAGAAAAATCAGGCAAACCATGAATACCCCGATTTTGATGTTGACAGCGAGAGAAGAAGAAGTGGACAAGGTTTTAGGACTTGAACTTGGGGCAGACGATTATATAACAAAGCCATTTAGTCCACGTGAACTGATGGCAAGGGTTAAAGCAAATTTACGCCGTGTAGTTGAAGACAATCAAATAACGCAGGGTGAAATAATTGTATGCGGTGATTTAACCATTGATGTAAACCGCTATGAAATAAAACGTGGCGATGAAGTTATTGAACTTACCTTAAGGGAATTTGAACTTGTAAAATTCCTTGCAGCACAGAAAGGGCAGATTTTTACAAGGGAGAATCTGCTTGAAAAAGTTTGGGGATATGAATATTATGGTGATGTACGTACCGTTGATGTCACAGTAAGAAGGCTTAGAGAAAAGCTCGAGAGGGTACCCAGTAAGCCTGAATATATACTTACTAAACGTGGTGTTGGCTATTATTTTAATCCCTCCATATAAAAGTGGCTTGTTGTTTGCAACCAGGTTCAAGAATGGGCCCCGCCCCAGAGCAATTTTTTCGGTTACTTAAAAAGTTGGTTTAGGGTAATTTTAAAAGCTTTGGATATTTAATTCTTAAGTCCGGGGGATGTAATGTTTTCAAGAAGTTTACAGTGGAGACTTGTTTTTATTATTGTAGCCATCACCTTTGTATTAATGTCTGTAGTCTGGGTTTTTCTGAATTACAAGGTGGAGGATATTTTTTATAACGATTTTAAAAAATCTATATCTGATAATTACGCAACCCTTAACATTAACGAACAAATGACCAGTGAGGAGCTTCTTATACGCTTTAAAGAAGATCCTGTTATCCTTAGTCAGTTTATCAGTAGTATAAAGAGCTATACTCTTATAAAAGATGAGACATTCGAGATTTTATATTCATCCGACATATGGTATCTGGAAGATGAGATTGGTTTTAGAAATGAAATATTAAAATCCCGGAATTTAATGGTGGTTATAAGCGGAGAAGGTGAAGGAAAGGGAAAATATCTCACAAAAACTGCAAAAGGCGATTTTTATGATTATGTTATCCGTCAAACCTTAGTTGACGGTGATTATATTTTGTTCTTCAAATACGATCGCTCTCAGGCCCTTTCTATTATAAGCGAATTCAGCCAGGTTATTATATCTGGGATGATTATTGCGGTAGCGGTTACGATAGCCATAGGTGTTCTGCTTTCTAAGACCATTACCAAACCAATAGTAGATATAATTCATAAGGCTGAAAATATTACATCGGGCGATTTTGGTCAGGTTCTTGAAGTTAAGTCCGACGATGAGATCGGTAAGCTTACCAGAACATTTAACTATATGGAAAGTCAGCTGAAGAATATGCTTCTTGAACTGTCAAATGAAAAAAACAAGTTTGAAATGATAATAAATTATATGACCGATGGTATTATTGCCTTTAACAGAGATGGTTTTATAATCCATATTAATTCCGCTGCTCTTTCGGTTCTTGAAATGGAGCAGTGTTCACTTACTTTTTCAGGCATTATGCAGAGGTTGGGTCTTAACCATGACCTGTCTGATATTTTGAAAAATAAAAACTTTGCTGATATTAGCGAGAATGTCCGTATTAAAGATAAATTTTTTAGGGTTCAGTTTGCCTCCTTTACCGATAAAGAGAATAATGTGGAAGGATTAATAACAGTTCTGCAGGACTACACGGAAGAACAGAAACTTGATAATATGCGCAAGGAGTTTGTAGCAAATGTATCCCATGAACTGAAAACACCGCTGACTTCAATAAAAAGCTATGCTGAAACATTGCTTGACGGTGCGTTGGAAGATGAAGAAATCGCAAGAAATTTCCTTGAGGTTATATACTCCGAGTCAAACCGTATGGACCGGCTGGTAAAGGATTTGCTGCTTTTATCGAAACATGACAGCGGAATCAAATTAAATTTAACCAGAATTTCTCCTATAAATCTTGTTAACAGCGTTGTGTCAAGAATGAGAATGTCTGCCGATGAAAAGAATCAGCAGCTGAGTGTTATTGAATTGGATAAAGCCCCCGACATTAACGGAGATGAAGATCGTCTTGAGCAATTATTATTTAATGTTATAGGAAATGCGGTGAAATATACACCGGAAAATGGAACCATTGTAGTTTATGTTGGGAAAAATGATACCAGTGCATATATAAAAGTAGTGGATACGGGTATTGGTATTCCAAGGAAGGATCTGGACAGGATCTTTGAGCGTTTTTACCGGGTGGATAAAGCACGTTCAAGGCAAATGGGCGGAACGGGACTGGGCTTGTCAATAGCCAGCGAAATAGCGAAATCCCATGGTGGTACAATAAAAGCCGAAAGTGAACCCAATAATGGAACAACTATTACAATTATTCTTCCTGGAATTATTGAAGAAATACAAGAGCAATAATTTCCCAATGCCTGTAAGGCTTATTCAGCAAATAGTAATAGCATTTTAAGAGTGGGGTAATGGAATTGTAATAATTTTAATTATATAATATAAATACGAATATAGGTTTGGTATTAAAGGGCAATTATTTTTCTAACCCTGCCAGGAGGGCATTGTGTTAAAAAAGATAGCTTTCATACTACTGGTTTTTGCTTTTATAATTGCAGGTGCTTTGGTCTCTATGGCCAACGAAGGTGAAGATTTTACTTTAAGTAACATTACTGTTAATAATGTTACTTCAGACTTTCATGCCGTGAATGAGCCCTATCAGGAGCAAAAAGAAGAATATTCCCATGAATTAGTGATAGAAATGTATTCCTCTTTATTTTTTGATGTTGATAATAAAACTGATACTGAATTTATAATAGAAGAACATATTGTTATTGAAGAGGATAGTTCTACGAAGGAAGATATTCAGGATTATTATTTTTCTGCTACCCCTTCTAAGGATGTTCAGCTTGAAAAAGGAAATACCATTGTTGTAATGGTCTTTGTTCAAAAGGGAGATACATTTGAACTGTTATGTGATCCCGCTGAATGTAATACAGGGTTTTTGGAACGTATTCGTATACATTTACCTAATGTAGGAAGTGATAATCCAAATAATATACGCGTAATAGCATTCCCGAAAAACAGCTATAAAGAGCTTAGTCTTGATAACATACAAATATACGATACTAAAATAATTATTTTTGACTATGATTTCATGGGAACAATAAAAACAATGCAGGGTATACTAGATAGTTACGACATTATCCCAAAATAATTGAGGAAGAAATATGCGAATATTCAGTCTCGAATATAAAAAGTCTTTACTTATGATATTTCTTATACTATTATCTTTGCTTCAAATGGGAATTCTTTGGACTGAAAAAAATCCAGGAGTTCCCTTTCTATTTTCATCTCAAAAACTGTGGTATAATGATCATTCAGTGGATATAGACAAAGTAAAGGAAAATTATATACAGCCCGAAAAGATTATGGTATCCGAAGGTTCGGGTGGTTTATACTGGACACTAAATAGGCAGGACAGCCTATTTCATGCTATTTGGAACGATTTAAAACAAAGTTATTTTAAACAGATTCTTCAAATAAGACCGGTTGAAGGCAGTAAATCCTATGAGCGAGACTGGTATTCATTAATTGGTATGAAATGTATAGTGGTTGAGTTTAAAAACCCTATACGTTCCGAGATTGTACGTTGGGTAATTGGCAAGGAATCTACCTTTTCCACAACTCTGAAACAAATATATAAAATTGCCATATTTCCTTCAGAGAGTATAAACAATAATGAAAACACATTATATGTATTTGACGGGGAAACCGTTTATAAATATTTAGTTAAAATTGAACAAGGTAATCTGAAAAAAGAAGACTATATTAAGGCTATAAGAAATATCCATCAAAATGAAAATATTATTCCGATGAATAGATTAAACTACTTTTATCCAAGTGTAGAGAATGAAGAACTGTTTGTAAGCCTTGAGGAAAACAGAGAAAGAAAGATTTGGGATCTGCTTGTTAAGACACCCGATAAGATCATTCTTAACCGTGATAACGTTGATAAAATAGAAGATTACCTTTTAGGTGACAAATATAAAAGCTCAATGGTCAGAAAATTTGGGGAAGATGGTACAAGTATTATTTTCTCGGATACCGAACAAGTTTTACGGTACTATAAAAATGGTTTTCTGGATTATCAATATAGAAATAAAAGCCTTGGAGATAAGGGTACGGTGAATGAAGCCTTTGAAAAATCCCTTACTTTTATCGAATACAGAAGAAATAATTTGATAGAAGGTGTGGATATATTATTAAGCAAGATAGAAGAGAAAAGTGAAAATTATGTATTTACCTTTGATTATGTGTTGGATGGAATGGAAATTAAAATAATGGATTCACAGAACCAAACTGTTAAACCTGCAATAACAATAGTGGCTAACAGCGATCGTGTAGTTGATGTAAAATGGTATATAAAAACTTTTTCAAATAATGACTACTACAATTATTATAGTCTTTACTTCTTTGATATTTTTGAAAATAAAATGATTCAGGAATATCCTCAGGTTTTATATAGTACCGATATATCTGATATTTCAATAAGTTACATATGTCCTGAAAACAGCATGAGGGCAGAACCTTATTGGATAATTAAAACTGATGAACAGGATATTTTTCTTAGAATGCAGGGAAAAGGGGACTAATATGGACTGGTCCAGGGCAAAAAATATTATTCTGGTTTTACTGTTATTCTTAAATGTTTTTTTATTTATAAACATTATTAATGTGAAAAAAACCTTTGGCTCCTCAAGGGAATACAGGGCTAAGGCTCAACAGGCATTGGCTGAATTGGGCCTTGAAATAAACTGTCCGTTACCTTCCAATAATAAACCTGTTCAACGTATAAGTTTTGTAGAGAAAGACAAAAATGTATATACAGAAATGATTAGGAGTTTAATGGAAACTAAACAGGAAAACCTGTTGATTTCGGAAGAGGGTTATTATTATACTAATGGAAAGACTCTTAAGTTTATTGATAATAAGTTTATTTTCACAGACAGTACCAATATTGTAACCATTCCCGTTTATAATCAAAA
Organism: Clostridiaceae bacterium; assembly: GCA_012521105.1. GTDB lineage: Bacteria > Bacillota > Clostridia > DSM-8532 > DSM-8532 > Thermoclostridium. Next base: position 10,121 of record JAAYNA010000020.1, read on the forward strand.
AAGACTTGATATGACTCTTAAATCCTGGATTAGGAAGAATAAAATTTCTGATGAAAGTTTTGTTTTAAACAGAATAGATGAAAAAGACGGTACTGTTATTGTGGAATATGTTCAGCTGTATAAAAAGATGCCTGTTTTTAATAACAAAATTGTCTTTACAATTGAAAATAAAGTTCTTGTGCAGGTTGAAGGAAGTATAAGGATATTTTATGATTTAAAGGTAAATAAAGAGGATGACGCCGTATCTGCAGAGGTTGTTTTGCTGATGAACAAGGATAGGATTGGCGCCCCGGTTGAATCTATAGATCTAGGTTATTTTCTTGCCCAGAAAGATGAACTATATGATACCCCGGTCTGGAGAGTAAGGCTTTCCACAGGTGATGATGTATTATTTAACGCTTTTACAGGTGAATGGATGAGTAATTCATATTGAATATTTAGATATTGTAATTTCCTGATTGAGCTTTTGGAACAGATAATGTTATAATATTTTAGAACAGTATAAAAATTTTGCTGACAGTAAAACTAATTTTTTACAAAAGAGCAGGAAAGCTAGGTGTTGGTTATTGGAAAAGTTGGTTATAAATGGCCAGAAAAGGCTTAAAGGTGAAGTAAATGTTAGTGGGGCAAAAAATGCTGCAGTTGCTATCCTTCCTGCAACAATTTTATCGGATGGTGACTGTATCATTGAAAACATACCCGATATTTTAGATGTATCAATATTAAAGAATATATTGACAGACTTAGGGGCAAAAATAAAAAAGATAAATGATTCATCAATTCAGATAGATACTTCGAATATTAATTCTTTTACTGCAACCAATAAAAAAATTGGTAAGCTTCGTGCTTCATATTATTTAATGGGTGCACTTCTTGGAAGGTTCAATAAAGCCGTTGTTACTTTTCCCGGCGGCTGTGATTTTGGTGTAAGGCCAATCGACCAGCATATTAAGGGATTTGAGGCCTTAGGGGCAAAGGTTGAAATAGAGCATGGAAAAATAATATTAAGTGCGCAAAAGCTTGTTGGTGCACCGGTGTACCTTGATGTTGTCAGCGTTGGTGCCACTATAAATATAATGCTTGCAGCGGTTAAAGCCGAGGGTGTAACCACGATTGAAAACGCAGCAAAAGAACCACATATCGTGGACCTTGCAAACTTTTTAAATGCCATGGGTGCAGATATAAAGGGTGCAGGTACAGATGTAATAAAAATAAGAGGCAGAAAGCATCTTAAAGGTGGGCACACATATACAATTATTCCCGATCAGATTGAAGCGGGAACTTTTATGATCGCAGCAGCGGCCACAAAGGGAGATGTTTTAGTTAAAAACATTATACCGAAGCATATGGAATCATTGACTGCAAAACTACAGGAAATGAACGTTAAGGTAGATGTATATGATGACAGTATCCGCGTATATTGCAAGGACAAAATTCAGAAAGTGAATATAAAAACACTTCCTTATCCTGGGTTCCCGACAGATCTTCAACCGCCTGTCACTTCTCTGCTATGCAGGGCTGAAGGAACAAGCACCATTACAGAAGGAGTATGGGACAACAGATTTCAGTACGTGGATGAGCTTAAGAGAATGGGTGCAAAGATAAAAGTTGAAGGGCGTATGGCAGTAATAGAAGGTCCTGTGCGCTTAACCGGGGCTCCAGTCCGGGCAATGGATTTAAGGGCCGGAGCTGCAATGGTGATTGCCGGTTTAATGGCTCGTGGAGAAACAGTGATATCAAACATTGACTATATTGACAGAGGATATGAAAAGCTGGAGGAAAAGTTAAGGTCACTTGGCGCTGATATTGAAAGAATAAGCTGATTAAATTTCTGTGGTATTCCTGTTTCAATTTTAATAGAAAGTTTTTGTTTATTTAGAAGGAGTTATTTTTATATGATAACACTTGTAAGCTTATTTAGCGGCAGCAGCGGAAATGCTATATATGTATCCAATAAAAATACCAAAATTCTGGTTGACGCAGGTCTAAGCGGAAAGAGAATAGAAGAAGCGCTTTCCTCAATTGGCGAGGACATACGTGATGTACAAGCTATTTTAATCAGCCATGAACATATGGATCATATATTGGGAGCCGGAGTTCTATCCCGCAGGTTTGGTATACCCATTTATGCGAACCTGAGAACCTGGGAAGCGATGAGGGCTGCATTAAAAAAATTAGAACCCGGATGCATTCGTGTGTTTAACACAGGGGATAATTTTAGTATAGGTGATTTGGAAATAAATACTTTCATGACACCTCATGATGCTGCAGAACCGGTGGGTTTTAATTTTTTATATAAGGGTAAAAAAATAACCATTGCTACAGATATAGGGCATATGAATAGAAAACTCCTTTCGTGTTTTGAAGGGAGCGATATGATTTTAATTGAGTCAAACCACGATATCGAAATGCTGAAGATGGGCAGATATCCATGGCCTTTAAAAAAGCGTATTTTAGGAGATAAAGGGCACCTATGCAATGATATGGCAGCCCAGGTTGTGGCATATCTTGCAAAAATGGGGACCAAGAAATTCCTTCTTGGGCATCTAAGCAAAGAGAATAATTTTCCGGAGCTTGCTTTTGAAACAGTTAAAAATGTTCTTTTGGAGAAATCCATTATTGCCGGAAGGGATGTTTATCTTGGAGTTGCGCGGCGAGACAGGGTCAGCGAAGTAATCAGTGTATAATAATTTGGTTTATTGAAGATTTACCTGTCAGAGTCATAGGATACTAACGTAACAGGTATGGAAATAAATTAGAAAGGCTGCAGCTTTGAAAATACAAATTGTTTCTGTTGGAAAACTTAAAGAAAAATATTTGAAAGATGCTGTTTCAGAATATGTAAAAAGACTTTCCCGGTATTGCAAAATTACCATAAATGAGGTTTCAGAAGAAAAAGTTCCCGAAACTTTGAGCGATGCTGAGAAAGAGCAGGCGCTCAGAAAAGAAGCAGACAGAATCAGAAATTCTTTATATAAAAACACATTTACCATTGTTCTTGATTTAAAAGGGGAACAACCTGATTCATTAAAACTTTCAGAGTTTTTATCTTCATGGATGCTGCAGGGCCGAAGCAGTATTTCTTTTATAATTGGAGGCTCAATTGGCCTTGACAGACAGCTTGTTAAAGAGGCAGATTATAATTTATGCCTTTCAAATCTCACATTTCCACACCAGCTTACCCGGGTAATACTTTTAGAGCAGATTTATCGATGTTTTAAAATAATAAACAATGAACCGTAATTTACTGAATACATGACTCCGAATCACTCGTGTTTTTCATGTGTTATGCTAATAACAGAAGGGAAACACAGAAAGGAGGCATGTTATTATGGGTAAAATAGCAGAATATACTAGAGTTTCATCTGCAAGGCAGGCTGCGGATGATGCTTATTCCTTAGATGTTCAAAAAGAGAGATGTATTTTTCTTTTGAAAAGCAAAGGATATAAAGATACAGATATTGACTTCTTTTGTGA
>JAAYNA010000021.1 GCA_012521105.1 Clostridiaceae bacterium
GGTGAGTAAAAGAGTTGGTGTTGTTCATACTTTCCTGTATTCGGTGGAGGATATAAAAAAGCAGTTCCAGGAAAAGCTTCCCGGGGTGGAAATGATTAATATTATTGACGACAGTCTGCTTGAGGAAGCACTTCAGAACAAGGGGATTACTCCTGGAATAGTGCACCGGATGTGTGTATATTTCAAAAATTGTGAGGATTTGGGCTGTGCGTGTATATTAAACCAGTGTTCATCGGTTGGAGAGGCTGCAGATATTGCGGCTAAGCAGGTTAACATTCCGGTATTGAAAATTGATTACCCAATGGCAAGAAAAGCTGTGGAACTTGGAAGCAAGATAGCTGTTATAGCTACTGCCATATCAACCGTTGAACCGTCAAGCCGGCTTATAGAGAATACTGCCAGGGAAATGGGCAGGGAGGTTTCAGTTGAACGCTGTTATGTTGACGGGGCGTATGATTTTCTTCTGAAGACAGGTGATAAGGAAAAACACAACGAAATGGTCATTGCAAAAGTAAAGGAAGCTGCAAAAAACAATGACGTTGTAGTTCTTGCCCAGGGAAGCATGTACCATCTGATGCCTTTGCTTAAGGATATTGACGTTCCGGTACTGACAAGCCTTGAAACCGGTGTGGAGCAGATTCGTAAGGTTATTGGTGTTAAATGATTTTAACTGAAATTAAAATAACAGGGGGGAAGTCATATGAAAAAAGTAAAGGTAGCTGTTGTTGGTTATGGTGTGATTGGCCAGAGGCTTGCGGATGGCGTGATATTGCAGGAGGATATGGAACTTGTCGGCGTTGCGGATATTAAACCCACACTGTCCGTCCGCGCGTTAAAGGAGAGGGGAATGCCCCATGATCTGTATCTTGTTCCAGGCGCTGACAAATCAGAATTTGATGCATTGGACATACCTGTTGCAGGCGACTTTGATGACCTTTTGGATAAGGTTGATATTGTACTGGATTCAACGCCTGCAGGGGTAGGTGCAAAGAATAAGGAAATATACAAATCAAAAGGGGTTAAAGCCGTATTTCAGGGCGGTGAAGACAATACAGTGGCAGACGTGTTTTTCCATGGCTATGCCAACTATGAAAAAGGGCTGAATAAGGACTATCTGAAACTGACATCATGTAATACAACCGGTCTTATTCGAGCGGTGGACTGTCTTGATCGCCTGTACGGCATAGAAAAAGTAGCCATTACAATTGTGCGCCGGGTCGCCGATCCGGGTGACTACCACAGGGGACTGACCAATGCTTTGCAGATGGAAAAGGCACCCAGCCATCAGGCTGTAGACTTAATGACCATAATGCCTCATGTAAATGCAACGGGCATTCTTGTTCATACACCCGTTACCCATGGTCATATCATTTCGGTTGTTGCCACCGGAAAGAAAAAAATATCAAAAGAAATGGCGCTTGATGCATTTAAACAGCATGACCGTATCCGGGTAGTCAGGATTGACGACGGATTCCTTGGGAATGCATCCTTTTTCCGTTATGCGCGCGATCTGGGTAATCCGAGGGGCGACATGTATGAAATCGGTATTTGGGAAGACAGCGTTGTTGAAAGCGGCGATGATATCATGTTTGCCATAAATATCCCACAGGAAGCCGTTACCATTCCTGAGACCATAGATGCGGTCCGTGCTGCAATGAATATGCAGTCAGATCGTTTGGAAGCCATAGCCAAAACAAATGGGTATCTGGGGCTGGGAAAATGGAAATAAAAATGACACCACTGCATGGAAAAGCCGTGAAGGGTAAAAGGGTGCTTTTGCGCCTTGACATAAACTGTCCGATAGACCCTTCCACAAAGAAGATTGTAAACGATAACCGTATTGTTAAAAGCATTCCCACACTTAAATACTTGTCGGATGGGGGAGCGAAAACTGCAATCATTGCCCACCAGGGTGATACGCTGGATTATCAGAACCTGATATCAATGGAAGAGCATGCCAAACGTCTGACCTCGTTAATGGGCAAAAATGTTTTTTATATTGACGATGTATGTGGTCCGGCGGCCCTGGAGAGGATAAAAATGCTGCAGGATGGCGAGATAATACTGCTTGGCAATTTGCGCTACTTAACTGAAGAGGTTTCCACTTTTGAAAAGGATGTAAAGCTGAGTCCTTTTCAAATGCTTGATACTTACCTGGTTCGCTCCCTTGCACCTCTTTTTGACATGTATGTAAATGATGCTTTTTCGGCTGCGCACCGCAATGCCCCGTCAATGGTGGCGTTCCAGGAGCTGCTGCCCACGGCTGCAGGCTTTCTGCTGTTTGAAGAGTACAAGGCCCTTTCCAGCGTGCGGTATGGTGCCAAAAAACCTTGTGTGTTTGTGCTGGGCGGGGCAAAGATCTCTGATGCTTTTGGAATGATGGAAATTGTTCTCCAAAACGGCACGGCCGATAAGATTCTTACTGCAGGCGTAACGGGCATTGTGATGCTGATGGCAAAAGGTGTGGATGTCGGAGAAAAAACAGTGAATTTTCTGAAGGACCGGGATCTGTTGACCTTTGTAGATGAAGCGAAACGGTATCTGGACAATTACCCTGAAAAAATTGAAGCGCCTCTGGATTTGGCAATGGAAATTGACGGGCAGCGTAAAGAGATTGAACTTCACGAAATGCCAAAGAATACTTTATTTATGGATATTGGCGCTAAGACAGCAGAGCGGTATGCAAAAGTTATAAAAACCGCAGGTACTGTTTTTGCCAATGGCCCAGCCGGGGTATATGAAAATCCTGTTTTTGAAGACGGCACCCGCGGCATATGGCAGGCAATTGCGGAAAGCCGGGGATATTCTGTAATAGGTGGCGGTGACACAGTAAATTCAGCATCAAAATTCATTGACCTTTCTTCAGTAAACTATGTATGTACAGCAGGCGGTGCCATGATACGGTTTATGTCGGGCAAAAAACTGCCTCTTATAGAAGCTATGGAAAGGGCATATTGTCGCGATTTACAGAAAGGCTGAAGTTAGGGGATTTAAATGAAAGTACTTTTTGGATACGGAAAGGAAAAAATATCGGTATCATTTGATAAAGATGATTACCTGTCGGTTCTTAAGCCAAATAAAGTGGATATTAAACTGACCGGGGAAAAAGAAGTCAGGCGCTCGCTTAATTCACCAATTGGTTCTAGGCCTCTCAGCGAAAGGGTAAGAACCGGACAGAAGATAGCAATTATTACAAGCGACATAACGCGTCCGGTTCCAACCCACAGGATACTGCCGGAGGTACTGGAGGAGCTTAACAGGGGAGGGATTCCGGACAAAGACATAACCGTTGTCTTTGCTCTTGGCAGTCATAGAAAGCATACCGAGGAGGAAAAAAGACATCTTGTCGGAAGGGAAATATATGAGCGAATAAAGTGTATTGATTCTGACAGTGATGAGTGTATTTACCTTGGTAAAACAAGTTACGGAACACCTGTAGAAATATTCCGTCCCGTAGCAGAGGCAGATTTCAGGGTTTGTATCGGGAACATTGAGTACCATTATTTTGCCGGGTACAGCGGTGGAATGAAAGCCATCATGCCCGGGGTATCAACACGTTCTGCCATCCAGGCAAACCACAGCCGTATGGTGTTGCCTGAAGCTTCGGCAGGGGCAATTGACCAAAACCCTATCCGTAAGGATATTGATGAAGTTGCAAAATTTTGCCCTGCTGACTTTATTGTCAATGTAGTGCTTGATGAGAACAGAGAAATAATCCATTGCGTAAGTGGCCACCATATTGAGGCACACCGGGAAGGCTGCCGTTTTCTTGATAAAATGTACAAGCTGGAAATCCCGGAACTTGCTGATATATTAGTGGTTTCTGCAGGAGGCTATCCTAAAGACATTAATATGTATCAGGCACAGAAGGCTCTGGATAATGCGCAGTATGCAGTCAGGGAGGGGGGCATTATTATATGGATAGCCTCCTGCTCGGAAGGGCTGGGCGAAAAGACGTTTGAAAAGTGGATGACAGAGCACAAAAAAAGCAGTGAAATAATCTCTCATATACAGAAAGATTTTAAACTTGGTGCCCATAAAGCTGCAGCCATAGCAAAAGTGTTACAAAAAGCAAGAATAATGCTGGTAAGCGATCTTGATGCGGATCTTGTCAGAAGAATTCATCTGGAACCCTTTGCCAGTGCTGAGTCTGCAGTGAGAGCCGCTGTCAGAGATACTCAAAGCCCAGCCCGGATAATAGCCATGCCGTACGGGGCTTCTGTACTACCTGTCCTTTCGCCGAAATCTTAGTATAATGGTGCCGGAAATTTATCATAGGGTATTATTAAAATTTTTTCAGCTAAAGACCTGCATAGCGCTTTACAAAAAGAGAAGACAGTAATACAATAAAGTTTAAACAGTTATATGTCATTATTATCTGGGCGGTTTATAATTAATTGCCCGAAGGAAGGACATCGTGGACAGGTATTTGGTTGGTTTTAACATTAATGACATACCCTATGAACACTATGATGTAATTATAATCGGAAGCGGCATTGCAGGAGTCTACACCGCACTTCAGACAGACAAAAATGTTAAGGTAGCCGTTATCACGAAGGAAACTCTCGATATAAGCAACTCTGTACTTGCACAGGGTGGTATTGCTGTTTCTTTAGATAAAGATGATTCTCCGGAGTGCCATTTTAAAGACACCATTTATGCAGGAGCAGGCTTATGCAATGAAGAAACTGTATGGGCCCTTGTCAGCGAAGCAGCTGAAAATATAGATATTCTGTGCCGCTATGGTGTAAATTTTGACAGGGCAGAAAATAACAAGTTGGCACTTTCCCGGGAAGGAGCGCATAGCAAAAACCGGATTGTTCATACCGGAGATGCTACGGGTAAAGAAGTGTGCGACACTTTAATTCATGCTCTGTTAAAGCATGAGAATGTAAAAATATACGAAAGAACATTTGCCATTGATATTATTGCAGAGAACCGAAAATGCATTGGACTTCTTACCTTTATGGAAGATTTAAACGGGTTTAAGCTGTTTTTATCTGAATCGGTTGTATGCGCATCCGGTGGTTACGGGCAGTTATACTATAATACAACCAATCCGCCTGTGGCAACAGGCGACGGTATAGCCCTGGCATATCGTGCAGGGTTAAGGCTTATGGATCTTGAGTTTATACAGTTCCATCCTACTGTTTTGTGTCATCCCGAAAACAGGTCTTTTCTTATTTCAGAAGCAGTAAGGGGTGAAGGTGCTGTCCTTTTAAATGCGAAGGGCGAGCGTTTTATGCCCAGTTATCATCCAATGGCAGAGCTTGCCCCACGGGATGTTGTATCAAGGGCGATTTTTCAGGAGATCCAAAAAACGCGTTCATCCCATGTGTTTTTGGATATTTCACACAAAGATCGGGAATATGTTGAAAATCGATTTCCAACTATTTACAGAACCTGTATGCAATATGGAATAGATATTACAAAGGATAAAATACCTGTTGCTCCGGCAGCTCATTACAGTATGGGAGGTATAATGACCGATGCTTATGGGAGGACCGGAATAGATGGTTTTTATGCATGCGGTGAAGCAGCATGTAATGGAATACACGGTGCAAACCGCCTGGCCAGCAATTCCCTTCTGGAAGGCCTTGTTTTTGGCAGAAGAATAGCCATTGAGGTTAGCAACAGGGTGTTAAACGGAACCAAACACAAGACAGTCGCTCCGGAACTGTTAAATGTTGAAAAAGTAAGCAGTGAACCCCTTGAAAATGTCAATGTTTTAAAATTAAAGCTCCGTAAACTGATGACAGAAAAAGTAGGTATAGTACGTGATGAGGAAAACTTACAGGAAGCAATGAAACGGGTTCTTGAGATGAAACAGGAGATATCAGGCAAAGCTTATACAACAATTGAACAGTGGGAATTTGTAAATATGCTGACATTGGCGGAGCTGGTTATTAAATCAGCATTGATGCGGAAAGAAAGCAGAGGAGCTCATTACAGGTCCGATTATCCACAAACCGATGATATAAACTTTAAGGTAAATACAATTATATGAGCATTTAGATATTGTGAATTACCGAAAATGGTGTATGTGAAAGGAAGAAAGGAAATGGAGAATTGGGTAGTTAAGGATATACTTGAAAGGGCTTTTCGCGAGGACATGCCCATGGGGGACATAACAACCGACTATACGGTTCGGGCGGACAGTGTGTCGAGGGCTTACCTGGTAGCAAAGCAGAATGGGGTTATAGCAGGGCTTGAAATTTGTATGGAAGCTTTCAAAATGCTTGATCCTGACGTGAAACTACAGCCCTTTGTTAAAGATGGGGACTTTGTTGAAAAAGGAAAAAAGCTTTTATTAGTTGAGGGAAAAAGCAGGGCATTGTTAAAAGCCGAAAGAACGGCTTTGAACCTTTTACAAAGGCTTAGCGGCATTGCTTCTGAAACTCGTAAATATGTAGACAGGATTACAGGCTATAATGCAAAGGTTGTAGATACAAGGAAAACAACACCGGGGCTCAGGTTGCTGGAAAAATATGCTGTTAGGGTTGGGGGCGGAACCAACCATCGTTTCTCGCTTTCGGATGGAGTATTAATTAAAGACAACCACATTAAGGCTGCAGGCGGAATTAAACAGGCTGTTGAGGCAGTTAGAGCAGCAATTCCTCACACTGTAAAAATTGAGGTTGAAACCGAAACCCTGGATCAGGTAAAAGAAGCCTTAGACAGCGGAGCTGACATTATTATGCTTGACAATATGCCACCCGAGCTTATGAAGCAGGCTGTTGAATTAATTGAAGGAAAAGCCATAACCGAGGCTTCGGGTAATGTTACCCTTGATAATATTCAGGATGTAGCTGCTGCAGGGGTTGATATAATATCTGTCGGAGCAATAACCCATTCTGTAAAGGCAATGGATATAAGCATGAAGTTTGAGTGATATTCTGAAAATGTTGGAATTTGTAAATACATGACATGAAGTTAGGTTGTATTGACATCCTGTGGACAAAACGTAAAACTATCCACAAAAAAGTGGACAAAATCTCAACTTAAAACTTGATAAGCACTATAACCCTTGTAAATAAAGAGTTACAAGGGTTTTTATATGCAAAAAGTTATCCACAGCCTTGTGGATAGCCAGCATATTTTTGGGGTATTTCTGAATAAAGTACCTGTGAAAATACTGAAAAACATTATTTTATCCACAGCTTCATCAAAAGAGTTTATTCTTTTTTTGTGGATAGGAGAGACAGTTTGTCAGATAAAAATGAATTTTCTCGAATACCGTAACCATTTCAGTTTTGGTTTCACAAGTAATAAATAACAAAGCATTATATTGTTTTGCAAGGCAAGAACTCATGGACAGATTGATCACTTGAAATATTTTTCAAGATCAATTTCCATAAAAAGGGCCCTTTAACATGCATGAAATGAGTATTTGTAGAAATGCGAAAGGTTAAACTATATCCGAGAACTAAAAAGGAGATGAGAATACAATGAAAGTACGCGAAGTGATGACAAAATCCATAGTTACTGTTTCACCTGATGCTACAATAAAAGAAGTGGCCGAGCTAATGCAGCAGCACAATGTTGGTGCTATACCGGTTGTTGATAATAATGGCCTTACAGGAATTGTTACCGATCGAGATCTTGTAGTTAGAAATATTGCATCTGGAAAGGATCCCTATTCAACTCCTGTTAGAGATGTTATGACATCACAAGTGACTACGGTTACTCCCGACGAGGATGTACAGTCAATCACAAAAGTTATGGCATCAAGGCAGATTAGAAGGGTTCCGGTTGTGGAAAACCAGCAGCTTATAGGTATGGTTTCGCTTGGCGATATCGCTACAACCGGCAGGTCGGAGTTGGATATGGAAGCATCCGAAGCATTGTGTGAAATAAGTAAGCCCTCTAAGCCACTGAACACAATAGCAACCAAATAATACAAGTATAGACTGTGTAAGAAGGGATAAAATAATCTTGTACGCCAAGGAGTTCGAAGCGAGGTTCGCAAGGCTTTATGCCGAAAATTGAGGAGGGATATCATGAGCAGGCGCAATGGCATCATGTCAGAACACCTCAAGGAGGAAATTGCGAAAGAACTCGGTGTGTATGATATTGTAAAAACTGATGGCTGGGGTGCAGTATCCTCGAGAGACTGTGGAAATATGGTTAAAAAGGCCATAGAAATGGCTAATCGTAATTCCGCTCAGAGCCATCAGGGATAATTGTTGCAATACCCGATGCCGATTAATCTTTTACAATAAATCATTGATATTGGTTTTGCAACAATAAAGTTACAACCGGGATAAAAACTCCTTGGCGTATTTTAAAGGGCATGAAACATGCCCTTTTATCATAATTCCAGGGGCTCAAAAGCGGGTTTTTCAGACACATGAATTCCGCAATTTACCGACTATACGGGGTATTGACAATTATTCATTTATCATGTTATACTTACATAGCAAAAACGTGGAGAGATGGTCGAGCTGGTTTAAGGCACCGGTCTTGAAAACCGGCGTGGGTTTACGCCCACCCTGGGTTCGAATCCCAGTCTCTCCGCCAGTTTAA
>JAAYNA010000115.1 GCA_012521105.1 Clostridiaceae bacterium
AAGCGATATTTTCATGTTTTTCGTCTGGTGGGTTTCATACCCATGTGTGCTGAAAGCGTTGATATATAAGGGTTTTCAGCTCTCTCAATCTTTTACCCTCGACATCAATGTAACGCACTCAACGTGTCTCTCTCACAGGAACTTGTCAACCGACTCAGACTTTTATGGGCTCTATCGTTCTCATCGAAGAACTTACACAGAGTGGAATTATCGTCGACATCACCGTCAAAGAGAACATGCCAATGGTTTTTCTGTAATTTTTATAAGCCACCGTTCAAGGAAACATTTAAATAATTATGGCTGTATTCCTTTAATTCAAGAGAGAATATGATATATAATATAAAGGGACTAATTTATATTAACCACTTTCTCATAATTAATCTATCTTCTGTTTCTCCATGTATAACCGTATTTCTTAAATAAACTGTTGTTCTGCCATTTGGCAAGTGGTCTATTATGTGAATTTTTTAACTGCTCACCTTATGTCTATGGAAGCATATCTGTAAGTTTTTTAGTTCTATGGAAGTATTTCTTTGTCACTTTCCTGTCACATAGGTGTCGTATTCTTCTTCATATGATAACAATTATGAAAGGAGTATTCACATATGCCAATTTTGGAGACACGGAATCTGACTAAAATATATCCCGGTGCTGAACAGGTAATTGCCTTAAATCATGTGAATTTAGCAATAGAAAAGGGCGAACTTGTTGCCATTATGGGAGACAGCGGCTCAGGAAAATCTACTTTCCTGCATATGCTGGCAGGAGTTGACCGGCCTACTGAGGGCCAGGTCCTGATCCAGGATGTGGATATCACTTCTTTGAATGAAAAAGATATGACCGTTTTTCGCAGGCGAAATATCGGATTAATCTATCAGTCATTTAACCTTATCCCCAATATAACGGTTGAGAAAAACATCCTTCTGCCTTTACTTCTGGATCAAAGGAAACCGGCTCAGGCTTTCTTTGAGGAAATCATTCAGACTTTGGGAATCGGAGATAAGCTTAAACGTTTTCCTAACCAGCTGTCGGGCGGTGAACAGCAAAGAGTGGCCATTGCCCGCAGTCTGGTAACAAGGCCGGCAATAATTTTGGCGGATGAGCCAACAGGCAATCTGGATCGGAAGAATACAGAAGAAATAACATCACTTTTCCGTCTGGTAAACCAACGATTTCGGGCAACAATTTTATTGGTAACTCACGACGAAAAGGTAGCTCTCGCCTGTGAAAGAATCATGTTCATGGTTGACGGCATACTGCACGAAAAGGAGGTTTCATGATGATTATTTCCGAACTGGCCAAAAACAGTGTTAAAAACCGCAGACTTTCATCAGCTGTTTTTTATTCGGTTCTTGTTGCGGTGATTATACTTGGGACTCTGCTCTTTATATACAGCGATCTGGAGCTGTCACAGCAAAATTACCATAAAAAAATGTTTGGTGATTATCACGCTGTATTATACGACGTTTCTGAAAAAGAATACAGGTACTTGCAGGAAAATACAGGCATAAAAATGCTGGAGCCTGCCAAAGTTATCCGGATAGAAGGTGTTCCATTTCAGCGCACAGATGCAGACCTCTATCTGCAAAGCCCTGTGCTTTTTGACTCCTGTTCAGGCTTTATTGAATCACAGCTGCTGGATGGCAGTCTGCCGAAACAAAGCGATGAAATCCTGGTCTCAGATGTTTTCATAGCTGAGAACCCTGCTTACTCACTGGGGAAAATTATCAGGTTAGGAGACAGGGAATATCGGATATGTGGCATTTACAAAGCTCAACTCCTGAGCTTTGACAAGGTTTACCTGTTCTACGGGCAGCTCACCGAAAAAGACAGGGAAAATCTGTTTCAGAACGATAGCAATTTCGTATACGTTACCATATGGTTTAAAAGCGAGCGGGACACTTATACATTAATGCGTCAGATTTTACAGGAACTTGGAAGAAAAAATGAAGACGAATTACTGAAAGATGGCCTTCTGAACTACAATACCGAATATCTCGAGAGCAGACTTATCTTCAGGTCAGGCCTTATTCCTTCCCGTAATTTTATCGAACGCTGGAGTATGCGTGTTGGCCTGCTGGTTTGCATGATGGTTCTCTTTGCGGTGATGATATACAATTCCTTTAACGTATGGAGCAATCATGAACTGCGTCAGATTGCCCTCTTGAAAAGCACCGGCATGACACCGGGACAGGTGCGCCGTCTGGTTATTGAAAAAGCCTTGCGCTTAAGTTTGCGTCCTATACTTTTTGGAATGGTTTTGGCTTATCTCTGCACCAATTTACTGTTTTATCTAATGTGGTTAAATTCGATAAAAATACCTCAAACAGGCCAGACTGAGCAATTCAGGCCGGTTATGCCAAACCCGGCAGTCTTTATTATCTTATTCGTTCTGGCTCTGCTGTGCGTATTGTTGGCCGCGCTCAAACCCGCAAAGCAAAGCAGCAGGCTTTCCATAATTGAATCGTTGAAAGGCATCTGTACCTTTAAAGGCCGGATACGCCAACGTATCGGAAAAAACGACCAGAATGCTGTCCGCGGACTGGCAAAGGATAATTCTTTAAGCTACATCCACACATTCCGGGGTCTTTCTCTGGCTATGGCGCTGGCCGCCCTGATTTTCAGCACAGTTCTCATTGTTCATACACAACGAGGTCTCGAAGAAAAATACAACACACCTGATTCACCTTATACGCTGACCAGTACTTTCTATACAATTCAGAGAGCACCAGGTTCCTTATTGTCCGAGCTTGAAAATATTCCTGAAATTGAGGCTGTTCATATTTTTACTTCCTATGACTTCGAATATTTGCAGGCAGAAAACCAGGAGTTTATCTCTGAGCAATTAATGGAATCCATAAAAGAAAGCGGAAGGGATTATGATCCTGTAGTAACGGTTTATGCTCTGGAAGATGGTGATTTCGAGACTTTACTTGCGGAATACGGATTGGATGGTTCTGCGCAAAACGGTTTTCTTTTACTCGACAGAACAGCAAAAAATCCCAATAAAGCCTATAAGTACCGTGAATATATACCTTTGTCCAGTAATACCGCTGCCAAAATAACTGTTTTTGACAGTGAAGACGGAAAACAATATGATTTACCCATCACAGGCCGGATTGACAAGTTCCCTTTCGAGCTTAATCCCATGACGCCGAACCAGATCGCCCTTTTTACATCCCGGGCTAAGCTGGAGGATTTTCTTTTTAGCAACAGCAAAATAGATGAAGTGCATCCTCTGGTATACCGCGTAAAAATAAAAGCTGATTTGGATGTATTGCCTCAGGTAACAGAAGAAGTTCGTAAAACAATGAATAAATATATTCCAAAGGCCGATTTCTATACTACAAATATATTGACCGAGCAGGCCTTAAATGAAGAACAATACCGTAATGAGCTTCTCTTAACTGCAGGTTCTATGATTCTGTTTATTATCATTGGATTTTCCAATGCCTATAACAGCTTTCATATCAATCTTCAGACACGAACCAGAGATTTTGCTCTGTTAAGAAGCGCCGGGATGACTGAAGAGCAGTTAAAAAAGATGCTTCATTATGAAAGCTGGTTTATAATCAGACGGGTTATTACTTATTATATTTTAATGCTGGTTGGCGGCATCTTTGTCATATCCGCGAAGAAAAAGTTTATGTTTTCTCCGTTTATACTTGCTCTTAACATAAACTATCCGCTTCTTGTTCTATTTTTCCTGATCAGTATTCTGGGAATCCGGGCAGCCATGGAGAGCGGAATACGCAGAATATCAGAACAAAGTATCATTACCGCTCTGCGTGAAGAGTAATTGTAAGGCTTGTTAACCGACAAGCCTTTTTTCTTTGCATTGCTGAGAATAAAAGCGCAATTCAAATTCGCTGCCCCGCTCGGATGATGAAACCAAAATCTCTCCTCCATGCTGTCTGACAATGGATTGAGCCAGAGCAAGACCTATACCGAAACCCTGCGACTGGGGATTGCTTTTATAAAAGCGTTCAAAAATCCTGCGCTGTTCTTCCCGGCTGATTCCGGGGCCGGAGTCCCTGACCTTAATGCTTTGAAAAACTGCATTCTGCTGAAAAGAAATGTAAACTTTAGCTCCTTGCGGGGAAGCCTCTACAGCGTTTTTAACCACGTTAATCAGAGCCTGTAAAAGCCAGACCCGGTCAGCTTCAAGAATAAAATCATCACCTGAAACTTCAATGCTTACGGATTTCTGTCTTATCAGATACTCAAGGCTCATTTCCGCGTCAATAACCAGTTCTTTTGCCCGGAAGGAAGTCTTGTTCATATCGACTGCGCCGGCATCCAAAGACGACAGCTTTAATAGCAGGTCACTGAATTCATAAAGCCGCTCGACTTCCTGGCGCATCCGTTCCCGATATTCCGGCGCACGATCCGGATCTGATTTCATCAGATCCAAAAAAAGAAGTACTGCGGTTAAAGCAGTCTTGATCTGATGTGTGATATCCTCGGTGTTTCGTTTTAGCTGTTCTTTGGCTTTAACTGCTTCATCACGGATTTTCCTTTGACTGACCAGGCTTTTACATATTTCATCTCTCAAAACTCCAAAAACATCTTCTTTCAGAGGCAGGCGCACTTCCTGCTCTTCAAGGCAGTGAAGCAGGTCAATCAGTTGGTCGATATCATCAAGCAGCTTTTTCTCCTCACGTTTATGCAAAAAACAATGAACAAAACCCAAAATTATATTCAGCGCAAGAAGCCAAATGACCGTAATCCAGTCTAAACGCGGATTAAAATACAGAATTATACATGTACCAAAAAAGCAAAATACGGGAAAAATTAAAGTCCTCAAAGCCTTAGCCACTATTCATCTCCTCCTGTCAGACGGTATCCAATTCCCCTGACGGTATGAATATAGCCCTGATATGGTGCAATTTTTTCTCTGAGACGTTTAACAGTTACAGTCAGAGTGTTATCGTAAACATCCCCTCGTTCCCAGCCCCAAAGCAAATCTATAATTTTTTGCCGTGGTAAAATAAGTCCCTGGTTTTCCATAAAAAGTTCCAGCAGTTCATACTCCTTCGCAGTTAAATCCAGCATTTTGTTTTCTAAAAAAACTGTTTTCGTTGCTTTGTCCAGCTCCAGTTTCCCGCATTTAATCCTGTTAACATTACAGTCGAAACCGGCACGCCTTAAAATTGCATCCATCCTGGCTTTAAGTACAGGTAAGGAAAAAGGCTTAGTCAAATAGTCATCAGCTCCCATCTCCAGCCCCCGAACAACATCGCCTTCCTGATCTCTTACCGTTATAATAAGGAGTGGTACACGTATCCCGCCGGATCTGACATAATCCAGATATTCAAAACCATCTCCGTCCGGAAGGTTGAGATCAATAATAATGAAATCCTGTCTGTTCGGATTATATTTGTACGCTTCTGTTAGATTATAGCAGCAGGTTACTTCATGCCCATGCACGGATAAAAAGCGGTTAATCGCAAAAGAAATATTCCGGTCGTCTTCAATTACCAGTATTCTCATTGTATTCCCCCATGGAAACCTTTTTCCTTTATTGTACATCAATGAATTGAACCGTGGAAATACTTTAAAAGAATCCCCTAATCCAGAACCCATACGTTCAGATGGCTGTAGCACACTGGATCTTGGTCCGAGAAATATAAATCGTGATAAAGAAAATCTTGATATGTTAGTTCCGCCGGCTACAGATATAGGTCTCATCCCGAACCTGAAATATTCATTTTCAGATACGAACATGATTCTCAGACCAGGTGGTTGGTCCAGAGAAATCACAAAGCGAGAACTCCCTATTTCTGATACATTTGCCGTAGTGAACATGAATCTTTCCCCAGGGGTAAGAGAAATGCATACCCATCAGCAATCAGAGTGGGGCGCAAAGAACGTAATCCTGTGATAAAATACAAAGGCTTTGAATTTCCGCGTGCCAAAAACACACCACAAAACGTCTGCTACTTTAAAGATTTTGATTTCAAAGTACCTGCTGACCCGGATGACAAAAACTTTTCTATCTGAACAACTGCCCGCTGAATAATCTTTCAGAAATAATTATGAAAAATATACACCTTCAAATGACAGAATCCATTCTGACATTGGGAGGTGTTTTTTGATGGTGCGATTATTTTCTGATAAACAGCGGCATTCCGTATTCATCCACGCCGTTTTCCACAAAGCCGAGCGACTTCCAAAATCTCACGGAAGCTTCTTTTTCACAGTTAATTTCAAAATATGCCGCTCCGTCTTCTCGGGTATAACGTTCAAGGGCTTCAAAACAGCGGTGCCCTGTTCCGCCGCCACGGAACTCCGGAAACACCCAGAAATCCAGAATGAGGCATTTTCCGTCCTCGCTTTTAAATGTGACAAACTGGGTTGCTCCGATTCTGACGCCGTCTCTCAGAAAATATACCATATGTAATCTGTCGGGTGTCATAAGCATGTGGGCTTTGATTGTATCCCGGTACTGAGGACCGGAAAAGTATTCGATATCCTTTGGATCCGTAACAATCTGATCGTCGACAAGGTATTTGATATGCTTCTCCCAAAACTCGTTAATTCTCTCAACCGGTATTTCTTCAATTTCAATCATAATTTTCATCTCCTGTACCAAGCTAGCAAGTATACATCACATTTTCCGGCTTGACGGTCGCACACATTTGTATACTAAAAATAGCCCGGGGTTATGGAAGTTAATTATTTTTCAGGGATTGAAACTATTGTATTCTTTAATTTCCATGGAAATACTTCCTCTTTAATACGTTTTGACTCATATTTGTTCATCTTTAAGGTATCCTCTGCCCATCATTATATTTCTGCTTTCTGTTACAACAGACAATAGTATAATGGCTGTGGCGACAGAGTTATTTTAAGTAAGAAGGTTTCAAAAAATCACAGCATTCATTAAGCATTTTATCTGTCATGCGGTTAATAATTTCGCTTCCTTTATCTCCTGACGCGCAGGAAGGATATCCCAGATTACCGACATAACCCTCAGGTACATTGCTTTCTTCATGGAATAAGTATTTTTTGAAATCATTAAACGGTATATCATGCTCTCTGACTAATTCCATTTTTACCTTTTCAGGATATAAAAACAGTGCAACCGATGTTTCAGCTTCACAGGCATGTCTGATGGCAGATTGCTTTTCAAGTATATCTGAATATTCTATTTCAGATAAATCGTATAACTTAATGTCATCAGATATTTTTTCCATCGCCTGTAAATGGAATGGATCACCATGATATGTCAACAGCAGAAAATGTTTAAACCCCTGCTGTCTCCACCAGTCTGTTATTGATACTATTATTTCTTTCAGGGTTTCAGGCTTTATTGATGTAGTTCCTGCCAGATGTACATCACATGGAAGATTAACACCATAATTCAATGCAGGAGCAACCAGCGCACCAGTTTTTTCAGACAGGATATTTGCCATATATTCTGCTACAAAAGTATCATTACCCAGTGGTAAATGATATCCATGCTGTTCACAAGTCCCTACAGGTATTATCAGATTATCATTAACCTCTGAGATATATTTTTCCACCTCATTCCATGTCATATCAACCATTAACATCTGTTTACCAGCCCCAATCATTTCTTAAAATTAATGATTATGTTAAATTTGTATTAACATTCTGTTTCTACTGGAAAAGCGGACAGAAAGCAAATTGTACTGTAAAGCCTGTATTTTAATTATATGTCAGTATGGGCGGCATTTCCAGATAATAAACAAGTATATAAATTTTTTCTTGTATCCCTTTTAAAAATCTTCTAATCCGTAGATTCAGGCTGGTATTATTGTCACTTTAATCTGGCCGTACCTGAAGGAATATCTATTTTACAGGGATATCATGAGCATTTCCAATAAGTGCTGTTTCTTTACAAAATATTTAATCAAGCTTCTCATCGCAATAGCAAATAACACTTCCGTCGCCATCGAATGGGTATTGTTTTGCAATGCCGCCGAACCATTTGTATTCTTTGCTGTGTCTTATATTACCTTTGCCTTTTGTTTCAATGAGTTCTTTAATACCGGATTTTAATTCATCAAACAACGAGATATCATCGAACCCCTGTGCATGTCCGTGCAGAATTCTGTCCGCCTTTTCGGTCACCCATGAAATTCTGTTAAGATTTTCAAGAAATATTCTTAACGGCAGGCTTTCTTCCAATTGCATCCAAAGGTGGTGATTAATACTGTCACCGGTAAACAATATGCGCTTTTCTTTTAAAAGGAGACAAATTTCTCCCGGAGTATGCCCAGGAAGAGAAATAACTTCAAGTGTAAGCCCCCCAAGGTCGATTGTTTCACCGTCATTAATTGGTTTAAACGGAGGCATTTTAAGCTTATTTTCTTTGCAGAACTTCACAAATTCGGGAAATCCGGTATGCTCGGCTGCAATCTCTGCATCATTGGGATGTAAAAAGCAATCACAATTAAAGTACACATTGCCGAAAATATGATCACAGTGCCCGTGTGTATTTACTACAGTAAGCGGAAGTTCTGTGATTTCTCTGACAACAGCATGAACATTAGCGATACCGTTCATCGTGTCAATAACAGCAGCTTTTTTCTCGCCACATACAAGATATCCTGTCGCTTCGCCGTTATCATCCATAAGCCATATACAGTCATCGATTTTTTTGGTTTTTATTCTGTTTTCCACATTTAACACCTCTTATCTTTTCACCGTGTCTGATTTCTTCAAATTTCTTTCAAAATCCTTTACTCATTTTACCTCCAGCGGTACTTACTTACAATCAGTTCCTTTATGCTTTTCGCCTCTACTGGCATCCACGTATATTGAATATACCATTGACTGCGGACATGTTTGATCTGACCGTACCTGGACACGAAAATGTCTTTTGGCAGGTTAATTCACCTATCCACGCTTTCATTCATTGGTTGGTCCAATCAGGCTCAGTATCCCACTTTATGTCAACCCAACAGCTGACTTCAGCTGAAGTTTTATATTTCTGCATTCATTTCTGGGCTAAGCAATCTTATTTATTAAACCTCACAAATATGCTCTTGTTAATCCATCCGCAAAATCCGTATCAAAATATGTTTGAATACATATAATTCTGCAATGCATTGTCCATCTATTTCCACGGCCCAGAATTGTGCATTCTTTGTATTCAGATTATCAATAAAAAACGAACTGTGTTCGGAATGTCAGTTTTATCTCTATATCCCCATAAATCTAACATATCGTCTATTGTTCCCAAACGTACCAATCTATTCATTGTTTAACCACCAAAATCTTTAACACTATTCCTCCAACTATTTTCCGTTTCGCTTATCGGCCTTGACATCAATACCGTGCCCTCAATGTGG
>JAAYNA010000116.1 GCA_012521105.1 Clostridiaceae bacterium
CCTTAATTATTCCTGCCTTTGAAAAGTCTTTTACCTGTACTGTAATTTCATCCTGTGCAAAATTCCCTGCCCGATCGTAAACAGTTAAAACCACCCTGTATTCCCCTGCTGCCGCGTATATATGAGTTGGCCTGGCAAGTGATGATACCTGCCCGTCTCCAAAATCCCAATGGTATTTTTCGATCCTGTCATTGTCATCTGACATTGTTCCGTCGAAGGCAACCTCCATGCCAACCAAAGCAAGTTTATTTCCACCCGCATTGGCAACAGGAGCGTATGGATCTTCACTTGTGGGAACTGCAATTTCTGTGTTGCTCCAGATTGCGTTGCCGTATATATCCAAGGCAAGAATTCTGTAGTAGTAGGTCTGACCGGGAGTTAACATCTCATCTTCATAGCTGTTTTTCGTTGTTTCTTTAATCATTTTAAATGACCCGTTAGGTGTTGTACTTCTATAAACTCTGAATCCTGAAAGGTCAGAGTCATTCCCATATGTCCAGGAAAGACTTACCTTCCATCCTCCGGGTACTGCTGTCAGAACCGGTTTTTCGGGCGGAAGAAGATTCAATTTGAATCTGCAAATCAGCGGATCGCTTATATTTCCCATATGATCCGCTGCTGTTGCTTTAATGAGGTATTCGTCTTCAGTTAAGCCTTCGGTAATCCATGTTACAGAATAAACATCGCTTGCAGAATTTACTTTTTTTGTGCCGATTGTAGTCCATTGATCATCACCGGCACCTGCCAATTTATATTCCAGAGTGATGCCCGACAGTTTGTAATTGTCACCGGCAAATACACTGATTTGTGGGTTTGCCGGAAGAGTTCCGTTATATGACGGGCAATTCATGCTGTATATTACAGGCGGCTGGGTATCTGTCAAAAGTTCGCCCGAAACGGGTTCGGTCAAAAGGCTTTCATTTCCTGCCAGGTCGACAGCCTGGAGTTTATAATAATAGGTCTTGCCATGTGTAACAATCCTGTCGTGGTAGCTAAGGCTGGATATCTTATCTGCAATTGCTGAATATGTACCGTCTTCAGAATCTGCCCGGTATAACCTGAAATATGCCAGGTCATCGTCATCGCCCCGCTCCCAGGTAAGTGTAAGGGGTGGCTCATGGTTGGGATTAATTTAAATCCTTTGGGGATATTTGGTGCAGTCCTGTCAATTATATATTCAACTGCAAGTGCATGGACTGTACTGCTTTCATTGCCCGATTCATCAGCAGCGATTCCGCGTATGTAGCATGAGCCTTCAGCCAGGACAGAAACATCATAATTATATGAGAATGAAGCATTTGGCTTTGCATCATCAAGAATAAATTCCTTTATATCAACCCAGGTATTAAGGTCACGGGACATCTGGAACTTGAAATATTTAACACCAACGTTATCGCTTACCTGTGCAGTTAAAGGAATACTTGTTCTTACCCTTGACGGGGAAGGTTTTATTGAGTTAATTACAGGTGGGGAGGTATCTGCCGTTGTCTGAGCAATTATCACATCTGATTCTGTTCCACGGTTTCCAAAAATATCATATGCAACGACCCTGAACCAGTATTTTGTTAGGGGTTTAAGGTTTTCTATACGCATACCAAGGATTGAGGAGGTTCTGTTATAATAAACAAACTCGCCCTCTTCGCTGTCTTTCCATTCAACCTCGAAGAAAGCCAGATCCTGATCGGGTACGTCATTCCAACGTAAAGTAATAACTGTTGTTGAAGGTGTTGCAGTAACATTGGTAACCTTTGCAGGTCCCTGGGTGTCTATTGTATATGTGCGTTCAGGCAAGCCGTTGCTTTCGTTTCCTGATGAGTCTTTTGCAATTGCCCGTATTTTAACAGTTTCCTGAACAGAAATATTTCCTAATCTGAACACTGCTGTACTGCTGGTTTTAATGGTTTCTACATCGAACCACGTGTTTCCGCCGTCCGGTGAATATTGCAATGTAATGGCTGATAACTTAAGATTATCTTCCGCTCTTACTGTTATATTGGTGTTCCTGCCTATAACTGTGCCGGACAGGGGCTCTATGCCAAGCACAACAGGCGGTATGGTATCTGCTATTGCAGTTGCTTCTACAGCATTCGAATACTCGCTTTCCTGATCAAACCTGTCGCAGGCGGTAACTTTATAGTAATAGGTCTGACCCGGGTTAACACTGCGATCGGTATAGCTTAAATTTTTCAGGTCAGTTATGGTTGCAATATGCGAATACCAGCCATCTTCACTTTCAGACCGGTAAATTTTATAGCATTTTATATCGGCTTCCGGACAGGGATCGAAGGTTAAGCGGATTATTCCCGAATCTGCTTCAGCAACAAGGTTTTCAGGTGCAGAAGGCGGAGTTCTGTCAACCTGGTATGAAACAATAATGCTGTCTGAAGCTCCCGATTCATCGATAACAGTGCACCTTACATAGTAATTTCCACTGGGTACACCAGTAAGGTTCCAGCCAATGTAGTGCCAAATTTCCGAGGAATTTTGATATGGACCACGAACAGTACCGGTTATTTTGGTCCACGATTCACCGTCTTCCGAATATTCAAAGTTTGCTGTTGAGCCTGTAGCATTTTGAGTGTTGGCGAGATAAACGTATATGCCGGTTTCTTTGGCTCCGCCTATTACCTGTCCGTTCACCGGGGATATCCTTGTAATATGCGGTGCTAAAGGAATAACTGTTATCTCTTCACTTAACGGAGACTTATTTCCTGCTGCATCATATGCAAGAACAGAATATTTATAAGTTTTGCCTGTCTCAAGATTTTCATCCTTATATGAATTTGTGGGCGATGTTCCGATTAAAACTCCGTCCCTGTAAACTTCATATCCTGTCACACTGACATTATCGAATGGAGCATACCATGCAAGAGTAACCGTTGCAGCGGTTTTTGATGAAACTGTTAAGTTTGATGGTGCAGCCGGAGGCTCGGTATCAACTACCGTTTCTATTACCAGTTCATTGCTTTTTTCTGATCGGTTACCGGAAGTATCGTAGGCTATAACATAATAAGTATATTCTGTGTCTGGTGACAGCCCTGAGTCTGTATACGTTGTACCAGTCTGCGTTCTTATTCTGGTTCCGTTACGGTATAACTCGTATCCTGCTACCCCTATGTTATCTGAAGACTCATGCCATTTTAAAACTATTTGCGTAGTATTTTTAGATACAGCATATAATTCGGGAGGAGTTGGAGGTTCATTATCATATATAACTGAATTGCTCTGCTCCGATAAATTATCGAAAGCATCAACCGCCTTTACATAGTATGTATATGTACCTGGAAGAAGCCCTGTATCAACAAAGCTTGTACCATTTGAAAAATCAACTTCCTCATTGTTTCTGTATATTTTGTAACCTGCCAATTTAACATTATCAGTTGACCCTGTCCAAACAAGGGAAACAGATGATTCTGTTCTTGAAGATATTCTAAGGTTTTGAGGAACTGTTGGTGCTGTTGTATCCTTATCAGTGGCAGCATTTACAATGTTACTGCTTTCAGATTGGTTTCTCATTATGTCATATGCAACAACGAAGTACATATATTCGGTATCAGGTGAAAGCTTTGTATCCAGGTAAGTATTTGTACTGGATGAAGCAATACGTATACCATCCCTGTAAATATCATAGCCTATTACAGCAACATTATCGGTTGATTCGTCCCAGGAAAGGCTGACTGTCGTTTCGGTTACTTTTGTAACCTTCAGGTTAGTCGGTGCTGTAGGAGCTTCCTCGTCTGCAGGCTCTTCAATTAGTTCATTCCATACATGGGTTCTGTTAAACTTGTATCCAGTATCAATAGGTTTAGTAATGACAAGTATGTTGAACCTGGATTCTGCTCTTTCAAAATTTACATTTTGAAGACCTGTTCCACTCAGTATCGTCCTGTGCGTTCCTGTTGCATAGAAGTTAGAATAATAGCTGTAATATCTTTGATAAAAGTTTCCCTTTACTTCAAGAATCCCCGCCGTCAGATAACCATCATGGCTGTATCGTGACTGGGTAACAAAATTCCTGCCTACTCTTACATAGTCATCAGTTTTTATCATTCTTAAGTAACCACTACTTCCGCTGTAACTAATGGTTCCGTCCGATAATTTGTTTTCTGTTTGGAGACGATAGTTTCCTTCTACTATCAAATGACCACCGTTTACGTACAGTGTTCCGCCCGGTTGTATTACATTGCCTTTTACAGTCAGTTTTTTCCGTTCAGATTTAATGTTCCACCTTTTATATAAAGATCGCCTATGGTCTTATCTTCAAAAACAGCAGTGTCTGAGGTTATAACTGTATCAGTAATAACATTTACAGTATTGCTTTCTCCGGATTCATCCCCTGCTTCATCTCTCGCTGTTACGGTAAAACTACAGCTTGTTCCCGGGTTCAGTCCCGTTACTTTATAACGGGTTTCCGAAATACCCTCTGCTATAAGTTTTCTGTCCTGATATACACTAAATGTTATTTTTTTAGTGTCATCAGTGTCTATATCCCAGATTAACGTGGCTTCAGAGTCAGTAACATCAACAACAGTTAAATTATAAGGTGCCGGAAGACTTAAAAGATTTATTTTATTTACATGTACAATGGATGTTGCTACAAATTGTTGGTAAGTAGCGGTAATAACTGTTACACCCTGCTGATAAGCTGTTATTTTCCCTGATTGATCAATTTCTGCAATTTCACTGTTTGAAGAATTATAAAGACACCAGTCTGATATATCAAAGACTCTGATATCTGAATAAACAGCGTTCACAACTGTCTGATATTCTTCTCCCGAATTTAATATGTACTGCAGTTTGTCAAAGGCTATTTTAACAGACTCTGTTTCTGAATCCTGTGCAAAACTATGAATATATTTTACAGGTATTCCTCCTGCTAATAAGCTTTGAAACATAATAGTCATGCTTAGAAATATTGGTATAATTTCAGTAAATAGATTCTTTTTCATAGCAATACCCCAGCAATTAAGATTTTTCAATTTAAGTCCCAAACAATGAAAATGAGCAGTTACTTTGATAAAATTCTTAGTGAATCTAAGAGGTAGAGGATAGCATGCTAATTATGTTTGTATTTCCTTTTGTTGTAGATATTTGGAATAATTTTATATTGTCATACTAATTATGTCAATAGGCAGAAAGTCTTAAAGTATAATACTGGCATTCCAAAAAAAAGCACCGGATTGACGGTGCTTTTTTATTTACTGCAACATATATACATTTGAGTTTGGATAAAAAAGTAAGAATTTGGCGAAACAAATAAGTAGTTTGAAATTTCAGTTAAAAAACCGTAAAGCATAAGAGATATTATAAATTCAGTTAACAATAAGCACAGCGTTCAAGTAAGGTTTGAACAACTTAAAGAAGATAATGTTCATTCACTTTCCAAGGAATAGCTTCTTAAATCTTTAAATCTCTCTTTCAATGTTTCAGCAAAATCGGTACGTTCCCAGGGCATGTCAATTGCGTTGCTGCCAAAATGCCCATAACAGGAAACTGCTGAAAATATCGGGTTATTCAAGCCAAATTTCCTTATGATTGCAGTGGGGCGAAGATCTATATTTTTTTGAATATAACTGCACAGTTCTTCATCAGGCACTTTGCCCGTACCGAAAGTGTCTATCATGACAGCTACGGGTTCTGTAAGACCAATTGCATAGCTTAACTGAACTTCGCATTTTTCTGCAAGATTTGCTTCTACAATGTTTTTTGCTATATACCGTGCCATATATGTTCCGCTGCGGTCCGGCTTTGATGCGTCTTTACCCGAAATTGAGCCTCCACCGCACCTTGAGTATCCGCCATAGGTATCTGATACCGTTTTTCTTCCGGTTAATCCTGAATCACCTGCAGGGCCACCTGTTACAAATCTGCCGGTAGGATTTATAAAAATATGTGTATCTTCATCTATTAGTCTTTCGGGAACAGCAGGATGGATAACCTTGTGAATTACATCGCTGCGCAGTGTTTCTGTTTTTACATTTTCTCTGTGCTGACAGGACAAGACAACGGTAGAAATTCTTGAAGGGGTGCCGTTTATATATTCCACCGTTACCTGGGATTTGCCGTCGGGCAGCAGGTAGGGTAATTCTCCGGTTTTTCGTATTTGTTCAAGGCGCTTCGTAAGAGCATGTGCCAGCTCAATCGGAAGCGGCATAAGGCAGTCGGTTTCCCTGCAGGCAAAACCAAACATCATACCCTGATCACCTGCGCCCATATCCAGTACATCCTGCTTTCTTGTTAAACCGATAGCTATATCGGGCGATTGCTGGGTAAAATCTGTACGGATATCACAGGTATCGGCATTAAAACCCAGCCCGCGTTCGGTATATCCAATTTCTCTGATAACTTCCCTGGCTATTCCTTCGTAGTCAACTTCGGCAGTTGTGGTAATTTCACCGAAGATGTGTACCTGATCTGCAGTGCATGTAACCTCACAGGCCACACGTGCCTGCGGGTCATACACAAGTATTTCATCCAGTATCCGATCTGCGATCTGGTCGCAGATTTTATCCGGATGACCTCTTGTTACAGATTCTGATGTAAAGTACATTTTCATTAGAATTCCCTGCCTTACATAACTTCCTTATGGGGCTTCATTTTACCACTTGTAATTGGTTTACGTGGAAATTGCCTCCACAATTCGTCTGCAACGGTAGCCCATTTTTCTGCCGTATCTACACACTTATTGCAATAATCACCGGCTTCTTCAGGGCATTTTAAATCGGTAGATTTTGCTCCGGTTTTCTCAACCATTTCTGTTAGTTTTCCGGGATTGTCCAGAACAGGACAAGGCCTGAGCATATTACTGTTAAACGGCTGATTGTCGCGGTAGGCCCGGAAAAAAGGAGACTGATAGGCTTCAAGCAGTGTTTTCTCCCTTATATTGGAGTCGGAGTAGTGTATAAATGCACAGGGTTCTATGTCGCCATTCGCATTTATATGGATGTATGCTCTGCCTGCTGCAATGCAGCCGCCCACAAACTCACCGTCATTCCAGAAATCCAGCGTAAATATCGGTTTTTCTTTCCTGAACTTGCGAATCCGGTGGTACATTAATTTACGCTGTTCAGCGGTCACCATAAGTTCAGGCACTGCATCGGCACCTATTGGCATATATGTAAACAGCCAGGCAAACTTAGCTCCCAGGTTAATCATCTCATCGAAGAACTCGTCGCTGGCTATAACTTCAACATTTCTGCTTGTGTAACAGCATGATATGCCAAATGCCAGTTTGTGTTCCCTAAGTATTTTCATGGCCTGTATTATTGCCTGATATGTACCTTTACCACGCCTGAAATCGGTAGCTTCCTCGAAACCTTCAACACTGATACAGGGAACGAAGTTTTTAACCCTTAGCATTTCCCTGGCAAAATCTTCATCAATTAATGTACCGTTTGTAAATGCCAGGAAAGCACAGTCCTTATGCTTCTCGCAAAGCTTTATAATGTCGTCTTTCCGGATAAGCGGCTCTCCGCCTGAATAAAGATAAACATATGTACCATGTTCTTTTCCCTGTTTAATAATATTATCAAGCTCTTCAAGTGATAAATTCATTTTGTTCCCGTACTGTGCAGCCCAGCATCCGGTGCATTTAAGATTGCATGCCGACGTTGGGTCCATGAGTATTGCCCATGGGATATTACAGTTGTACTTTTCCATATATTTTATTTGAATTGGTGTACCAATCATGGAACCATTTACAACTAGGCTTTCAAAGAGAGCTTTGCGCTGTCCGGCATTAATATCCGTCCATAAGCTCTTAATCAGTTTTGACCAGTTACTGTCGGGTTCAGAGATGGCTTCTTTAACTGCGGCAACCTGTTTGGAAACCCCTTTTTCTTTATCGTATTCCAAAAGCCAGTCTAATATTTTTGGAATATTCGTGGTGGGATCTTTATCAAGGTAACTGTAAACTACCTTCATCCCCAGCCTTTTCACTTTTTCTGATACGTTCATATAAACTTACCTCCTTTTGGAACCTTTCTAAATTTAAGTTTATAAAAGCTCACAGCCCTGCTCAACAAATAAAAAAGCGACTTTGTTCAAAAATCGAACAAAGTCGCTTTTTTGTATAATTTTTAATCAAATTTATAGATTTGTCTTGTTTTCAGACAAATTATTGTTTTTGTCTGAACAGCTTTTAAGTGCAAGACGTATATTTCCGTCAATAATAGTGCTTAGTCTGTCAATGAATTCATTTACATCGGGTTTCATATCATTCCAAAGGTATTTTAGAAAAAAACCTATAAATGCATACTGGTGGAATTCAGCAATAAATTTAATATCATCGTCGGTTACATTTAGTCCGTCAGCCTCTTTTTTAACCAATTCGTACATATGTTTATTGGTAGAGTCAAATACATACCTCTCTAATTGATCCCTGTTCAGAGAGTTAAATATATGATATACAATCTGCCTGTTTTCTGTTATCATTTGCATAATATCTTTAAGCATATTCTGCCAGGATTCATTGGTATTAGCTTCTATTACCCTTTCCAGTTCCTCTTTGAAAAATGATTCCAGAAGATCATATATATCACGGAAATGATAGTAGAAAGTATTTCTGTTAATTTCGCATCTTTCTATAATATTTGTTACTGTAATCTTGTCCAGTGGTGTTTTTTCAAGCATCTCACGGAATGTTTGAATTATCGCTTTCCTTGTAAAACGCGCCATTATTCTTCTCCTTACCTTATGGAAAACAAAGAAAACAAGTAAATGGTTCCCCCTGCTTCCTACATGCTTCCTGCTACTTCTTATAAAGGGCGATGCTAAAATCCTCTTAAAATATGCATTAGATGTAACTGCCTTATTGCAATAAGCAGGTTTTGCTACTGCAAAACCTGCCATTGCAATAACAAGGCTAAATATATTTATGGAGGTGCTATATATCTTCTGGGATTGCCGGAGTTTCTTTAGGTTCGGGTTTGTCTGCAACAGCACTTTCAGTGGTAAGGATCATTGATGCTACAGATGAAGCATTTTGAAGCGCACAGCGGGCAACTTTAGCCGGATCTATAATTCCTGCTTCAAACATGTTAACAAATTTTTCTTTCGCAGCATCATAGCCTATACCCTTTTCGCTCTTTTTAATCCTGTCAACAATAACTGAACCATCGACCCCAGCATTTGCTGCTATTTGGCGAAGGGGTTCTTCAAGAGCTCTTAAAATAATAGATGCACCTGTTTTCTCATCTCCTTCAAGAGAATCAACAAGCTTCTCAATCTCAGGAATTGCATTTATGTATGCAGTACCTCCACCCGATACGATACCTTCTTCAACTGCGGCTCTGGTTGCATTAAGCGCATCTTCAACCCTGTATTTCTTTTCCTTCATTTCTGTTTCGGTGGCTGCACCTACTCGAATTACAGCAACGCCACCGGCTAGTTTTGCCAGTCGTTCATTTAGTTTTTCCTTATCGTATTCTGATGTTGTTTCTTCTATTTGCTTTCTTATGGATTCAATTCTGTCATTAATTGCTTTCTGGTCTCCTGCGCCATCAACTATTATGGTATTTTCTTTTTGAACTTTAACAGATTTTGCTTTTCCAAGCCATTCAAGTTTAATGTCCTTTAGCGACATGCCAAGTTCATCAGATATAACCTGACCGCCTGTTAAGATTGCAATATCCTGAAGCATTTCTTTTCTTCTGTCACCATACCCCGGAGCTTTTACAGCCACGCAGGTAAAAGTGCCCCTGAGTTTATTGACAATAATTGTTGCCAGTGCGTCACCTTCAACATCCTCTGCTATTAGAAGAAGTTTTCCACCATTTTTGACTATCAGTTCAAGTGCCGGAAGCAAATCCTGTGCACTGCTGATTTTCCTGTCGGTTATTAAAATATATGGATCCTCAATTATTGCTTCCATCTTTTCATTATCGGTCACCATGTAATGGGAAATATATCCTCTGTCAAAAGACATTCCTTCAACATATTCTATAAAGGTTTCTGAGGTTTTGGATTCATCTATTGTAATAACACCATCAGATGTAACCTTTTCCATAGCATCGGCAACAAGATTTCCTATTTCCTCATCACCTGAAGAGATGGTGGCAACAAAGGCCATGTCGTTTCTACCCTGTATTTTTCTGCTGTTATTCTTCAAAACTTCAACGGTTTTCTCAGTTGCCTTGTCTATTCCTCTTTTCAGAATCATAGGATTTGCGCCCGCAGCGAGGTTCTTCATACCTTCCCTGACAATTGCCTGGGCAAGCAACGTAGCTGTTGTTGTACCATCACCTGCAATGTCATTTGTTTTACTAGCTACTTCTTTTACAAGCTGAGCTCCCATATTCTCATATGGATCGGCCAGTTCAATCTCCTTTGCAATTGTAACGCCATCGTTTGTTATAACGGGAGAGCCATATTTTTTATCCAGTACTACATTCCTGCCCTTAGGGCCAAGTGTTACCTTAACAGCATTTGCCAGCTTGTTTACACCGGCTTCTATTGCTTTTCTTGCTTCAAGATCATATGTTATAATTTTTGCTGACATATGCAATTCCACCTTTCCTTTATTCTATAATTGCTAAAATATCATCCTGTTTAACTATTAAATATTCCTGATCATCCAGTTTGATTTCGGTTCCTGCATATTTACTATAAAGAACTTTGTCGCCCTTTTTTACCTGCATTTTAACTTCCTTTCCATCTTTTACTTCACCCGGACCAACTTCAATAACTTCTGCTATATAGGTTTTTTCCTTCGCATTGGAGGGAAGAACAATACCGCTTTTCGTGGTTTCTTCTGTTTCTGTTTCCTTTAGAACAACTCTTGAGCCTAAAGGTTTTAAAATCATAATTGATCAACTCCTTCTTACTAATAATTATTGATATGAGGCATAACCTCGTTATTTCAGGATGCAAACTGCCTTCAAATCGAAACCGGATTATCGTATTATATCTTGGCTATCAAAAAATTAATGCGTAATACCTTAAGTAACAATAGAAAGGCAAACAGCCCGACGACAGATTAAACTACATGTTAAGCCTCCTTATAAGACCTTTTATTAAGAAAGAATAGAAAAACTTTAATCTTTAATATTTATTTAGCACTCACCTTAATAGAGTGCTAACAATTATAATTTTATTCTATTGCTTTTGATAGTCAATTAATGGTGAACGTAAATATCCACAATTACAGCTAAATAGCTGGCAATATTATAAAATATCACGGTTTTCCTAAATAATGCTCGCTTTTTATGCAAAATTCTTTATTTTTATTAAAGATTATGTAATTCCATCTATTGCTAAAATAAAATTTACTATTTATACTTGTATTATGGTATAAAATTGCAGCTGGAATAATGACCAAAACATACTTTAAGGGTTCTCTTTTAAGTTCAGTCAAAGCTCGTTAGTGCGATATCTTTAATCTGAAAACAGGAGAGATTAAATTGCAGAAAAAAATAACAAAGAGGGGCTTTGATCCCGATGATTTTAAATGGTTTTCAGATGAAGCTGTTGAAAAGCTCAGAAAAGCACAGGACGAAGTTCAATGGCTTCTTGATAGAGGGTTTAAATTTGATTCGGTTATTCCTTTTGTTTGTAACCACTATTTGTTTTCATCAAGGCAAAGGCTTGCTCTACAAAGATCAGTTTCCAGCTCTTTCAAATTTGAAAAAAGAAAAAAAACAATGCTACCGCTTGAGTCGGCCAAAGATGGATGCATTTATATTGATGGATTCAATTTGATTATTACATTGGAGGTTGCGCTTTCGGGCAGTCCGGTGTTTCTTGGGAAGGATGGTGTTGTAAGAGATCTGGCTGGGCTGCGCGGGACATACAGGTTAATAGATAAAACAGAAATAGCGCTGAAGCTGATTGGAAAAAGCTTAAATGACCTTTCTGTCCCGGCAGCGATATTTTTTCTTGATTCTCCTGTTTCTAACTCGGGCAGGCTTGGAAGCAAAATACTTGAATACTCTTATGATTGGAATATCCCTGTTGATGTGGAACTTGTTCCAAATGCTGATACTACTCTTTCAAAAATGGGCAGAATTGTCACTTCGGATGCAATAATCCTCGACTCCTGCGCAGGCTGGTTCAACCTTACAAGAAAAATAATAGAAGACCACATAAGTTATGCCTGGGTTGTAAATTTGTCTTAGAGTCTTTGTATATGAAAATGAGATTATAACTTTCTATAATGTGTTTTTATAATAAAAAACTGCAAGCTGAGTTCTGTCCCGTAAATTTAGTTTTTCAAGAATTGCGCTTATGTAATTTCTGATTGTGCCTTCACTTAAATAAAGTATTTTAGAAATTTCTTTGTTCGACAACCCTTCAGCTACATGTTTAATAATTTCAATTTCTTTGTCACTTAAACCAAAGTTCTCTAAATTGCTTTCGGTTCTGGCAATTGCAGGCATTTTATTAATAATTTCATCACCAAAAACCCTCTGCCCCATATATACAGCCTTTACCGACGGAATTATGCTTTCAAAATTCTGCTTCAGTATGTACCCTTTCGCACCTATTTGAAAGGCTTTAGTAATATATTCATCATCTAAAAAGGTTGTGAGGAAAAGAACTTTAGCCATTTTATCATCTGCAATTATTTTTTCAGCTGCATCTATACCCGTCATTTCATCCATTCTGATATCTATAAGAAGAATATCAGGCTTATGTTTTTCATACAGTTCCACAGCCTCCCGCCCGCTGTTTCCTGTTGCCACAACTTCAATCTCATTGTCCGACTCCAATATTGTTCTAAGGGAAGAAGTAACTAACCTGTCGTCATCCACAACCAGTATTCTCATACAGCACCTCTGTTATAAACATTATTTTTTAGGGATTGAAATGAATATCTTAAAACCATTTCCGGTATTTATATTAATATTCCCGTTAAAAGAGTTCACCCTGTCAGTCATGTTTGTAAGCCCCAGGCCTCTTTCAAAGCTTTGAACCTTTCCGTTATCCTTTATAATTAACTGGTAAAGGGCAGGGTGTTCATTGAAAACAATGGTCACTTTCGTTGCATCTGAATGCCTTATCACATTCGACAATGCTTCCTTTACTATTGAAATAAACGTATATTTCAATTTTTTATCCGGGTTACTGTACATATTATAATCATAATCTACCTCACACAAGGTGAATTTCTTTATTAACCCCCTTATCTCAACATCCAGGTCTATAGATTCTTCATATACTTTATGTACGCTTGTTCTGATACTGTTCATGGCCTGGTTCAAAGTTTCATTCAGCTCTTTCAGGTGTTCTGCTATTTGCTCATCCTTATTTATTGTCATAAGTGCTCCAGATTGCAAAATGGCGCTTGAAAGCAAATGACCCACATTATCGTGGATATCCCTTGCTATGCGGTTGCGTTCGTTCAATGTTGCAAGATATAGTTCATTATCCTGTTTTTCTATTAAATCAGTATTCTGCTTTTTTAATTTTATAGACATCTCTCCGGCATCATCGGCTAGTTCATTGAGTTTTTTATGAAGTTTGCCCTGCATTTTAAGGCGATACCGTATTAATATGCTGAGAGTTATCAATATTATTACTATAAAAAAAAATCTGAGTTGATGAAGTCTGAGAAAAATAAATCAACGGTATTGCGGCAAAAAGATTAAAATACTGAAGTTTTCCAAAAACCATATCGTAAGCTATTAACCCCATGAAAATGGTAATGGCCGGAGTAAAACAACATAGAACCGAAAACCCGATTGTTAAAATAAGTTTAATTTTTCCATTGTCAAAATAGCTTAAAAGACCGCTAAAAATGACAGGTACAAGCACTATTGCCACATTTATGCCAAAGTCTGACTGGCTGAGGTATATAATCAGGCAGCTTATAAATATTATAGTTTTGTCTAGAAGGCTTGTGTAACTAAACATTTCCACTACCTGCCTCGTTTTAAAAAGATATAGGACGGATGGCGTGAAAGAATCCCTGCGAAAGCCATTTTACCACATTCCAATCAATTTGTATATTAAGACTGGAACTGTTATTCATTTCATGACATTTGTCATATCAATTTGTGATTGCTTTCACTTAGAAAAGAAACTTTATAAGAATACAATTATATCAGTGGACATTTAAAAGGACGATAAGCCATGGAGGTCTGAAAAATGGTAGTTAAAGTTAAGGACTTGGTAAAAAGATATCGCGACATACTTGCATTGGATCATCTTTCTTTTTCTATAAATGAGGGAGAAGTTTTTGGGCTGTTAGGGCCAAACGGCTCGGGTAAAACAACAGCCATAAACTGTATTTTGTCACTGCTTAAATACGACAGGGGCGAAATATGGATTTTCGGGCAGCCCATGAGGCCTGACGCATATGATATTAAGCGGAATATAGGTATTGTTATGCAGAACATAGCCGTATACAACGAGTTAACGGCATACCAGAATATTGACTATTTCTGTGGATTGTATGTTAAAGACAAAAACCAAAGAAAAAAACTGGTTAATGAAGCTATTGAATTTGTTGGGCTTGGCGAATTCACCAAATTCTATCCGAGAAAACTCAGTGGTGGCCTTTTAAGAAGGTTAAACATTGCATGCGGAATTGCACACAAACCTAAACTTATAATCCTTGACGAGCCAACTGTTGCGGTTGACCCCCAAAGCCGAAATAAAATTCTGGAAGGAATACTGGAGTTGAACAAACAGGGTGCCACCATTATTTACACCTCCCATTACATGGATGAAGTAGAGCAGATTTGCAGCAGGATATTGATAATAGACAAAGGCAGGGAAATTGCGACGGGAACAAAAGATGAGCTTAAAGCCATGATATCTCTTGGTGAAAAAATAACCGTTGAATCTTACAGCATAACCGAAAAGCAGATATCGGCCATTAAGAAACTCCCTGGCATTACTTCGGTTGATTATAAAAACAATGCTTTAATAATTAAATCTGGAAAAGGTACTAATAACCTTGAAACGGTTTTAGACTTTATCAGGAAAGAGAATATTCATTTTGGAAGAATATACTCGGAAATGCCTACGCTAAATGATGTTTTTCTTGAAATAACCGGCAAGGAGCTCAGGGATTAAGGAGGATCGTGATGTTTATACACATTTTTACGTACAGGCTGAAATGCCTTTTGCGGGATTATGAAGGTATTTTCTGGACAATGCTTTTTCCTTTGATCCTGGCAACCTTATTTAATATGGGGTTTTCAAACCTTAACAGTGCTGAAATGTTTAACCCCATTAACATTGCTGTTGTAAATAATGAGTCATACCGGCAAAACCAAAGTTTTAAACAAACTCTTGAAAAAGTATTTACCGGGGATGACAGGCTTTTTAATCTTTCGGTGGTTTCAAGGGAAGAAGCCGATGAAATGCTTAAAGATAACCATATTGACGGGTATATAATTGCCGAACAGCCAATTAAGCTTGTAGTAAGCAGATCGGGCATAAAGCAAAACATTATAAAAAGCTTTATTGATAATTACATGCACACTTTTTCTGCTATCAGCAACATTTTGGAAAAAGACCCGGGAAAACTTCAAAGCCTTATAAATGACATTGAAAGCAAGGTGAAATATTCCAAAGAGGTATCAGTTACAAATGCCGAACCTGATAATGTTCTTATTTATTTTTATACATTAATTGCAATGGCCTGTTTTTACGGCGGTTTTTTAGGAATGGGGGAGGTTTCGGATGTTCAGGCGAATATTAAACCGGTGGCGGCAAGGATAAACACAGCACCTGTGCATAAGCTGAAAACATTTTTTTACAGTTCTGCCGCATCAATTATTATACACCTTACCGAAATGCTCATTTTGCTTGCTTATTTGGTTTTTGCTTTAAAGATTGATTTCGGTACAAAAACATCTTACGTTTTACTTACGACCTTTATTGGTTCCATAGCAGGTTTTTCCTTTGGGGCTTTCATAAGTGCAATTGTCAAAAAGTATGAAGGTTTTAAGGTGGCTGTTATAGTTAGCGTAACAATGCTCTGCTGCTTTCTTGCGGGCATGATGTACCAGGATATGAAATATATTGTTGCAACAAAGGTACCGATATTATCGTACCTGAACCCTGTAAACCTATTAACCGATGCTTTTTATGCCCTTTATTATTACGACACTCTCACAAGATTTTTTACAAATATTGTTATACTAACAGGCTTTATAATTGTATTTTGTTCAGGAACATATTTAATAATCAGGAGGCAAAAATATGCAAGTCTTTAAGCTTTGTATTAAAGTAATAAATAAAAATAAATACCTTCTGCTTGTTTACGTTGTTATATTTCTGGTTATTTCCTTTACATTGTCGTTAACTGCTGTAAGGGAAATGGAAACCAGTACTTCATTCAAACCTGCTAAAACTGAAATTGCCCTTATAAACGAAGAAAATACTCCCTTAATAAACGGGTTTAGGGCAGAACTGGCCAAGGTTGCAACCTTCGTGGATATTCCTGATGAAACCGAAGCTTTGCAGGACGCTCTTTATTTCCGCCAGGTTTCCTGTATTATCCGAATCCCTCAGGGTTTTACAGAAAAATTTATGAACGGTGAAAATGTTCAGCTTGGAAAAATAAGTATACCTAATTCGATAAGAAATGTGTATATAGATTTATGTATTGATAAATATTTTAACACAGCAAGGCTTTACGTGCAAAACATGAATGGAATTACACAGCAGGAACTGGTTCAGTATCTTAAGAAAGATTTATATGACACTACATCGGTAGAAATGATAGCAAAGGGCGAAAAAACTTCTGTGACTAATTTAAATTACTTTTTTAACTTATTTGCATACCCTATGCTATCCATAATTATTTTGGGAATGAGCACGCTTATGCTGATTTTCAACGACAAAGACCTGAAAATGAGAAACAGCTGTTCACCAATAAGCAGCACCAATATCAGCATGCAATTCGTATTGGGCAATTTAACCTTTACATTTGTATCATGGCTTATAATGGTTTTATCGTGCCTTTTATTGAATTTTAAAAGCATCTTCGACTTTAATACAGTGTTCCTTGTAATAAGTTCATTTGTTTTTGCCTTTTGCTGTTCAGGAATCAGCTTCCTGATAGGAAATCTGGTTAAGAGCAAGGACGCAATCACAGCGGTAAATAATGTTGTTACCCTCGGGATGTGTTTTATCAGCGGTGTTTTTGTACCCCAGGAAGCAATCGGAAGTTCGGTTCTTAAAATAGCAAGCTTTATGCCAACATACTGGTATGTTAAAGCAAATAACACCATAGCCAAGCTAACCCGGTTTACCTTGGACACAGTAAAACCCGTTCTATATGACTTTTTAATAATTATTGCCTTTGGCCTTGCTTTTTTCTCGGTAAGCCTCGCTATAAGAAAAAAATACAGGTCATATACATGACCTGTATTAATATTTGTCTATGTTTTATTGGTAACATTTTTTCTTATAATAATCAAATTGCTTGTAATTTTAATCAGCAATAACTCTTTTAAAATCTATCCTTTTACTATTTTCAATTGTATTTTTCACACTCCATGCGAACAAACTAAGAATCAGGATTTTATAGGAAAAGCACAAATGTACGTTGAGCAGCATTTGTCCGATACAAATTTATCTCTAAAGTGGATAGCAGAAAACTACCTGTAAAAGTATACGAATATGACAACCCGAATGCATTAAAATAGTTGCAGACAGATAGAATGGAAATAACCTGCCATTTTAAATAAGGTTTGTATTATCAAGCTTTTCAAAGTAAAGCCGGGGCAACACTATTTTAACTTCATTTCTGCTGTTTTCATCTTTCCAAAAAACAATGAACCTTATTTTAGCAGATTTAAGTGCATAACCTTTCTCTTTTATTGAGTTTATTTTCTCAATACACTTTTTAGAAAATTTTAATACTGCTTGTCCTTCAGAATTTAAACAATATTCATCTTTTACAATAAGGGTATCTCCACTGACCAGTTTTGTTATTAAATTCTGGCGGTATGCCGGTATGAAAAAGCCGAGATAAACATCTTCATGTGTAAGCTGTATCACCAGTTGTCGCGGTGAAGAATAAGAGTTTCTGTTATAAACTTTTTCAAGTTTTTCAGCAGGTATATAGTCTAAATAGTATCCATTATAGTGAATAACCAGATTCTTTTTTGCTCTTGTCATGGCAACATAAAGAAGCCTTTTATCTTCATCGGTGTTCGGATAAAAACCATCAAGCACTATAAACACATTATCAAACTCACGGCCTTTGGCTTTATGCATTGTTGATACAAATATTGTTTCTGCCCCTTCATTATAAAAGTCTTCAAGGTTTGATTCCCTCACAAAAACTTCCAGATCGGATTTGTATTTAGTTCTTTTACTTGTTGATTCAAATGCTTTTATCAGATTCTTGCATATTTCCAAATTCAGGCTTCTTCGGAACCTTTCTGCAAGCCTTCGCTTTGCCTCCTCCCAGATATCATCGCTTACTGTGCAGCTGTCTTTGTCCAGGTTCACCTCATTTAAAAAGTGCCTTATCTCCAACAGGTTATATAAATTGAAGCCGTCATTAGACTGAATCAGTTTCGCCTGCATTCGGTTGTTTACAAGTAAACCTGTTATTTGCAAAGCTTCTTCATTTGTTCTGGTTAAGACACAGGTGCTTCCAATAAGCTCCTGTGACAGGATATCCTCAACCACGGGAGTAATAAGGTTACCCGAACTGTAGCGAACCAACCTTATCCTGCCGTTATCATTCTGTTTGGGCTGTATTGGTGTATGTTTTAAGCGCTCTTTTATTTTAACTGCAAACTGGTTTGCAAAATGAATAAGATTACTTTTACTTCTGAAATTTTCAACCAGTTCATAAACTTTTGCATTTTTATCGTCAATTAATTTTTTCATGTATCCCGAACTTGAGCCCCTGAACTGGTAGATATTCTGGTCATCATCCCCCACTGCAATCACACGCATATCTTCATTGTATTCCATAAGGCATCTAATGAGCTCGAACTCATATGCATCCATGTCCTGTGCTTCGTCAATAACCAGGACGGTTTTAGTTATTCCTGATGGTTCAACTTCATTATTTTTTATTTTTGTTATGGTTTCTTTAATTATATTTTTTGACTTTTCAATGCTTCCAACCCTGCCCAACAAGTCAAAGCAATAAGAGTGGAAGGTTTTAATATCTATATAGTGTGCGGCATTTCCATAAAGCTCTAAAAGTCTTCTTTTAAATTCGGTGGCTGCTGACCTTGAGAATGTAAGCATCAGCAGCTGTTCGTGCTTTACATCTTCCATATACAAAAGCGAAGCCAATTTATGAACCAGAACACGGGTCTTTCCACTTCCGGGACCTGCAGCAACCACAATATATTTTGATTTGCTGTCATTGATGATGTTTAGCTGGGCGGGCGACAGTTCGCTGAAAAGCTGTTTGAACTTGGCAGGGGTTATTGTTTTGTTAAGGGCCTGCCTGTTCCCCTTAAAGTACTTATTCAAAAAAGAATTATAGCTAAGCTGGAAATAATCATCTACAAACTGCAGTGCAGCTTTATAGTCATCAATCATCTTTCTGGCGTATTCGCCGACAATATGGATCTGCTGCACTTTGTTTTCATAAAACTCTTTAAGTTTCTGGTAGTCTTCCAGTTTATAGCGCCTCTTATTATCCAGTTCAATGCGTTCAATATTCATAGTATTGTGAATAACCAGAAAACCGCCTTCTATGTATACTGTACCTATTCTTGACAGATAAAAAAGGGCATCCTCTATATCATTAATTGTGGCTTTGGTGTTAAACATGGTAATTCTGTTATTAAAGGCTTCTTTTAATTGAAGAACTGAAAAAGCCAC
The DNA here is from genome assembly GCA_012521105.1 of Clostridiaceae bacterium. Lineage (GTDB taxonomy): Bacteria > Bacillota > Clostridia > DSM-8532 > DSM-8532 > Thermoclostridium. Next base: position 19,756 of record JAAYNA010000116.1, read on the forward strand.
CCTTACTTCGCCTTTAGAGCTAGGATCCTCGGCAGTTTCGCTTGCTATATTGTAGAGGTATTCCAGTATAAATTTTGCAAGCTCATAACGTTTATTAAGTCTTTCTTTAAGGAGCTTTTTTTCATGAATACAGTATACTGCAATATGGTTTGGTGGAATAGTCCGGCGCTTAATCCATTTAGTTATAGTCCAGAAATTTGTAATTGTTTTCAGTTTATTAGTCGTTACATCTTTACAGCCAAATTCCTCGGCCTGTTCATTAAGCTCCTTTATGTGAAATGTCTTTTCTTCTTCGGTGAAAACAGTTAATAAAAATTCTTCTATTTCCTGGAATTCAATCAGAATTTTAAGTGAATTGTTTACATTTCCTTTTTTCTTTATATACACTGATAAATCCATAGTATCGGCCAATAAGCCTCCTTCCCGAAGCAGATTTACAATATGTATTACTGTTCTTTTTTCAAGCCCGAGACGATCAGCAATATAGTCAACCCTTGATTCGGGTTCATCGGTACCGGCATAGCTTCTGCTTCTTGTGGCTATTAGCATTTTTATTATTCTGATGGCATGCATCCGCTCTTCTCTAGAAAATTTCCCCGAAGCATAAATTTTGTTTATTGCCTCCTCTGCGTTTCTTGCCTGTATGCTATTGGCAAAAATCTTAGGAGTATTCTGGCTTCTTTTAATATAGCCTGCTTCTTCAAGAGCATTTATTGCTGTTTTAACTTTTGTTTCCAAATCGTGAATACTGTCATCCCACCCGGCTTTTCTGGCAATTTCCAAAGCCGACTGAGAAACCCTTTTCCTCATTCCGGTAATACTTTTAATAGCCCTCCAAATCTGTTGAATCTCCTGCATATTCAGTTTGGTCTGATTCAAAAGAATAAAATGCTTGTTCAGATCATCATCATTATATAATACATAACAATCTGCCGAAATGGATTCATCCCTTCCCGCCCTTCCGGCTTCCTGAACGTAATTTTCCAGCGAATCCGAAATATCGTAGTGGATAACCATCCCTACATCTTTCTTGTCCACTCCCATTCCAAAGGCAGACGTTGCAACCATGATTTGAACATCGCCTTTAATGAAGGCATCCTGGTTTTCGGTTTTTATCTGCTTGTCCAATTGTCCATGGTATGGCCTTGCCTTGTAACCGTCTTCACATAACCTATGCGCCAGAAGTTCGGCACGTTTTGTTCGTGATACGTATATAATTGTTGGACAAGTTTTTTCTTCAACTAAATTTCTTATTGTAATATATTTTTCTTCGTCATCCTTTTTTTCCAGTACCCTATAACGTAGATTACTTCTTGTTGCATTTGTTTTAAATAATTCAAGTTCGATGGATAGCTTTTCTCTGAAATAATCCCGTATGTCTTCAATAACTTTGGGTTTGGCTGTGGCTGTGAAACATGACACCGGAATGGGCTCTTCAAGGTTTTTCTTTTCCTGAAGTGATTTTATAAAGTCGCCGATATATAAATAGTCAACTCTGAAATCATGCCCCCAGGTGGAAAAACAATGCGCCTCGTCAATTGCAAACCTGACCACATTCCTTCCAAGCAGAAGTCGTTCAATTGTCCTGGAACGTAAGGATTCGGGCGATATATAAAGAATATATGCCGAGCCATCCTCTACCCTTTCAATGGATTTTGCCCGTTCTATCGGATCCAGCAAACCATTAATGGTTACTGCATTGGTTATACCGATTTTTTCAAGGTTATCAACCTGATCCTTCATCAGCGATTGCAACGGTGATATGACCACCGTCAGGCCTTTTGAATTTTCACCGATCATCAGTGCAGGCAGCTGGAATGTAACAGATTTACCGCCACCTGTTGGAAAAATAGCCAACAGGGATTTATTGTCGATAGCTGCCTGTGCGGCTCTTTCCTGCAGCGGTTCACCTGCATAAGTTCTGAATGAGTCAAAGCCAAAAAACCGTTTCAGACCTTTATGTATGTCAATAGCTTCATTACAGTAAATGCAGCCTTTTAAACACCGATTACTTTTTAAAAGGCGCATAACCCGCTCTACATCGGGATAAGTTCTGACTACCCAAGGGGGTGTAATTGAATCTGTCCGTCTTGTTTTAATTAAAGCAAGGCAATATGATAACTCCACCGGATTCTCATGAATCAACTTTTCAATATCTGCATTTTCACAAATTAAGGTATGAAATTTTGTGCGGATTAAGGTGTCCAAATCATATTGGAAAGTGCTAAATTCCACAAAAGTAAAAAAGGCTTTAAATTCTCTTTTATCATGTAAAAGAGTGAAAAAAATCTGTTTCATGTCATTATCCAGCCTTTGAAAAGCTGCCACCTCATCATAAAAGAGGTCTTTTGCCTTCATCGAATCATTAAGTGGATTATTAATTTCGTCGGTTTGCAGTTTATCATCCTTAAGAAGTGAATGGTAAGGCTTTGCGGGAAAGAGCAAAGGAGACAGGAACAGGGTGTCGATTATGTTTTCGTCTGATATACCCGCATCAGTAACCGCATTTTGAATATATTTTAGATCATGGTTCAATATGTTGTGACCGCATATGTACTCTGAACCCCGTAAAAACTCAATAAAATCCCTGATATAAGCTGAATGGAATTCAGCGCCGTTATCTTTAACGGCACCGATATCTAAAATTCTTTTATTTACAGGATTAATCTCGGTATCAATAAAAGTAATTAAGTTCATCTTCATTACCTTCAGTAATATAAAACTTTTTCATGGTACAGATCAAAAATAGAATCAATAAGTTAAAAATTTTTATTTTATGTAAAATAAAAATATTAAAGGTAATATTTTCTATAGTTAATAATCGACAATTTCATCCCTTTTCTTAAATTTAGGATGGGTATCTGCTGTGGCTGGTATTAGCCGCCTCACTTCCGGGTCATGTGGTTACAATATTTGAAAGCCCCAGTGTTTCTGCATATTTTACAGCGGCAATATATTCATCCTTGTCAATTCTTCTCGACAGTTCAGGGTAAGACCAGGATTTATGAGCGGGGTAATATTGCGACATTATATTAATAAAAGTATTCTTTGATATCTCGCCTGCAATAAACTCCAATATTTTATCGGTATCTGCAACATTTTCAGGCATTACTAGGTGTCTGACCAGTAAGCCTTTACAAGCTATGCCTTCTTCATTGGTTTTAAGGTTACCCACCTGTCTGTGCATTTCTTTTACTGCTGCCTTTACAATATCAAAATACTTATTTGCTTTTGTATATTTTTTGGCTTTTGCATTATCGCCAAACTTAATATCGGGCATATAGATATCAACAATGCCTTCTAAAAGTTTCAGGGTATCGGTTTCGTCATAACCACCTGTGTTATAGACAAGAGGAAGTTTAAGACCATCCCTTGCAGCTATACGTACAGCTTCAATAATCTGAGGCACGAAATGGGTTGGTGAAACCAAATTAATATTGTGGCATCCTTTGTTCTGCAAAAACAGCATTATTCTGGCAAGCTCTGAAGGACTTACTTCATAGCCTTCACCATAGTAGCTGATACTGCAGTTCTGGCAGAACACACATTGCAATGTGCAAAAACTGAAGAAAATTGTTCCAGACCCGCCTTTACCAACAAGTACCGATTCTTCACCGTAATGCGGGCCATAGCCATCTATGACAGCATTGGCTCCTGCCCTGCAAAAACACCTTTCACCTACTGTTCTGTCCACCTTGCATTGATGCGGACATATAATACATTTTTTAAGCCTTTCATTAAGTATTTTAATCCGGTTATCCAGTTCGCCAGTCTCAAGTAACTTTACATATCCCGGCATATTATTTCTTTCCTTATCACACACCACTACAATACCCTCAATGTCTTTTTTCAGCCAGCCGTAAATACACCCATCTATATTACCATCGCTGATAACTTCATTGTAATTATAAGCATCTATATTATCAATATATAATCTTTGGTTAGATTTTAGTTAATAAACTGATGCCATTACAGCTTGTGTAACAACAGCAAGAATAAGAATAACCCACTCAATATTGTACTAAACATCATTGTCTTTTAGCGTTAATCAGCTCTGGTTTTCTGGCATTTATATCAGACATCTGGCCAACATAATCCAGCACAAAGGATATAACCTCCTGTGCTTTTCGTGGTTCCACCCATTCAATATTATCCCATTGAGTCTGAACAATCGGTGGAAAATCCATGGATGAAAAAGCCAGGGTAGGAACATTGCATAAAAGAAATATTGTATGATCCGCACTATACCATTGATCAACTCTTTTGATACCGGGGTATTTTTTTAGGAGATTATCTATAAGAGCATTGATATTTGAATCTGTTTCAAAGGATGTTATACAGTTTACTCCAACCCTGTTCCCTATTCCGTCAAGATTTATAGCCGACAATATCTTCGGAAACGTATTCCGGTATTTTTCGAGATATACAACCGCACCTTTAGCTGTGTATTCTTCGTCATTGAAAGCTATTAATTCCAGTCCGATGTTTAAATCTTTATGGGCAAGTATCTCTGCAATAGTTAGTAACGCGCAGGTTCCGCTTGCATTGTCGAAAGCCCCTGTTGAATTATATTTAGTATCGAAATTGGCACATATAATAACCTTTTTATCAAAACCTGCCGTCCTCCTTCCAATTATATTGCTTGCATTTCCTGTTGACCTTTGGCATGGTATTGAAAGCTTAATTGTGCTTTCGGGATGCATCAGTATTTTTAAACCATCAATTGCAGAAACAGTTACCGAAGGTATATTGAAATCGCAGTCTTCAATAACAGGCCTTGGCTTTTCAAATTCATGGCTGATTGCAATAATAGCGGCAGGGTTTTTCCTTTCAAGTAAACTGATAATTGTTTTATGATGTTTTGGGTTAAAAAATTTATTGCTTTTCGGTGTCAGTATTTCTTTTGTAAGTTGTCCGTAAATTACTGCAATTCTGTTTGATAAATCAGATAATTCAAGTTCTTCTACATAGCTAAATGTTTCAAAAGGCAAGCTTAACGAACATGGTGGCGTATAGCTGTTTGGAACTGCTGCTAAATAAGTATTGTTTATAGATAACTCGATTCTTTGATGACTCCAATAGCAGCACGGAAATTCCTGAGTTTCTACTTCATACCCGTTCTTAATAAATACATCATTTATATATTGACCTGCCTCACGGTTTCTGCTGGAACCTGCAGGTCTTGGTCCTGCCTTTTGAAACCAGTTTAGGTGATTTGTAAAAAGGTTTATATAGTCCATTTTCATCACTCCCTTTGTATTTTTTACAATAGGGGAACTTTTATACTCATATTAGATTTGACAAGAATGCCGACTTATATTTTTCAGCACTTTCGTATATTTCAATTAATTCCAGGGGCTCAGGTAATCGTTCCGAGCTGTAGTACTGTTTCAGTTCAGGAGAAGCCAGGGTGTAAGTTTTTTTTACTGAAGAAATATGCTTAATTAAACTAATCAGACAGTCTTTAAACTTTAACTTTGTTTTTGCTCTTTTTCTTTTCTTTCCGTCGGAAATAACAGCATTATCTAAAGCATTAATTTGAGAAAGCTGATCATCTAATGTTTTTTCAGGTGAAATTGCATAGTTTGTCTTTGACACAAGAATTCCCCCATTCGTATACTATTTCAGGTTCTTAAAATAATCACATATATAACGAATGGAGTTTCCTAAGTGTTGTCAGAAAATTTTATTCTGAAATAATAAGCGGAACCATCATTTCTCCTTTTGTTAACCCTGCATGATGCCCTTTATAAGAATGTTGCTCTGCGGATATGAGTGTTTTATATCGCAGAAGCTTACCGCTTATGCCGCATGCCAGGTAATTTCCTACAAAGTCTGTTATTTTCCTATGTGATTTTCCTTTTCCAAGAATTCCACTGTTAAGTACTTTTTCTTTAGGGATAAGGATAAAATCATCCTTAAAATGCTTTTTGAACCTTTCTTCAAAAATTGTCTCCATTCCGGGCTTTACAAATAACGAAGCTGCCCGTGGTTCTATTGAAGGTGGCATAATCAAACATTCATCCAATTCCGGAATGTCATTTAAATAAATCTCTTCTGTTATATTGATATGTCCATGATCTGCACTGATTATGACTAATGTATCGTTAAGTTCCTTATGCATTTTCGATGTTAATTCATCAATTACACGCATATAAATCTTTACATCGTCAATATTACATCCCTTATCATGCATTGTGGCGTCAGGCTCGTGCCAATATGACATAATAAACTTTTTGCCCTGTTTTTTGGAGATGACTTTAATACTGTCAAAAATATGTTCAACATATTTTACCCTGACAATAATATTAGGACTGTCGGGTATTGTGATTCCTTCGGGTATAATAGTGTACGATTTAACAGAATCGTTAACTTCCCCTATCAATTGATAAATTGTTTTATAAGGCATTAAATTATACGCAGCATGCCGGTTGTAATAATTTAGTTTTGTAAAACTATCCTGATTTGTAAAGGAATACAACCGTTAAATTCCTTGAAATACAGAGACCACCCCAGCCAGCCATGCTCATTCGGTGATAATCCTGAGTAATATGCGGTCATTGCAGCCGTTGTAGTACTTGGAAACACTGACGTGACCTGCTGTTTCATGTTACTTCTTAAAAAACTTGTATGCGGAAGATGCTTTTCAAGGATATCCACACCCATGCCGTCAAAAACCATTAATACAATGTTTTTATAATCTTTAAGCAATATTCTATCAAGCAACTCAATTGTGGAGTACTCAGTCTGCGCACCAAAATGCTTCAGAATTGATGCGATTATATTTAAAATACAATTGTCATAATCGGGTTTTATTATCTCCATCATTTTTACCCCTTTTAAAACTGCTTTTCTATATTGCACTATATTATTCAGAAACCATGAATTCCCTATGAAAAATTTCGGGTTTATTATGAATATACACTAATTTTCCAACAATACATTTTCGGCTTTCTCTATTTTTTTGAAATCTTCCACCGTTAAATTATTACCTCCATTCAGCCCAATTTTTTCTTTTATTGCAAATAAAAAGACTGTTCTAGTATAACATATTTTCATTGAATACTAGCCATTACGGGTTAACAGGCACCCGCCACCTGCAAGAGATAAGGCGGGAACCCGTCTTCTATCCTGGCTATATCTATATTTTAAAAAGAAAAGATTATTGCTTGGATAAAACGGTTTTACCTGAAAAGTAAAGATAAACAAGCTCAGCTAACGAAGCACAAACCACCGCAACAATTCCTGCTATAGCCATATTTGCACTGGACAGCAATGCTATAAGCAAAACCAGTGTAAGAGTTACCAGATTTATTGTTTTTCCCTTGCTCAGCGGTTTGGTGGTCTGATTTTTCATCATTTCTCCGGTCAGAAACTGAATGAAAACTATCAGCAACGGAAGTACGGTTGCTATTTGGATTACCCTCTTTGCAAGATTTGCAATGTTCCGGTCCACCCCAATCCAAACTGTAAATATGTACATACCCACAGGAGTAAACCCAACTATAATGAACAAAACTGTAATTACAGTGCCAAGCAGAAAAGCGAACCGCTTAACAGCATGTCTGGACTTTGGATCCTCGGGTTTTATAAACCCTATCGGTACCTGGTAAAACTCGGTTACAGGAGACACAATCAGGGTATACAGTCCCCAGGCAACAGAAAAGGTTGAAATTGTAACTTCGGGCTCCGGGGTTTGACCCAATGCAGTATTAATTATCGGCAAATTCAATGTATTAAAAAGAGAAGTAATAATTAACGGCCAGTAAAACCGCCATATGCCGAAAAGCGTCAGGGTATTGTTCTGTATGCTATTAAAGGATTCATCTTTTACAGGACGCAGGTTCTCTCTTTTTTCAAATGCTTTAACAACATTCTTAACAGTTGCCTTAACTCCAATAAGCGATGTTAAAGCATCAGTATAAAGAGAGCAAATTAATATACCGCCTGCCAATATTGCAGTTGGTATAAAAGTCAAATGTTTTATAACAGCAACCAACAGTATTAAAGTCAGTACTCGGACTCCGGAACTCACGGGCATCAGCCATGTTTTGGAAAATTTAATCATAATTCCCTGATTAAAATCCTTCAATAGCAAACCCACCGGATAAAGAATGAATACCGCAAAGATTTTAACTGCTTCATCAAGAGTCTTTCCGCTTAATTGGAATGCATAACCGAACACAGCCCTGGTAAGCCCTGTTGCCAGGAAAATAAACATTATTGCTGCTATTGCTGTTGTAATGATTATCGCAAACCTTCTTACCTGTTTGTAATTCGGTGCGTTGCCAGCCAGGGATGCTATTGTAGGACTTATTAAATGCAAAGGACTCTGGAACATAAACATAAAACTGTATGCCACAGAGTAAGCCGATATATAAACAATCGGCGAAGGCAGCCTTGCCAAAGCAGCATTTATAAAGTTGCCTGTTGAATATAAAATTATGGCCATGCATATTAGCGGGAAATAGAATTTCAGCTGCTTAAAAACTGAATACTCGGTGCGTGAAAAAACAAAGTCATTAAGCTTCTGCTGCATTTTTAAACTGTCCCCCTATAAAAAGTCATGGCCATATTGTACTACTTATTCAGAATAATTTCTACAGGTTACCTGCCAAACTGTTCATTTCCACGCTTCGCATGTTAAGCGGTACATATTCTCTGTGGGGTGCAATACTTTTGTATGCAGGTCTTATTATTTTCCCCCTGTTTACCAGTTCTTCCAGCCTGTGGGCACTCCAGCCAACAATTCTTGCCACTGCGAAAAGCGGTGTGAACAGTTCCTCGGGGATATTAAGAGCTTTATAAACAAAACCTGAATAGAAATCCACATTAATACTGACACCTTTATAAATCTTTCTTTTTTCAGCAATAATCTCTGGTGCCAGGCGCTCTACTTTTTCATATAACCTGAATTCAGCCTCATAACCTTTTTCTTTCGCAAGCTCCCTTGCATATTCTTTAAATATCTCGGCTCTCGGATCAGATATCGAATATACTGCATGGCCCACACCATATATTAGGCCACTCCTGTCAAAAGCTTCACCATTCAGCAGTTTATACAAATAGTCCCGTATCTGGCCATCATCCTCCCAGTCTTTAACGCTCTGTTTCAGATCGTCAAACATCTGGGCCACCTTTACATTTGCACCACCATGCCTTGGCCCCTTCAATGAACAAAGTGATGATGCTATTGTGGAATAGGTGTCTGTCCCCGTAGAAGTAATAACATGGGTGGCAAAAGTGGAATTGTTTCCTCCACCATGCTCAGCATGCAAAACTAAGGACAGGTCCAGCAAAACAGCTTCAAGGTGAGTAAATTTCGAATCGGGCCTTAAAAGATGAAGGATATTTTCAGCTGTAGAATACCTGCGTTTTGGGGTATGGATAACCAAACTCTTATTCTGATAATAATGGGCTAATACCTGATACCCATAAACCGCCAATAATGGGATTTGGGCAATCAACTTAAGACACTGTTTTATAACATTGTTGATTGATATATCGTCTGCCTGCTTGTCGTAGGCATATAATGCAAGCACACTCCTTGACAGAAGATTCATTACATCCCTGCTTGGGAGCTTCATTATGGCATCTTCAACAAAGGATTCAGGCAATTTTCTGTATTCGGACAGCAAGGTCTTAAACTCATTTAACTCGTTTATGTCAGGCAGTTCTCCAAACAGTAATAAATATGTCACTTCCTCAAAACCAAACCTGCCTTCTGTCATAAACCCATTCACTATGTCTTTTATATCCATTCCTCTGTAAATTAATTTACCAGGGGCGGGAACTGTCTCTCCCTTTTCATTAATGTAGGAAGCGTTTACTTCTCCAATCTCGGTAAGCCCTGCTAATACGCCCTTTCCGGTGATATCCCTTAATCCTCTTTTTACATCGTATTTTTTATACAGTTCGGGATCAATTTTATTGCATTCCTCAGCCATTAGAGTGTATTCTTTTATTAATGTGTTTTTTCTTTTTCTTATTCCTTCCATTAGACACCTCCTAAAAATAAAATAAATTAAAGTCAGTTTATGTCATATTATCCAGATTTTTGGGAGTGACGTTTAAAAAAACCATGGAGTATATCCATGGTTATATGCTATACCCCTCTTTCACGGCCTACGAGGTTAGCGGCCGGGCTCGGACTGAAAGAGTTATCCTATCCACAAAGGAATTCGCCCCCTTAGGTGGTTCCCCCGCTTCACTAATGTGAATTAAGCCTATATGATTTTAAGAAATAATGGACTGAATTAATATAGATTTTACTATATGGTATTTCATTTGTCAAACAAAAATTGCCTTAAGGATGGTGCCATGTAACGCCGGTTTATGCTATTCTATCCTTTAAATAATCATAGCTCTGTTTCAAACTGTCAAAGGGATCTCCCAAACAAGTGTCCTGTTCAATGGCAGCCCATTCTATACCCGTTTCTTTGCAAGCCTCAATAATTGACTTCCACTCCAGATTTCCATTGCCAATTTCGGCAAAAATCTGTTGATCGTTAAGAATAGCCATGTCTTTAAAATGGATAACACCCATGCGGTCCTTTAGCCTGTGGATCCACTTGACAGGATCTGCCCCGCCCGATTGGACCCAATATGTATCCAGCAGAAACCAGAAATTCTCCGGAGAGGTTTCGTTCATAAGAATTTCCATGCCCAATTTCCCATTAAACTTTTCAAACTCAAACCGGTGGTTATGATAAACAAACTGAAGACCGTTCTTTTTCAGTTCTGCACCTATCTCATCAAATTCCTTAGCAAAACGATAAAAACCCTCTTCGTTTCGGAATTCAACAGGCATTGAACCAATTCCAACATAAGGGCACTCATACAATTGATGTTCCTTTATTACATTTTCCAGATCCTCCTTAAACCGAACGTAAGGAATGTGTGTTGCGCAAATGGACAAGCCTAGTTCGTCGGTTATTGCTTTCAGTTCTTTAGGATCAATGGGCCCTATTCCTGAAACCTGAACAGATGTATAACCTATATCCCTTACTTTTTTCAAGGATGCCCGGATATCCTTGGGTGTTTTCATAAATTCACGCACAGTGTACAATTGCGCTGCAAGAATCATAACTATTCCCCCATTCTCAATCCCGTAGTGTCAAAATTTCCAGTTGTGACCTGAAATATTTATTTTACAGGCTTTCAATATTTTTATCCCGCATCATATTTCACAACGGTGTTTCTACAAGGTGGTAACTTAATTTTCGACGGGTCCTGAGCCTGATTATAATCATTTTAGCACTATTATCCATAGCATTCATTGCGAATCTTATCCGAAATATTGAAGATTATCGACTTTTTCACTATTTGTCAGAATTACTTATTCATACTTTTTACAATTTAATGCTTCTGCCAACAGCATCAGAGCCATTGACTGCCCATATGGCATAGGACAAACCGGAACATTCTTATATTCCTCAGCAGTTCTGAATACCGGGGTTCCATAAGATACACCGTGCAAAATGCCGTTATTGTCAATTTTGCCTAATACAGCATTCAGTGCTTTTTCTCCAACTTCCAAAAATGCTTTATCCAGGTAACCTTTTCTTACCATATCCATTTTTATTAAACTTACAACCATGACAAGGGTAGTTAATGCCACATATATAAAAATGTGAAGAAGTGTCTTCGGTACAAGGGTGCTTTTTCTTTTTTTCATGCCTGATCACCTTATTGTTCTTCAGATGCTGAGAATAAAAACAAGCAACTTCTGACGATTTATAAATTATACGGTAAGCAGGGAGTTCCAAACAAGAAATTTGCAGCCAATAATATTTTGCTGAAAATTCTTTTCCCTGACTTATTTAATTTTTACTATAAATCTATTATAGCACAGTTAATAAGCATATCTATTACGAATAGTATCTAAACATTGGATTATTCAGTTTTTTGTATAAAACACAGGATTATTGATTCATCACTTTGATAATCAAATCGGCGAAACTATTATCTCCTACAATAAGAGCATAGTTTAGAAAAAGAACTTCCTGAATTTCGTTGTCCTGTATAAGATTAAAAATATTCTTTCCATACTGCCTTGGATCCACTACATATATTTCCTCGTAATGGGGCAGCAGGAATGGCACCATTGCATTTCCGTAAGAGTCCTTTATAATAAGGATTTTTTTGCCATTGCTAACTTCTGTTTTTATGATGCCCAAAGGCCTGTCGCCACTTATAAAAACCCGGTATTTATTCTTTTGGGTGGCATGATACATATCAATAACCTTAAGTTTTACAGGACCCTCATACCAAACATTGTATTCGCTCTTCACAAAGGGTTTGTACACAGTGATGGTATCCGGGTTTTTTCTTAGGGTACTGCTTGAGGTCATATCATACATTGAGCCAAGATAGTTTTCAATATTTTCGGTCTCGTACCTGTCCAGTGATACTGCGTCAAACCCGGCACTATCAGCAAAAGCGGTATAGGCATAATATGCCCCTAAGGCTGTCCAATGGTGGTCAGTTCTGAAATAAATGTATTCACCTTTATGTTCCTTAAGCTTTGTGTAAGCATCAACAGGAATTACACCATTAAGCTTATCATTAACCCGGGTAATTGCATCTTTTTGCGAGTCTGTAAGGCTTTTATACTTGTCATTGTCAATAAACTCGGCACTTGTTGGGGCAAGAAGGGAATATACCTTTATTTGATCTGCCGCCCTTTCCTTAAAACTGTTTAAAGTGTTCGCATAGTGGGCTTCAGCATCAGAATTTGCTTTAAATAGCTGCATTGCACTGTTGTTATAAATAAGTATTCTCCCAATTCTGCGCCCGTTATCATCCTTTTCCGATGCAGGTATTGGTGTGGGTTCCGGCTTTTCTGTCGGCTTCTCTGCTGGTTCCGGGGTTGATTCCATCACCGGATCATTAGTAGGCCCAGGTGTAATTTCGGGTTTCTCATTTCCATAAGCTTCCAGATCAGGCGTTAGCTCGGGCTCTGCGGAAGGCTCGGGAATTACTTCCTCAGGTCTGCTATCAGGTTCAGGCGCCACTTTTTCACCCCATTCATTAATATCGGGTAAACTGTCGTGTTCTTCTGCGTCATTGAAACCTCCCTGTACAATAATGGTTGCACCGTCGCTGCCGGGAAGGCCTTTGAGCTCTTTCACCCCACTACTGATACGGACAAAAGAATCCCTCCACAGGAACTGATCTGAAAAATACAAATCAATCTTTTTAAAATAATCTCCTGAAAAAAGAACCTGTACAGAAAACTCAGGAAACTGCTCCAGGGCTCTGTTTTCGTACTCAGAAATGAGCCTGTCTTCTGTAAATAGGTTTACAAGCCCTATACCTGTTATACATATAAAAAATAAAATTATATTAATATACTTGCTTTTCATCTTAAACTCTCCCATGGCTAAAACCTGAAGTATAAAAATGGATTATAAGTTCTTCCCACAAGGAAGGCAGTGCATAGAAGAATGAGTATAACATTTACCGCAGGATGGCATATATCAAACACTAACTCCCTATACTTCCAATTTTTCATCCTTGACCGTATCCAATTATTCAAAACCGGTATAACCGGTGTGCATCCCAATGCAGCAATTATAAAAAATACTCCATTATTCAAAATAGTCATGGAATCCTGTATAGAATAGAACCCATTTCCGCCTATACCAAACATTACTCCAATATAACCAATAGCTTTCCTTATGTCGGTGAAATAGAAAAAGACCCATGCCACCATAACTACCAGCAAAAGATAAATGTGGGATATAAAAGCAGGAATTTTCCTTAATAATTTCGACAACAGCTTCTTTTCCAGTATAATTATTATCCCGTAAAACATACCCCATATTACAAAGTTCCAGCTTGCACCGTGCCATAGCCCGGTCAGAAACCAGACTATTATCAGGTTACGTATATGATGACTTCTGTTTCCGCCTAACGGTATATAAACGTAATCACGGAAAAAGGAACCTAGTGAGATATGCCATCTCCTCCAGAACTCAGTAACAGTTTTTGATACGTATGGGTAATTGAAATTCTCCTTATAGTGAAAACCAATCATTTTCCCCATCCCTATTGCCATATCGGAGTACCCTGAAAAGTCAAAATATATCTGAAATGAGTAGAGGATAATTCCTATCCACGCACCTGCAGTTGAAAGCTGCTGCAGATCTCCGTTTAAAAAAGGCTGGGCTATTTCACCCGCTGTATTTGCTAAAAGAACTTTTTTACCAAGACCTGATACAAATCTGTTTATTCCGCTATACATCTCCGGAATGGTTATATGGCGGTCATCAATCTCTCTGGCAATATCGTTATATCTTACAATGGGTCCTGCCACCAGCTGATGAAATAATGAAACAAAAAGCAGGAACTTCATAAATGAGGTTTGAGCCTTAGTTTCATTGCGGTAAACATCCACAACGTAGGAAATGGTCTGAAAGGTGTAAAAGGAAATCCCAATAGGCAAATGGAAATCATTTGAGGGAATATTAGTTCCAAACAGAACATTTATGTTTTGTGTTAAAAAATTTGAATATTTAAAAAAGCCAAGCAGGGTCAGATTCAGAACCATTGACGATACCAGCGCGGCTTTTGCTTTCCAGTTTTCCCGGTTTCTTTCTATAATCAGTCCATGGACATAGTCGAAAGCAGCACTGAAAATCAAAAGTATAACCCATACGGGTTCACCCCAGGCATAGAAAGCAAGAGAAAAAAGCACTAGAATAACATTTCTGTAGTTTAGATTCTTGCACAGAAAATATAAAAGCAAATTTAACGGCAAAAAAAGATAAAGAAAAATTAAGCTTGAAAAAACCAACTCAACACCACCGTTTCAACTATCACCTAACTGAAAATATCACAGGCACCCGTTATTTGTCAACAAAAAGAGCCAGGCATAAGTCTTAAGAACATTTTATAATAAAAGTAATAATTAGTAACAAACAATTCACAATCAGTTAAGAAATTAATGGTTGCTTTCTGTTATAATTATAATGTGTGTGGACTTTCAATAAACAAATGAAAACGAGGTAGATTTAGTTGAGCATATATCAAAATGTATTGGTTTGTGTCACAAAACAAAAAACATGTGAACGCCTTATAAAAGCAGCTTCAAAACTAAAAGCAGAAAATGGAAATCTACGTGTTTTACACGTTGCTAAAAATTCATGGAATATACTTGATAACAGCAGGGAAAGTGAGGCTCTGGATTACCTGTTTAAGGTTTCAAAAGAACACAACGCTGATATGACAATGCTAAGGGCAGATAATATTTCCAAAACCATTGCCGATTTTGCAAAGAATAACGGAATTGATCTGGTTGTACTTGGCCAGTCAAACAATGAACAGGAGAATAAGTTCTACAAGCGCCTTTGTACCCTTTTGAAAGATGAAATAAGTGTTGAAGTCATATCATAAATACCGATGTTAAAAAGGACTGTATTGTTAATACAGTCCTGCAATTTTTATGCTTTTTATTTAATTTCTTGGGGGCAGCTTTGAAAAGACTTTGCCTATTGCCTCCATTGCCCTGTCCATCTGTTCTTTTGTATGAGTTGCCGTATAGCTGGTCCGAAGCAGGCACTGGCCAGGTGGTACTGCCGGAACAATAACAGGATTAACATAAACTCCTTCTTCAAAAAGCATCTTTGTTGCCAGAAATGTTCTGTCGGTATCATAGGTCATAATTGGAATTATAGGAGTTTCGGATTCCATAATGGGAATTCCCATCTTTTTAAGCCCCTGCCTCATATAATCAGCAATATCCAACAGGTTCTTAATTCTCCATGGCTCCTGTTCAATGATTTCAAGGGCTCTTAATGCCGCAGCCGCATTTGACGGAGGTATTGATGCGCTGAAAATAAACGGACGTGAATTATGCTTTACATAATGTATCACATCTTCACTTGCAGCCACAAAGCCTCCCAAGCTTGCCAGGGACTTGCTGAAAGTTCCCATTATTATGTCTACTTTATCTTCAAGACCAAAATACTCAGCGGTTCCACGACCATGTTCACCAATAACCCCAAGTCCATGAGCATCATCAACCATAACCCTTGCGCCGTATTTCTCAGCAAGTTCAACTATTTCCGGAAGTTTACATATATCCCCACCCATACTGAATACGCCATCGGTTACAATCAAAATGCCTTTGTTGTCGGGGATTTGACTTAATACCCGCTCCAGGTCTTCCATATCGCTATGTTCATACCGAACCATTTTTGCATAGCTTAAACGGCAGGCATCGTATATACTTGCATGGTTTTCTTTATCGCATACAATATAGTCATTTCTTCCTGCTATAGCTGATATAATGCCGAGATTGCTCTGGAAACCCGTACTGAAAGTAATGGCTGCTTCTTTGTTCAGGAATTTTGCTAATCTTTCTTCCAATTCAATATGTAGCTTGAGAGTTCCATTTAAAAAACGAGACCCTGAACAGCCCGTGCCATATTTAAGTAAAGCCTCTTTTGCTGCCTCAATTACACGGCTGTCAGATGTAAGACCCTGATAATTATTCGATCCAATCATAATAATCTTTCGGCCTTCCATAACCACTTCTGTATCCTGGCCGGTCTCCAGATAATGAAAATAAGGATAAATCCCTGCTGCCATAGCTTCCTTAGCTGCCGTGTAATCATAGCATTTCTGAAACAGGTCCATACTAACATCTCCTTGTTTTTTATGAATCTGTCGGGAATAATAAATCATATTATTACCAGGTCATAATACCTATATTGAAGTTAAATACAAAAATATTGTATCATACTTTTTCAAAATATCCACATATTTTTGATTTTTTTATAAGTTTGTATTAGAATTATTTCGATATGAAAAAATAAAAAGGGGACTTATTTATGCGGGAAAATAAGAAAGTTATCCTTGTTACCGGAGCCTCTTCGGGCCTTGGTTTAGCGGTTGCAAACCATCTTGGAAATATAGGGCATACAGTTTATGCCGGAGCCAGGTCCTTTAATAATGAAGACTCAAATCAAACAAGTCCCAAAAAGGTCTATCTTGACGTAACCGATGAGAAATCGGTTAATGAAGTGGTACATAACATTATTAGCACAGAAGGAAGGATAGATGTACTTATTAATTGCGCCGCGATGCTAATTTTAGGTTCTGTTGAGGATATTTCCCTTGCCGAATTTGATCAGGTTATGAACACAAACCTGATTGGAACTGTAAGAATGTGTAAGGCCGTTTTACCACATATGAGAAAAAGACAAGATGGGCTTATCATTAATTTTAGCTCTATTATGGGTTTACTGGCCATACCCTTTCAATGTGCCTACAGTGCCTCTAAGTTTGCAATTGAAGGGTTTTCAGAAGCTTTGAGCCTTGAGACCAGGGATATGGGTATAAAGGTTGTAATTATTGAGCCAACAGATCATAAATCGGGTTCTCAGAAATACAGACCCCATGCAAAAGGGGCAATATCTGAAAATTCCCCATACAGGGATACATTCCTTCGAATTACAAAGAAAATAGAATACGACGAAGCCAATGGAAGCGAACCTGAAGTACTGGCCAGGGTTATAGGAAGGATTATTGATACTAAGAATCCAAGGCTTAGATACAAAATCGGGAAATTTGATCAGAAGCTGTCTGTTTTTGCCAAAGGAATATTGCCCGGCAGGATTTTTGAGCAGGTGATTCTCTCATATTATAATAGTGGCAGGAAATAACTTTTGCATTATATATATTAATATTTTAAACTTGTTATTGACCAAGACCCAAGAAATAGACATAGAAAGGCAGTTATGAATATCGAGTCTAAATACCGAAGATTATATAAAAAGGTTTGGAAAAGGATAGATAAGGCTACTTTGCTACCTGACGACTGTGGAGGGCTATGTAATGAAAAATGCTGCTCCGGTACCGAAAGCGATGGGATGTTGCTATTCCCCGGAGAAGAATATTTATATCATGACAAGGACTGGTGTTCCATTAAGGATACTAATATTTCACTGTCCGATGGCTATGTTATAAAACTTTTGGTATGCAAGGGGAAATGCCCGAGGGATGAACGTCCGTTATCATGCAGAATATTTCCCTTAATCCCATATATTAATGAGTTCAACAGAGTGGATTTCAGGCTTGATCCAAGAAGCTTACGTGTTTGTCCTGTTGCTCAGAAACCCGATGTATATCCGGTGCAGAGTAAATTTATTGATAACCTGTATAAAGGATTTCCACCGCTTTTAAAAAAAGAAAAAGTGGTGGAGTTTATCGAACTATTGTCTGAGCAGTATGATGACACAATAGAGGTTCTTGAAAAGTTCATCGGGGATTAGTACTTAAAAAAGTCAAACAACACAAAAAGCATAGAATGTTGAATTTTGTAGCAATCCATGCAGTGTGCTATATTAAAATATGTAAAAAATCTATAGCAGGAATAGTGATATGTCAAAAAAGACTTTTTTTGTAATTATACTATTGGTTCTGATAATTACATTGGTTTTCTTATACATAAAAACCCGAGAAACTTTTCCGGTTTATTCTGAACTGAATGAACCAAGATTTTAATAAATGAAGTGATGTCTTGCAATAAGTCAACTTTAATAGATTTTGAAGGCGACTCATCCGATTGGATTGAATTTGTAAATTTAAGTGATACTGCTGTAGACCTTGAAGGTTATGCACTTACGGATGATCCATCCAACCCGGGAAAATGGATTTTCCCTACGGTTGAAGTTCCCCCTAAGGGTTTTCTTGTTGTGTTCGCATCGGGCAAGAATAAAGTGGTTCAAAACCAGGTACATACTAATTTTAAAATAAGCTCAAAAGCCGAAAATATTGTTTTAAGTGATCCCCATGGTAATTGTATTCAAGAGGTTAAAGTGCCCGAAATCGGTGACAATATTTCCTACGGCAGAAGATTTAACAATCCTGATATATGGGATAAATTTCAACACCCTTCACCAGGCTTTCCGAATTCCGAGGAAGGTGCAAAAGCCTTTGAAGCAAGCATAATAATGGAAAACTCTCCTATATGCATAAATGAAGTTATGGCCGAGAATATTTCATTGCTACAGGACGAAGATGGTGATTACCCTGACTGGATAGAAATTTATAATAGAAGTGACAGGGATGTGGATTTGTCGGATTATTTTTTATCAGGCAATGAAAATGATCTGCTTCAGTGGCAGTTTCCAGATAAAACAATTAAACCGGGGGAATACCTAATTGTTTTTTGTTCGGGCAAAAACAGGCGAAACCCCAACGGAAACTTACATACGAATTTTAAAATAAATAAAAGAAGAGAAACCGTTGTTCTGGCAAACTATTTAGGGGAAATTTCCGACTCAGTTGTTATACATAACCTTTCGGATGATTCATCTTATGCCAGGGAAACACCTGAAACCTGGGTTGAGTCAAAACAGCCCAGCCCCGGATTTCCAAACACAAAGGAAGGCTATGAAATGTTTTCTGAAGCAAAGTATGGTTCAAATAACTTTTTTATCTACGAAGTGATGTCTGGAAATGAAACAACATTGGCAGATGAAGATGGGAATTTCTATGACTGGATTGAAATAAAAAATACTACTGAAGAAGTGCAAAATCTTGAAGGGTATAAGCTTTCAGACGACTCTAATTATCTTTCAAAATGGGAATTTCCGTCATACACTGTTCTGCCCGGTCAATCGGTAATAGTATTTTTATCAGGTGATTATAGCACTGATACCCGTTCTTGCTTTTTGCATGCTAATTTTGGCCTCAGCAGAAAAGGGGATGTGTTATTTTTTTCTGACCCTGAAGGAAATATAATACAAAGAATGGATATTCCGGAATTAACATCAGATATATCTTATTGATTTTGGGAAGGCAATTTTGAACCTTTCTTCTTCTCAAATCCCACCCCGGGAATGCAAAATGACGAAAAAAGCCGGGCAGTTGCCTATTGTCCGAGACCGGTTTTTTCAGCAGAAGGCGGTTTTTACACCTCCCCTCTTTCAATATCAATAAGTTCGTCCGAAGATGGCACAATAATATATTATACCACCGACGGTTCTGTACCGGGTCCTGGTTCCAAGATATACACAAAGCCTCTTGATATTGAGTCAACTACAGTTATAAATGCCCGTGCATATAAAGACGGATATCTTCCTAGCCAGGTTGTAACAAATACTTACCTGATTGAGCCAATGAACGGCTTTGCAACAATATCAATAACCACAGACCCTAAAAACCTGTGGGATGGGGATACAGGAATATATGTTATGGGAAAACATGCTGAACCTGAATACCCATATAAGGGCGCAAATTTCTGGCAGGACTGGGAAAAAACTGCCCATGTAGAGTTTTTTGAAACGGATGGAAGCCTTGCTTTCAGTATGGATGCCGGAATTTCAATCCATGGTGAATATACCCGTGCAGCAGAACAGAAATCCTTTGCCATTGAGGCAAGGAAAAAATACCAAAGTGAATATATTAATTACCGGGTTTTCCCTGAAAAGAATTTGTTACAATACCAATCCCTTGTACTTAGAAACTCAGGTCAGGATAACTGTAATACGAAACTCAGGGATGTACTTATCTCCCGGTTAATGAAAGAAACGGGTATCGATTATCAGGCCTATCGCCCCGCAGTGTTATATTTAAACGGCGAATACTGGGGGATTTATACTCTCAGAGAATCAACCGACAAACATTTTCTTTCATTTAACAACCATCTGTCAAACCCTGATAACCTGGATATAATAGAAGGTAATAACCGTATTCACCAGGGGGATTATTCCCATTACAAATCTGTTCTGGATTATATAAAAAGTCATGATTTAAGTATTGACGAACACTACGAACATGTAAAAACATTGATAAACGTGGATAATTTCATTGATTACCAGATTGCTGTTATATATGCCGCAAACACCGACAACGGAAATATTAAATTCTGGCGGGAAAGAACCCCTGATTCAAAATGGCGCTGGATTCTGTTTGATTTTGACATGGCTTTCAGAAGAGTTGATCATGATACTGTAAGTCACGTTTTTAATCCCAAGGGTACCGGTGCAGGCAACTGGTTCTCTACGACTATTCAAATGGGCCTTCTGCAAAATGATGAATTCAAAGAAAAGTTCTTAAGGCGCTTCGCATATCATTTGAATAATACCTTTGAAACAAATCATGTAATTTCAGTCATCGATGAGCTTGCTTCAGAAATTGAACCCGAGATACCGAGAAATTTTAAAAAATGGACAGGTTCATACAGCTTATGGAAACAATGCGTGCAAAAACTTAAAGACTTCATCATGGGCAGACCTTATTATGTTAAAATGTATTTACAACAGTATTTTGGATTAACCGATGCTCAAATGCAGGAGTATGGATTTTAGTTTGAGGTTTAAGAGGTGTTCGGCTTGACCGTGAAAAAATACAGAAATGAGCACAAGTTTTTGATTATTATGGCGAGTACATCCTTCTAAAAAACAGGATTATCCGGTTTATGAGCAAAGACCCCAATGGAGATTGCGATAACCGGTATCATATACGAAGCCTGTATTTTGACGACATACACAACAACGCTTACTATGAAAAGCTTAACGGAATTAAGAAAAGAAAAAAGTACAGAATACGAATTTATAATCATAGTAATTCGGTTATAAAGGTTGAAAGGAAGGGAAAAGAAGGACAATACACCCAAAAGGAATCCGAGCTTATTTCAGAAGATTTATGTAATGGTTTGATTAGCGGGAATACAAACCTGTTATTAACAGGCAGCCCCCTTCTTTCGGATATGTACATTCAAATGAAAACCCTCTTTCTTAAGCCGGTTGTTCTTGTTGATTACATAAGAGAAGCCTATATTCACCCTGTTGAGAATGTACGCATAACATTTGATATGGAGCTTAAATCCGGACTATATTCTACCGAGTTGTGGAATACCCGCACTCCTTTGTTGAGTGTTCTGGAACCAAATCTTATTATCATGGAAGTTAAATTTAATAAGTTTTTGCCTTCAATTTTTACAACACTGCTTTCGGGTTTGAACAGTGAACAAATTTCAATATCAAAATATATATTATGCAGGAAGTTTGCAGAAAGATGTGTGCGGGGTGAATGGAATGAAAAGTAACACTATAAATTTCAGCGACATAATCAAGAAAAAGTTTCTTGAGGATATGGGGAATTTATCAATCGGTACAGGCAGGATATTAACGGTAATGCTGCTATCATTGGCATTGGGATTACTGATTTATTTTGTCTACAAAAAGACTTTTCATGGAGTTGTATACAACCGTAGTTTTAATTTTACACTTATATTTATATCAATGGTTACAGCTTTTATTATACTGCCCATAACCTCAAATCTGACACTTTCCCTTGGTATGGTAGGTGCATTAAGTATTGTGCGGTTCCGTACTGCAGTTAAGGAACCTATAGACATAGCATATTTGTTCTGGGCAATAGCAGTGGGGATTACAACGGGCGCAGGATTCTATTCACTTTCATTATTAGGGTCTTTATTTATTTCAGCAGTAATTGTGGCCTTCAGCTTTATTCGCGGAAACAATGCAAATTTTTATCTATTGGTTTTAAATTATAAAATTGACAGCCAGAATTATGTTAGTGAAGCAATTGAAAAAATACCAAAAAAGAAATTAAAGACAAAAACTGTTTCTGATAACAATGTTGAAGCTACATATGAAATAAGAATAAAAAATAATGACACTTCCTTTATTTCTGAGTTTTCTGATATTGAAGGTGTAACAAATGCAGCCCTTGTAAGCTATAATGGGGAATGTTAGTCATTCCCCATTTGTTCCTCGCTATGTGTTCCTGAGTTCAGCAGTATTTTACCATCCTGATCAAAAGAGTAACCTATCCGGTATTCGTTATCTTCGCCAGCATAATAAACTATGATCTGACCGTCTTTATACCTTTTTATTTCAAAGGAGTAAAAACCATAATCATCAACATCAAAGAGTTCTGTTTTTTCCAGTATGTTAATTGTTTCATAAGTTTCAACATCAAGTACAACAGGAGCAGAACTAAAAAAATCCGAATACAGAATATACCTGTCGCTTAACCAGTAATAATCACCGGTAGCAGGCAAGCCAATATATTTATCAGGGACACTGTTGTCCATAGTCCTTATAATAAAATAATAGCTCTGGCTATAGTTCCATACATACAGGCTATTATATTTCCCGCCGGGCGACACAATTCCCTTTTCTTCAAATGACCTGTTGGTAACAATATAATACCTTAGCCCCGATAGCATTCTGTCCATTACATAATCAATATCCATAAAACTTATGTTAAACTCATGCATGTCCTCCTGTAAATCATACAATTCACCTTCAAAATTGTTATATACAGTTATCTCATCCCCAAAAAACGATTCAATAAAAATACCGTTCATTGAATAGGCATACCAGCCCCCGCCGTGGATATGGCCCATGATTCCAAGAAAATCGTGTATTTGATCTGTTTCGGAATCAGACTCAGATGTTCGATAAAATATTTCATCGTAATTTTTTATTAAGGTTTTAAGGATGTCAGCGGGGTATGGTCCGGGTTTCTGCGCAAAAATGGCCTGTTCAACCCATCCCTCTCCTTTAAAGCCCAGATAATAATCAGTTGTTTTATAGAACAACGTATTATCAATAATACAGCTTGGCTCTCCAAGTTTTTCTGTAACCTTCGATATATTGTCACCTATTTTAATATCCAGTATTATCACCGAACCGTTCACTTATAATAAGGAATTCATCATAAACCAACCCGTTTTTGTAATCTTCATAAGAATAACTTTCCGGGTTTTCAATGAGCCTTTGGATGGAAGGGTTCAAAGTAAAGTCATCAAAATCAAGGTTTGGTATTGTTGTAAGACCTGCTTCCTCTCGGGTTATACTGCTTATTCCATCAGGTAACGGGTTTTCTCCGGTTAATTCCGTACTGTCACTATCAGCAGTTCCTTTTTCGGATTCACCTTCACCACTAACCGGCTTTTCTGCTGTTTCAAAATCCTTAATATCTTCTGTATTATTAATATATCCGCCAGTTACCTGTTCCGGGTTGTCTTCATTATTCGAAGGTTCTGTTGCCGGGCAGTAAGTTTCCTTATACTCATCAATATGTACCGAATTATTATACCGGCTGTCATCTTCATTATCCATGTTCATAGCGCTGCATGCTGTAAAAGAGATTAGAAGAAGTAAGAATAAAATAATAGCTGTATATTTTTTCAATTTCACCGCTTTTACCTTTCATCTAAAGTTTACAATATATAAATATATCTTAGCACAGGAAGCCTGCTATAACGAGTGACAAGTTATGGAATGCACTCCGAAAGCAGATGCATTGTCAGACCTTTTTCTTTTATAGCTGTAATTATTTC
This sequence comes from Clostridiaceae bacterium, assembly GCA_012521105.1. Lineage (GTDB taxonomy): Bacteria > Bacillota > Clostridia > DSM-8532 > DSM-8532 > Thermoclostridium. The sequence goes on from JAAYNA010000116.1 coordinate 44,087, forward strand.
ATAGAGCCTTTCGGTGTCGTACGGATTAAAATGCAGAAGGATGATCGAACCGCCTTTTACCCTTTTCGAAATATGAGCAAAAACCTCATCAGCAATAGGAGCAAGCGGTTCATTCTTTAAATCATGGTGCCTCAGCACGGCATAATAGCTTTCTAAATTCCATCCGACAGGAACGTATCCAAGTTCAGAAACAATCCGCAAAACTCTTTTACTCTCGTTTCCTGCACCGCCTGGCAGACGGATGAAAGGGAATTCCTGTTTCATTTTATCAAGATATTCCTGTCCGAAGATTTCAGCAGCAACTGATTCCCATTCCAGTATTTCTTTCTTTACGTCTTCGCTGTTCAATTGCGTAAGCCATTTATGGTTCTGTGTGTGGTTACAGATAAGATGACCTTCTTCAATGGCTTGCTTCCACAAGTCCTCATTGGTTTTTAAATACTTTCCTATTACAAAGAAAGTGCATTTCACTTCATGCTTTTTTAATACTTCAAGAGCTTTTTTTACGGCTTTCTGGTTGCCACCGTCATCAAAGGTAAGGCAAATCCGTGTATTATCATTAAAAGACTTGATGGGATATATGAATTCGGAGCCGGTCTCTGCCGCCGGAGTAGGGGCAGGGCTAACCGAAACAGACCCGGAAGAAGAAATTTGTGTAATTTCTGGTTCCGAGGTGGGTTCTGCAGCCCGAGCGGGCTCTGAAGACGGTGTCTGCGTAACCGGCAAAGTGGGAGTGGAAGTCTCATATAAAACAGACTCGGGTGATGGTAACGGAGTAACTTCAGGAGTTGGAGTGGGTTCGGCAGAAACACTTTGCGCAGCACTTGAATCTGGTTCTAATTCAGGTTCTGTATACTCAGCAGGCGAAGATGAAGGCTCCGAACGGGTATCATAAAATTCAACCGTACCGGATACCGAAGCGGTAGCAGAAGCACAACCGCTTAAAACTATCATCATGGCAGTCACTACTGCCCAATGAGCATAATGGCATTTTTTCATTCATAAGTCCCCTTAACACAAACAATACGGCCTGCCGGCCGTTTTCTTTAAACATTTTATTTGAAAATGCCATGGATTGTCAATGGATTACCGTGAAACCTTTTTCGCTGAATTTTTCAACAATGGTACTAAGCTCAATCCCCTTCATTTTTGCACCCTTTGGAATGGTCATAACCTTTCCGGCTGTTTTTAGCATTACCGGGTTTGTAATACTTTCAAAACCAATATTTTTCAATATATCTTTAACTTCAGGATATTCGCTGACCAGTTCGAAAACCGTCTTTTTCATGTTCAGAATTTTTTCATTCATTTACATCACCTTAATATTTTACTTCACCTATTATTACCCGGCTTATTGGAAAAATAAAACCTTTTTTCTCTGATATGTCATCTTTGCGCCAATCAGCCAATGGATATACTGTCATTTCAGCCTATGGCGAATTTTGATTAAAGCAATAATTTAAATAATATATTACAGATAATTTACAGATATCATCCGGTCATTGTGCTTTTATGTAATTAAGTTGTCATGCAGGCATATTACTCCTCCCGGACCTCGTTTGACCGAAAGGATCTTGTCAAGCTGAGAGAATGCTGCTATTTAATATCCAATATTGTTATAAAATCTAAGCAAAAAGTTACAGAATGAGAATTGGTGTGAAATAGATGCCTTTTATTCGTCCAGAAGTTTTTTGTAGTTTTCCATAAGTTCTATAAATTTTGTACTGTCACTGCCGGTATCTGGGTGATATTTTTTAGCAAGCTCCCGAAACCTTTTCTTAATAGCTTCTCTGTCTGCATTATAAGGAAGACCGAATTGTGCCAGAAGACTTGGATCATATAAACCTGCATTTAAAAATCCATTCTCTTTGTAGTAGATGAAATAAACATTAAGAAAGAATTCACTGATAACTTCTTTCAGTTCGTCTTTATCCATATTTAATAATGTATAAAGTGAATATTTGACTTTTTTCTTACAGCAGTCATTCAAATCAAAAAAATCATCCCAGACAAGCCTTATATTTTTGCTTTTTTCACAAATATCATCCTGCGAGAACCCAAAATTATTAAACCGGATTTTAACTTCCAGCTTTTTAAGCTTCCTGATTTTTCGCTTAATCTCTTCCCGCGTAAATTTTTCACCCGACATTTAAAATTGCCCTCATCAATCACTATTCTCAAATAAATACATGCTCCTATAAGTGTATGCACTCAGCAATAATAGTTTACTCTCATTATAACAACGGGAACAATTGCAGGTCAAAAACCAAAATTTATTAAAAAAGTGTATTGAAGCAATCAGCAATATATAATATTATATTAATTTAGAAAGTTTTAATAATACGGTTATATGAGACAAAACTTAATTGACCCATTTGAATTCAATACCACCTGTTGTTTATCAGGACAAATAAAACAGTTGGCAGCCTCCGGACCGAAGCTGCACATTTCATAGGTTAAGGAGTAAATATATATGCCAAAGAGAACAGATATCAATAAAATTCTGATTATTGGCTCGGGACCGATTATTATCGGGCAAGCCTGCGAATTTGACTATTCAGGTACCCAAGCCTGCAAAGCTCTAAAGAAGCTTGGTTATGAAATTGTACTGGTAAATTCAAACCCGGCCACCATTATGACCGATCCGGGAATTGCAGATGCAACATATATTGAACCTTTAAACCTTGAACGATTAACCCAGATAATTCAAAAAGAACGTCCCGATGCCCTTCTCCCCAATTTAGGCGGGCAGTCAGCTTTAAACCTGTGTTTGGAGCTGTCAAAAGCAGGAGTCCTTGAAAAATACAATGTTGAAGTATTAGGTGTTAAAGTAGATGCCATTGAACGCGGAGAAGACAGAATTGCCTTTAAGGAAACAATGGACAGACTGGGAATAGAAACACCGCGCAGTATGCCGGCATACAGTGTGGAAGAAGCTGAAAAAATAGCCCTTGAGCTGGGGTTCCCGGTTGTTATACGTCCCGCATATACAATGGGTGGTACCGGAGGCGGACTCGTTTATAACATTGAAGAATTGCGTTTGGTTGCAAACAGGGGTATTTCAGCAAGCATGGTTGGGCAAATACTTGTGGAAGAGTCGGTGCTTGGCTGGGAGGAACTTGAGGTCGAAGTGGTACGCGACACAAAAAACCAGATGGTTGCCGTATGCTTCATTGAAAATATAGACTCAATGGGAGTACACACGGGGGATTCTGTCTGCGCCGCTCCAATGCTTACAATAAGTCCTGAACTTAAACAGCGCCTTAAAGAATATGCATTTAAAATTGTTGAGGCAATAGAAGTAATTGGAGGTACCAATGTTCAATTTGCCCACGATCCTGAAACCGATCGGGTTGTTATTATTGAAATAAACCCGAGAACCTCTCGCTCATCAGCCCTCGCATCAAAGGCCACAGGTTTCCCCATAGCTTTCATCTCTGCAATGCTTTCAGTGGGGATAACTCTTGATGAAATTCCGTATTATAAATATGGCACTCTCGATAAATATACTCCATCTGAAGATTATGTGGTTGTTAAATTCCCACGCTGGGCCTTTGAAAAATTTAAAGGAGCACAGGATAAGCTTGGCACACAAATGAAGGCTGTTGGCGAAGTAATGAGTATCGGTAAAAATTATAAAGAAGCCCTGCAGAAAGCGGTACGTTCCCTTGAGGTTGGCCGGTATGGCTTAGGTTTTGCAAAAAACTATAACACTATGGATTTGCAGGAGTTATTGGAAATTCTGGTAGAGCCTTCAAGCGAGCGTCAGTTTATAATGTACGAAGCCCTTAGAAAGGGTGCGGATATTGAACAGTTAAACAAAATTACCCACATAAAAAAATGGTTTATACAGCAGATGAAAGAGTTGGTTGAACTTGAAGAGGAAATATTAAAATTCAAAGGGTCAACTCTCCCCGATGAACTTATCATTAAGGCTAAAAAAGACGGTTTTGCCGACAGATATCTTGCTAAGCTCCTGGATGTTAGTGAAGAGGAAATCCGGAATCAACGGGTTAAACTGGGAATTGTTCAGGAGTGGGAAGCAATTCCTGTAAGCGGTGTTGAAAATGCTTGTTATTATTATTCCACATACAACGGCTCAAAGAAGGGTGCAAACCAAAGCCACAGTTCTTCAAATAAACCAAAGGTAATGGTACTGGGCGGAGGACCCAATAGGATAGGCCAGGGAATAGAATTTGATTATTGCTGTGTTCATGCAGCATTTGCCCTTAGGGATATGGGCTATGAAACCATAATTGTTAACTGTAATCCCGAAACTGTTTCCACCGATTACGATACTTCAGATCGCCTTTATTTTGAACCCCTTACTGTTGAAGATGTGTTAAGCATATACCAGAAAGAAAACCCCATTGGAATTATAATTCAGTTTGGAGGACAGACCCCTTTAAACATTGCAACAGAACTTTCAAAGGCGGGAGTCAGAATTTTGGGAACAACTCCCGAGACAGTTGACATGGCCGAGGACAGGGATCTGTTCAGACATATGATGGAAAGACTTGAAATTCCAATGCCCGAGGCAGGAATGGCCAGCACCCTTGATGAAGCACTGGCGATAGCTGAGAAAATAGGTTATCCATTAATGGTAAGACCATCCTATGTACTCGGCGGACGGGGTATGGAAGTAATATACGACCAGGAAATGCTTGAAAGGTATGTTTCAGAAGCTGCAGGTGTTACGCCAGACCGTCCTCTTTTGATAGATAAGTTTCTTGAAAATGCAATTGAAGCCGAAGCAGATGCTATCGCCGACGGTTCAAACACCTTTGTACCTGCCGTAATGGAGCATATCGAACTTGCAGGTATCCACTCGGGCGACTCGGCTTGTGTAATACCGCCTATCAGTCTTAAGCCTGAGCATATAGAAACCATATCCGAATATACGCGAAAAATAGCCAATGAGTTAAAAGTTGTAGGCTTAATGAATATACAGTACGCTGTTTACAACGACCGGGTTTATGTACTTGAAGCAAACCCCCGAGCATCAAGAACGGTGCCATTGGTGTCAAAAGTTTGCAATATATCTATGGCATATCTTGCCACCGAAATTATTCTTGCAATGGAAAAGGGCAGCAAGTCCCCGGTATTGGATTTGAATAAGCGGAAAATAACTCATTACGGTGTTAAGGAAGCAGTTTTTCCCTTTAACATGTTCCATGAAGTGGACCCGTTATTAGGTCCTGAAATGCGCTCTACCGGTGAAGTCCTGGGTATTGCAAATTCATTCGGGCTTGCTTTTTTTAAAGCCCAGGAGGCAACACAGGCACCTCTTCCTACAGAAGGAACTGTTTTAATGAGTATAGCAGACAAGGATAAACATTACCTTCTTGACATTGCCCGCAAGTTTTCAGAACTTGACTTTAATATAATTGCCACAGAAGGCACTTACAAATACTTAACAAACAACGGAATAAAGTGCCGGAAGGTTAAGAAAATGTATGAAGGCAGGCCCAATATTGTGGACTTAATAGTTAACGGTGAAATACAGCTTATTGTGAATACGCCGGCTGGAAAACAGAGTCAGTATGACGATTCATACATAAGAAAGAGTGCCATTAGATATAATATTCCTTATATTACCACTATGACAGCTGCGCTTGCAAGCGTCAAGGGAATTGCAGCATATAAGGAAAGCCATGAAACAGAGGACAAGGTAAAATCCCTGCAGAGTTACCACGAGGATATTGGTAAATGATAAACCTAAAGAGCATTCCTGTAATGAATATGGTGAGCTTTGAAAATTAAATCGCCTCATGATAATTCTTACTTGTCGAAAAAATCCCTCGCAAAAAGAGTTGTCCTGTGGACACCTCTTTTTTGCACATCTACCCTTGATTTTTTGCAAATTAGAATTTTTATTATGCAATGAACAAGCTGGGTGGGAGAATAAGAAAGCAAACTGTATTCTATTGTTCGGTCATTAAGATCTTTAATTTAGCAATTGCTCTTTTTTTCATACTATTAACTGCTTGACGTGAGACATTAAGTTGATTAGCAATATGGGATTCGGGATAATTTAAATAGAACTTTTTGTAAATAACATATTGTTGAGTAATTGGGAGCTTTTTATAAGATCTTTTAGCATTATTTTTTCATCAAGAAACTCTAATGAGGCTTCGCTGTAAAACCTATAATTGTATTAAAGAGGTAACTCGTAGAATTGAATAGATTTATTTATGTATAGCTGTCATTTACTTTGATAGAAATAATTAAAGTTGATTATAGAAATTTATTATATTATTATTTAATTAATGTATTTGACATTAAAATTAGGAGGATTTATGAAAAAAATAGTTTCTATTTTTGTGTTGCTACTATTTTTTGCAATACTACTAATTTTTGCGATACTAAATACATGTTCAGCTGATAGAAAAATACTTGACAGTATTAATGTGGATTCAAAAAGTAAATTTCAACTTTATATAGAAAGTAACAATTTAATTCTGAAAAGTGGAATAGAAACTTTTACTCTTACTAGTAACCGTAATTTTGAGTTAACCGAAGAACAACCAAAGATGCATTTGATTAACCGAGGTGACAGGAAATATATACTTATTACTACTGTATGGGCAACTAATAAAATTGGTTCATCTGTTTCTATGTGGCTTTATGATTGTCTAAATGAAAAGATTTAAACTATCGATGATGGCGTTGAAAATGTAGATTATATTGTTCAAAAGAATGACAGTAGCTATGTACTTAAAATTCCTCATTATGATTTAAAATTAAATGTAAATATCGAATCTTCTTATGAGGATATATTTCGAATTGGAGTTTTCGCGCTTTGTAAACTATAACATCGAAGCAGATGGTACAATTGTGCTGGAAAGATGGGTACAAACTGGTGCCATGGATTGGTTAGGCAGTAGCATCTTAACCACTGTATATGATATTGATGATGGGCATTTAGTACCTATTTCATTTTCCATTAATTAAATTCTTAATATATGTGTATTATTTAGTATCACTTTTATAAGGAGCGTGTTTATTCTTGGGAGGAGTATTCGGGGTTGTATCGAAGAGTGACTGTGTATTGGATTTATATTTCGGTACCGACTACCACTCTCACCTTGGAACAAGCCGGGGTGGAATGGCTGTATGGTCAGGCAGGTCCTTTACAAGATCCATACACAACATAGAAAATGTACAGTTCCGTTCAAAATTTGAAGTGGATCTGTCAGCCATGAGCGGTCGTATGGGCATTGGCTGTATCAGCGACAATGAACCCCAGCCCCTTTTGGTTCGCTCCCATCTTGGTCACTATGCAATAACAACTGTTGGGCGTATAAACAATTTAGATGAAATTGTTGACTATTGTTTTAAAAGAAATTTAATTCATTTCCTTGAAATGAGCCAGGGCGAAATTAACCCCACCGAGGTTGTTTCGGCATTAATAGATCAGGAAAGCTCAATTAAGGATGGTATACTGCGTGCTCAACAGACAATTGACGGCTCATGCACATTGCTTGTTTTAACCGATGGCGGTATTTACGCAGCCAGGGATCGTTTTGGAAGAACACCCCTTATTATCGGTAAAAAGGAAGGGGCTTACTGCGTTACCTTCGAATCCTGCGCTTTGACGAATCTTGGTTACAGCAATTTCTATGAGCTTGGCCCGGGCGAAATAGTGTTTATTACTCCCGAGGGCATTGAACAGATTTCCCCGCCGGGAGATAAAATGAAAATTTGCTCTTTTTTATGGGTTTATTTTGGCTATTCTTCTTCGACTTATGAAGGAGTAAATGTTGAGGTAATGCGGAACAGGAACGGTGCTATAATGGCGCGCAGAGACAGCGTGGAGGTTGATTTTGTTTCGGGGATACCCGATTCGGGTGTAGCCCACGCAATAGGCTATTCGAACGAAGCCAGCATACCATATGTAAGGCCATTTATTAAGTATAACCCCACATGGTCAAGAAGTTTTATACCCCAAACCCAGGAGGTAAGGGAGCAAATCGCAAGAATGAAGCTTATGCCTATAATTGACCTTATAAAGGATAAAAGGCTTCTGTTCTGCGACGACTCGATAGTCCGCGGTACACAGATGAGGGAAACTGTCCAGTTTTTATATGGTTTTAACGCTAAGGAAGTTCACATCCGTTCAGCCTGCCCTCCACCAATTTTTACCTGCAAGTATCTCAACTTTTCAAGGGCAAGATCTGAAAAGGATCTGGTTTCAAGACGCACAATACAAAAGCTTGAGGGTAGTTATTCTGTCGATCTGGAACAGTATTGTGACCACAGAACTGAAAAATACCACTGCATGGTTGAACATATTGGCAAAGAGCTTAATTTTACATCACTTAAATATCAGGCCCTTCCTGATATGCTTGATGCAATAGGTCTTCCCCACGAAAACCTGTGCACTTATTGCTGGAACGGTAAGGAATAAAGGCCTGTCTTCATTGCAATATAACGGTTTACAGAATCGATAGTGAACCTGTCGGGGGTGGATTCAAGTACATGGATACCCGACTTCTCAAGAATTGAAAAGGTACGCTGTCTGTCATCTATTAGTTTCAGTGCAGCGCTTTTGGCAAATATGTCTTCAGCTTTTTCAATTTCCTTCTCTGCCATATAATGCAGAGCAGGGTTTTTTATACTTAAAACCATAACTCTGTGCCCGGGAGCACAAATTTTCCATGAGTTAACTATATCCATCGCATGTTCAAAATTATAGGGATCGGTAAATAACAATACCAGGCTTTGCCGGTTTTGCTCTCTTTGTAATGCAGAAAATGCCTTCTGGTAGTCGGCGTAGGTCTCGGTTGTCCGGATATTGTACATGCTTTCAGCTAATCTTTGAAAGTGGCCTGTTCCCTTTCCTGCAGTAACCATCCTGTTAATTTTACTGTCAAAGGATAAAAGACCTATATTATCCCCATAGTTTATTGCTGTTTCTGCCACTATAAAAGCTGCATTCACCGCATAGTCCAGCTTGGTTATTTCGTTAATCTCTTCGTTCATGACCCTGCTTGTATCCATCATAATGTATACATACTGGTTTCTTTCAGGTTCATAATGGTTTGTATAAAGATGCCCCGTTCTTGCGGTTACGTTCCAGTTTATGTGCCTGAAATCATCACCCTGGCTGTATTCGCGAATACTTTCAAACTCGGTTCCCACACCAAGATTCCGAATTTTTCTAAGCCCGGCCAATATTCGTTTTTTCTGTGTAATTAACAGGTGACTGTTTCTAAGATCCTTCAAGTTTGGGTATACCTTAACCCTGTCGCTTATTTTAAAGGTTTTCGACAAAACACAAAGCCCGAAAACGCCTGTAATTCTGATATACATATCGGGAAAAATGTATTCACCACGTTTTGTTGGTTTAACTCTATAGGATATATTTTTAACCTCGCCGGGGTTAATAACAAATTCTATTATTTCATTGTCAACTTTGAAACTTTCGGGCACACTGTCTCTAAGCTTAGCCTTAAACCTGTAATTAGCATGGTTCTCAATATATAAATCAATTCTGTTCCACGAATAAAGAGACAGTATTGGTTCCATTTCTCTGCGGAACCCTAAACTCTGAAGCTTTAAGGACAGAGAAAAATCGATAATCAGCAGAGTTAAAAGCAAAAAATTGTACACTAAAAAAGCATACACCCCAACACCGGGTATAAGTGATAAAGCTGCCGGTATAACACCTGATATAACCAGAAGAATAAATCGTTTACTGACAAACATAATATGACCTCATCATACGTTACCTTGGCACTTCTACGGTTTTTATGATTCCCTCAAGAATATCATCAACCGAAATATTATCGAGCAATGTTTCGGGTTTAACTATAATCCTATGCCTAAGAACAGGTTTTACTACTTCTGTAACATCTTCGGGGATCACAAAATCCCGGCCTGAAAATGCTGCAAGGGTTTTGGAGCATTTCATAACAGCAATGGATGCCCGGGAGCTTGCTCCTAAAAGTACTGCATGTGAATTTCTTGTTGCAAATATTATCGAAGTGATATAGCGTATTATATTCTCATTTATAAAAACCTTGTTAATTTCCTGTCTGATGGATAGCCATTCATCTGGAGTAATAACAGGTGCAACCTTCTCCGGGTTTATATCTCCACCACTCTCATTTACTCTTTTCAGAAGCAATTCTTCCTGTTCGGGAGGTAAATGAGTTATTGCCAGTTTCATTAAAAATCTGTCCAGTTGTGCCTCGGGCAGTGGATAAGTTCCTTCAAACTCCAGTGGATTCATTGTTGCCAAAACCATAAAAGGCTTTGGTAGTTCGTATGTTTCACCATCAATTGTGACATTTCCTTCTTCCATGCATTCCAAAAGAGCAGATTGGGTTTTCGGCGCAGCGCGGTTTATTTCATCTGCCAGCAAAATATTGGTGAAAACCGGACCTTTTTTCATATAAAAGGTGCTGTTTTTTACATCAAATACTTTGGTCCCTGTTACGTCAGATGGCATAAGATCAGGAGTAAACTGTATTCTTGAAAATTCGGATTCAATGGTCCTGGCAAGGACCCGTGCCGACAGGGTTTTTCCAATTCCGGGTACACCTTCAATTAAGACATGGCCACCGGTAAATAATGCTATGGCTAAGTGTTCAAGGAATTCATCCTGTCCGACTAATACCTTTTTCAGCTCATTCATTAACATTTCGTACTTTTTCTGAACAATTGGGTTAATATCCATACTCAATTCATTCCTTTCTCCTGGTTTGACCACTGTTATTAATCTCATACTCCAGCTTTTCAAGACGAAGAACTATATTCTTAAGCTCCTTTTTGCTTAATACTCCCCTTCTTAAATGATACTCACATTCTGCCAGCAGATTTCCTGCCTTTTCCTTATGAGCACCGGGCATTGTCAGGTACCTGCCATACTTCTGTGTGAAATAACCGTAGTAGTTTGATAATACCAATGGATAGGCCTTCATGCGTTGATAAAGACCTGAAAGTGCGTTAACCACTTCATTTTCAGGCCTCATCACCATTTTTTTGTCTCCCCGTACCCGACCGAAGGGTTTCCACCCCCTTATTACAACAAGCAGAATAACTATGAAAAGCTGTATTACTATTAACTGACCCGTGTGCCCTATTAAATCCCATATACCGGGAGATGGAAGCTGCATAAAGTGGAAATACTCATTGAATATCACTTTCGGATTGTTAATTCTGGCAAGTACATTGATGAATGCAACTGCTGCACTTGATGTGGCAATATTTTCGTTTAAAAAACTGTCTGCATTGTCCAGCACGCAAACAAGCCCCTTTTCCAGCCCGTACCATGTAACTGAAACATTCCCGGCTTTCACAACTTCGTACCACTGTCTGGTTTCTGAAATAAAATCAAAAATCCAGAGATCACCGATATTGCGTTCATCCAGAATCAATACAAGTGTATTGCCATTACCAAGCCATTTTTTCAGTCCATCCTGTTCTTCGGTATCATTAAACAAAGAGTTTACCGGGCGGTAAACAACCATTACAGGATTTTCCCTTATAAATTTTACAGGGTAATGATACCGGGAAACCTGAAAACCGCATCTGCCGGTAAGCAGGTATAAAGCTTTAATCCCTGTTTTCTTTGCACTATAGGAAGTGTAATCAGGATAATCCTTTTCATGCACCGTTACCGAATACAAAACGAGTATTGCAACAAACAATATTAATATTATCAGTATGGAGAGAAGGCACTTCCTTAGCCTGCTTTTCATACCTGTTTCTCCTTTTGATTTATATAAAATTTAAACCATTTATCAACACTTGCTTCATCAATGTCCATGTTTCCATAACAACAGGCATTAAAAAGGGTAGAAAACTCCTGCATAGGCAAGACCAGGGTTTTGTCCCTGAGTCCGATTTCCCGGATATATATGCGGTTTGTTTTCCATTTCTCAATCTTAATTATTTTTCTTTTATCAAGCTCTAATAAAAGTGCTATGAAAAGAAATCGTAAAGCCATTGGATATTCCCCGGCGGACATATATCCATAATATGTTTCTATGGCTTCATCAGGTTTTGTGAGGTAATCATACGCCTCGGGAGTTTTAAGCCGCCTTATTTTTCCGGTAAGATACACCTTTTTTATTATAAGCCTTGCCAGAAGAAACACTAATACAGCTGCTATTAAAATAAGCAATATTTTCAGTACTGTTTGAAGCACCGGGTTATTTATGTCGGGATTAATGCGGATTTCCCGGTCTGGCTGTCTGTATTGCAGAAGTTGCCTGACCCATTCCTGAATTGCTTCCCAGATACTATTCATAAGCTTTACTATGGGATTTTGTTTCTTTTCCGTATGGAATTCACGCCTTTTTAGAATTTCATCCAGTATACTACGTATTTCCTGTTCGCTTATTTTTTCAGTCAGCATTAGCGGCCTCCTGAAGCTTGAGTTTTTTTCGGTCCAGTTCCTCCCGTTTTATCTGCCAAAGGTCTATTTCAATATCAAGACCTTCACGCTTAACCCTGAGAGTAATGTATAAGGCTGTCAGGATACATGTTAGCAGGGGACGTAATATTTCAGAGAAAATTTGCGTTATCACTGTACTAATCCTGAACAGCTCCACGTCAAAACTCCCTGAAACTAAATTTGCTATACTGAAAACTGAACTTATTATAAAGGGAAATAACCAAACTATTATATTACCAAAGGTAAAGGAAAGACCAATAAGATAAAAGTTGTTCTTACCAAGATTGCCACATCTGCCAATGCTTGAGCCTGCTTTCTGCTGTTCAACACAGATTGCAGGTAGGAACATCCAGTATCTTCCGTAATAAAAACCCACAATAGTTGAAATAAAAAACACTGCTCCAATAACAATAATAATACCCAAAACCGAAAGAATAACGGTAACCCATGGAACGGTAAAGCTTGTGACTGCAAGCCCCAATATACCAAAAGTTATTGAAAACACACCAATAAAAAGAACTATATATAAAACAGCAAGAACAGCACCCTGAATCAGTATATATATCATTCTTCCCAGCAATAACGTGCCAAATTGGCTGAAACATTCCTTTACCGCCTGTTTTATTGATTTTTTCTGGTTCAAAACAGTGTCGGCATAAAGAATTTTAACAATTGACCCTTCCATTACATTTTTCAGTGTTACCGTATAAAGACCCTGCAGAGCCAGCGAACCAAACAGCATTGTAAACATTGAAGAGAAAATTTCGTTCGGGTTGGCAGCCACAATGTCGGTTGGATTCAGAAGATTCCAGTATTGCTCAGTAAATACCGGGTTGAATATGGTTAAAAGCAGTATTACCGGAATGTTAAATATAAGATTAATTATAAAAAGCTTTTTAAGATGCTTTTTGAACAAAAAAATTCCGTAATCCAGAACATCGGTAAAAGCCGCTCTTTGCAAGGATCTTAAAGATTCCATAAATCCTCCGCATGTAAAAAAATCTATCCGTATTATCATATAATACCAATTCAAATCTGTCAAACACTGTAAAACAATTAAAAAAAAGGGCGGTTTACGCCCTTTTGCCATGGATTTATAAAACAGCTGTATAATTTGCTTAACGATATCAAAACTCTGTTTTTATATTCACTTTCTTGCCAGTGAAAACCAGTGAACTGTAAGTCTTAGAAATAATTTCAGCCATGTGGCTTTCTCTATTTCCTCGGTCACAATTAACGGTATGCTGAGAATTTCTTTATTTTCAAGTATCAGTATTACTTCACCCGCTCTGTCACCAACTGAAACCGGTGCATCCAGATACTCGGGAAGTTTAACTTCCTGCTTGACTTTATCCCTCTGCCCTCTTTTCAGAAGAACTGATTTGTTATCTTCATAAGCAACGGGTATCGATAAACCCAGCCCTTTTCTTATATTCACATTACCCGCTATAGCACCTTTTCTTTCTATTTTCATTATTTCATAGTTAGAAAAACCGTAATCCAGAATTTTGGCAGTCTCTGAAAAGCGTAAGCTCATACTGTCTGCTCCAAGTATGACAGAAATTAAATCCATCCCGTCACGGGAAGCAGTAGCTGCAAGGCAGTATCCTGCTGCGCTTGTTACTCCGGTTTTTAACCCTGTCATCCCCCTGTATTTTCCAATGAGGTGATTTGTATTATCCAAATCAAAGGTCCCGTTTCTGAAAGTGTCGCGTTTAATTGTTGTATACTCAATGATTAACGGGTACTTGATTATCAGTTCCCTTGCCATAATTGCAATATCCCGGGCTGTACTGTAGTGGCCTTCATCTGTTAATCCCGAACAATCCAGAAAATTAGTGTTTGTCATACCCAGTTCCCTGGCTTTTTCATTCATCATGGTTGCAAAAACACCTTCACTGCCTGCAACATGTTCTGCCAGCGCAACTGACGCATCATTTGCAGAATGAATTGCAACTGCCTTTAGCAAATCATGAACAGTAAACTCTTCTCCAACAGCGAGATATACTTGTGAGCCTCCCATATTTGATGCATGTTCGGAGGTAACAACCACATCGTTTAAAGTAATCTTATTCTCCGCTATAGCTTCCATTACCAAAAGCATGGTCATAATTTTTGTTATAGACGCAATAGGGCGTTTTTCATCACAGTTCATCTCAAAAATAATTTCACCCGTATTTGCACACATTAGTAATGCCGACTTTGCTTTAATTTCAAAGGGGATTTTTTCAATTATCGGTACATTTTCATTCTCAATTAATTGTTTATCATCATCTTTAATCCCTGTTTCACTTTCAACGGCAAGAGCGCTCCTATTAATTGGAAGGACTAAAAAAACGCATAATAATACCCATATGACCACTTTCCTTACCATTTTCAGACAACCCCATAATCTTTTAGTTCCATAATAAATGTATGCATGGTCCATATGGGTTTATTCAGGCTTATTTATGTTTTATCATTGAACTTTTCCCAGAATCAAAGGCTGCCTTTGAACAGGGTTTGAACTGACACTAATTGCAGTTTTTAAAACGCTAACTGCACCGGATATTCTATTTTCATCTGAAGTATGCAAAATCGCGATGGTTTCGCCTGCTTCCACTTTATCTGAAGGCTTTTTCACAAGTTCAATACCGGCTGAAGGATCTATAACATCGTCCTTATCTTTTCTGCCTGCTCCCAATATCATCGATGCAATACCCAGTTTTTCTGCGTGCATTTTTTCTATATAGCCTGATTTCTCGGCTCTCCATTCAGCCTTGAATTGAGCAGACGGCAGTCTTGAAGTATTTTCTATAGCCTTTGGATCTCCGCCCTGCCTTTCTACCATTTCCATTAACTTGTTTAATGCAGTACGTTTTTCTATTGCCTCTACTGCCAGAGTGCGGCAGAACTCATTGTCACCCTTTCCTGCAACAAACAGCATGTTCGTGGCCAGCTCTATGCTTACCTCTCTCAAATCATCAGGGCCTTTACCATTTAGTATGTCAACAGCTTCACTAACTTCCAGGGCATTCCCTATATTGTTTCCCAAAGGTCTGTCCATATCGGTTATAAGTGCCACAGTTCTTTTTCCTGCACCACGGCCTATGTCTACCATCAACCTTGCAAGCTTCTCTGCTTTTTCAACTGTTTTCATAAAAGCTCCGCTGCCTGTTTTAACATCCAAAACTATTGCATCTGAACCAGATGCAAGCTTTTTACTCATAATGCTGGCAGCAATCAGCGACAGATTTTCAACAGTACCTGTTACATCCCTTAACGCATAAAGCTTTTTATCGGCCGGTGCAAGATTACCCGTCTGCCCGGTAACTGCAATGCCTATATCCTTTACATTTGAAATGAATTCTTCGGGTGAAAGACCGGTACGGAAACCTGGTATGGATTCAAGTTTATCAATTGTTCCGCCTGTATGCCCCAAACCCCTTCCCGACATTTTTGCCACAGGGACTCCACATGATGCGACAATGGGTGCTATAACAAGAGTGGTTTTATCTCCAACACCCCCTGTACTGTGTTTGTCTACTTTTATACCGGGTATACAGGAAAGATCAATCATATCACCTGAATGCAGCATGGCTTCTGTTAACCAGAGGGTTTCATCGGTATCCATCCCATTGAAAAAAACAGCCATTAAAAAGGCAGAGGCCTGGTAATCGGGGATTTCACCCTTTGTATATCCATCTACGAAATATTTTATTTCCTCTCTATTCAGTTTCCCCCCATCACGTTTCTTAATAATCAAGTCCAATGCAAACATATACATACCCCTTTCGGCATTTGAAATGGCTTCGTTTCAGAACATCAGGCCTTACAAAAAAGCTGCTGGTTCAAATTATATTATCAGGTTTAAAAAACTCTCACCACTGAGGTGGTTTTCCACACCAAAATACTCGGCTATAGTTTTTGCAACGTCTGCAAAGCTTGTTCTGGTATGAAGATTAACGCCCTTCTTAACATTTTTCCCCGTTACAAGAAGAGGTACATACTCTCTGGAATGGTCTGTACTGCTTGTTGACGGATCACATCCATGATCGGCAGTGATCAGCAATATATCCCCATCACTCAGTTGTTCCATTATTTCAGGAAGCCGGATGTCAAATTCAATCAATGCTTTTGCATATCCTTCCACGTCATTTCTGTGACCATAATGCATATCGAAATCCACAAGATTTGTAAACAACATTCCTTCATACTTTTCCTTAATCCATTCAATGGTCCTGTCTATTCCATCGGAATTTGAGTGGGTATGCACTGATTTCGTTATACCCGAACCACTGAAAATATCCTCAATTTTACCAACGCCCCGAACCTCGTATCCATTTTCGTTAAGATAATTTAATATTGTCTTATTTGGAGGCGCAATAGAGAAGTCCTTTCGCCTGTCAGTCCGTTTGTAATTTCCCGACTCCCCTATAAAAGGCCTTGCAATAACTCTTCCCACGCCATAATCTCCGGTAAGCATTTCACGAGCTATTTTGCATATTCTATACTGTTCCTCAATGGGGATTACATCCTCATGGGCAGCAATCTGGAACACACTGTCGGCAGATGTATATACAATGGGAGAACCTGTTTTTACATGCTCGTCCCCCAGCTCCTGTATTATGACAGTCCCCGATGCAGGTTTGTTTCCGAGGGTTTTACGACCAATTCTTTTTTCAAACTCTTTAATTAAATCATCGGGAAAACCCTCTGGAAAAAGCGGGAAAGGTTTATCCAATATAATTCCTGCTATTTCCCAATGTCCGGTGGTAGTATCCTTTCCGGCAGATTTTTCAGCCATTTTCCCGTATGAGCCCTGAAGGCTTATTCCCTGCAGATTGGTTGCTGTGCGGTATGTTTCTTTAAACCCGTCTATATATGCAAGCCCAAGCCTTTCAAGGTTTGGAAGTGAAAAATTCTTTACGTTCTGAGAAATATGGCCAATGGTATTACTTCCCTCATCTCCGTAAGCCGTACTGTCTGGCAGTTCTCCTATGCCTGCACTGTCCAATACTATAACAATAAACCTTTTCATGGCATTATCCTCCTGTTGTTTAGGATAAAAACATACTATTCATATATTATCATTTATTTGATAAAATAAACAACAAAGAACCGTTGAGGAACAGCATAGAGTTGTTTCAAGACAAAACAACAGATAAAGTATGGCGGGTGATTCGGGTGTTTTATCGGCGCAGAGCAACACACTTCGAAGCCATGCTGCATTCCTGTCAGTTAAGAGCGTAAAGCTGAGCGACCCGGGATGTGGAGACCCCGGTGCTGGACTATTTTCATAGCCAAGAGCGGGTGTCTGGCAGGTGCTTTGTTGCTCAAGAAGACAAAACACCCGAAGCAGAACCCGCACGTAATAACTAATGTATGCAAGAAAGGATAGTATTAATGTTAAAATGGTATATAATAGTGCCTTTTTCTCTTTTAATGCTCTTTATTTATATGTTCGTTCAGGCTGCAATTTACAAAACAAGGTTTTATAATCTGAATTATGGGATAGGGCTCAGGATATTACATCTTACAGATATTCATATTAACCTGCTGCTTATATCTTCTGCACGTTTAAAAAGAACCATATCAAAATCAGACCCCGATTATATATTAATAAGCGGTGATTTGGTTGAAAAACCTGAAAGTTTAAAAAGGTTTGTTAAATGGTTCAAGGATCTTGATATCAAAGTGCCTGTATTCGCCGTTTATGGAAATCACGAGCACAGATGTTTCAGACAGGACCCTGCTTTTAAGAACAGGTTTGCTAATGCAATGAAAAAACTGAACATACAGCTTTTAGTAAATGAAACTGTTTTTATCAAGGGTAAAAATGCAGGTTCTTCGGTTGATGCAAAAGAAATAGCCCTGATTGGTATTGACGACATAAAAACAGGTGAGCCTTTTAACAGTAATATTTTTTCCGGCTTAAGGAAAAAATGTGATGCTATAATTGCCTTCTCGCATAATCCCGATGTTTCGCTTGAGATTCCTGAAAACAGTGTGGATTTACTTTTAACAGGCCATTTCCACGGCGGACAGATTTGGATGCCGTTTAAACTTGAATATTTACTTTTTCGCAAGGATAAATTAAGCAGAATGGGGCATATCAAGGGCTTTGCAACAATACGCAATAATCTGGTATACATAAGCAGGGGACTTGGAACTGTACTTGTGCCTTTTCGCTTTTTATCCATCCCCGAAGTTACTGTTATTGATATATAACACAATTTTTAATACATCCCTCTTGCAATGCTTTGTATAGCCTTTATGGCCAGTTCAATTTCTGTTTCATTGTTAAAATAGCCGGGGCTGATTCTGACAAGGCCGGTATCAGTTGTTCCCAAAGCCAGATGAGACAAAGGTGCACAGTGAAAACCGCTTCTTGTGCAAATTCCAAATTTCCTGTCAAGTAAATAGCTAACCTCGGATGAATCCATATCCTGCACAGACAGTGCAAGAATACCCGAATTCTGCTCCGGTGGCGGAGAATATATATTGATGTTGCTTTCCCTTCCAAGACCATCAAAAAGCATTTCTAACAGACTTTTTTTCTGAAATTGTATGTTTTCTATACCGGTATCATTTATAAATAAAATACCTTTACCAAGGCCAACAATTCCCGGCACATTCAGTGTGCCGCTTTCGAGAACGTCGGGAAAAATCTCAGGTTGAACAAGGCGGTCTGAGAAGCTTCCTGTACCTCCCTGAACCAATGGTTTAATAATTACTCCCTCTCTTACATATAAGCCTGCTGTTCCCTGTGGACCAAAAAGCCCTTTATGACCTGGAAATGCCAATAAATCAATATTCATCTTTTCAACATCTATTGGTATCACTCCTGCCCCCTGTGCTGCGTCAACCAAAAATGTTATGCCATGTGCTCTGCATATTTTTCCTGCTTCTGCTACAGGCATTATGGCTCCTGTAACATTTGAGGAAAGCGTCATGCAAAAAAGTTCTATTCCTTTTCTTAATGTCTTTTTAATGTTCTGAATTGAAACCTTACCGTATTTGTCAGGTTTTATAATTTCCAAATTAATGGTGCCTTCTTTCTCTAATGTCTTTAGCGGACGAAGTACCGAATTATGCTCCATTGCCGTTGTAACAACAGTTGAACCTCGGGTTATAACCCCATATATGGCTGTGTTCAGTGCGTATGTAGTATTAGGCATAAAAGCAATTCTCATCGGATCATTTATATTGAAGAAATTGGCTATAACTTCTCTTACACTAAGCAATGCATCCTCTGCCTGCCGTGCCATGGCATGGGCAGATCTGCCAGGATTTGCACATCCTCTTTTTAAAACATCCAATATTGCCTGTATTACTTGCGGAGGCTTAGGCCAGGAAGTTGCTGCATTATCCAGATAAATCATCATTAAACTCCTTTTATTCGGATACTTAATTATATGACAGTATTTACTGTAAATTGACTTAAAGTTTTTGGGCAGGCTGAGTGTACCCTATATTTTTCTTGCTTTTTGAATCGGGCTGTGATAGAAATTTATTGTGATAAGTTTTTTAGGGATTTAAGTAGTTTTCAGCCAACGAAACAAACATCTGAAATTCCCTGAGAAAGATGTTCCGACATAAAGATAATTTATAAGAGCAGAGGTAGTGTTATATGAAAATTTATAAATGTACCGACTCACCAATACGTTTATACGGACTTAATGTAATTGAACCCGAAAAAGGGCATTTCTGGCGGCTTAGTACCGATATTATGGAAAAGATGCCACAGTATCAAGATGCCGGTAAGCGTTGTTTTGGAGGCAGAGCCAGGTTTATCACAGATTCATCCACTATTGCAATACGTATGGAGTTGAAAACACTGAATGTTGACAGGTGTATCAGCCTGCCCGGCTCAGCAGGAGCTGATGTATACTACGGTGTGGGTTTAGAGTCCAGGTTTGCAGGATATATAGCACCGGTGAACTATGAAGAATCAAGTAAGGTTGTTGAAGCTAAACTGGTTAAACAGGCAAAGCCCGAAATGGTAACCATAAACCTACCTCGCAATGAGCAACTTGTCTCTCTTGAAATAGGCATAGATGACGATGCGAATATATATGAACCCGTTGAATATAAAATTAACAAACCCATTATATACTACGGTTCATCCATTACCGAAGGCGGATGTGCTCCCAGACCAGGGACTGCATACACCAGCATACTTTCAAGATGGCTTGATGCCGACTACTTTAATTATGGATTTTCGGGTAAAGCAAAGGGTGAACCCGAGTTTGCAGAATATATTTCACAGCATAAGGATATTTCACTTTTTGTGTATGACTATGACCATAATGCACCCACTCCTGAGCATCTGCTAAATACCCACGAACCATTTTTCAAAATAGTCAGGGAAGCACATAGGAATATTCCGATAATTATGATGTCCCGTCCCGATTTCGACAGAAATCCCCAGGACAGTATTGAACGACGGAATATAATTTACCGCACATACATAAATGCGTGGAATGCAGGAGATGATAATGTTTATTTTATTGACGGCATGCAGTTTTTTGGTACTGTCGGAAGAAGTGAGTGTACAGTTGACGGCTGCCACCCAAACGCCCTTGGTTTTATGCGCATGGCCCGAACTCTTTATCCTCTCGTATTACAACTGCTTGCTTAAAAGAGCATCTTCATCATAAAACATGCTTTTAACCTACAGGTTTTCCACAAATAATTCATTGGTTTCTTCAGGGCAGTGTTCATTGGAACACTGTCCGTTTATTAGCATATCCTGTAAAAAAATCCGGCTATACATTCTGTAAGTAAGCTGAATGTTACAGCATCATTTACAACGAAATGGTGTTAAGATATTCTCTTACTTTTTTCATATCCAAAAACAATTCCTCTTTTTTTGCCGGATCTCTTAAAACGGCGGCAGGGTGGTAGGTTGGCATAATCCTGAAAAAACCGGGCCTGTCAACCCAGGTTCCTCTGATTTTAGTAATACGGGCATCTTTACTGACCAGGTATTTCAGTGCTGTGGCTCCAAGGCAGACTATTATTTGGGGCTTTATGTATTTGACCTGAAACCTGAGGTAAGGAAGGCACGCTTCGGCCTCTTCCCTGGATGGTTCTCTGTTATTTGGCGGACGGCATTTTACAATGTTGCATATGTAGTAATCTTCAGGCTTGAACATTAATGCATTAAGCAGATGATCAAGAAGCTTTCCTGCCCTGCCAACAAAGGGCAGACCGGTAAGATCCTCCTGTTCACCGGGGCCTTCTCCAACAAGCATTACCGGTGCATTAAGGTTATTACCCCTGCCAATAACAACATTTGTTCTTGTTTTAGCGAGATCACATTTTGAACAATTTTGACACGCTTTTATAAATCTCTCATAGAGATTTTGATCCTTCATTGTGAATTCCTTTCATACTACTTTCCTGTAGTAATCCTACCATAAAACAAAGATGTTGAGAAGAACAGAAACACAACAAAGTGGCAGGATCCTGCCTATCCTGCCACTGATAGCAAAGCAATTACTGATGATACTTTTCGGTCCATTCCTGAAAAGAGAGGTTTTCTATACCCCTGTTGTTTTTAAACTCTTTCCGGGGCTGATACTCTTCACTTGCTTCAGTGAAATGAGCATTGTTCTTAACGGGTTTGTCAACTCGGTATACACTATTATTTTTCGCCAGGCCAGGCTTAATATTGGCAAGACCTGTTTTTCCGGTATTCTCCGGATTAAACCCATTTCTCACAATATCCCTCTTTTCTTCGCCCAGTTATCGTTAAGGGTGGCTTTATTAAAAAGCAGGTGTAACGAAGCTAAAAGTCTTTACTATTAATAGTTCTTTTGGCTTCGTTACATTTATATTGTGCCCCGTGAAAGTAAAAACTATTCGGTGATTTCTCCGGCTTTCTTCAACGAAATTTTTGTTAAAACAGGTCCGACTAACTCATAAATAAATGTAGCTGCAAGAACAACTGTACGAATGGTTGCAGCATATGCGGGCAATTTTTGTGATGCAAGCAATGAGAGCCCGATGGCAACACCGGCTTGTGGAATTAAAGTGAATCCAAGGTATTTTTTCACTGTTTCAGGTGCCTTGGTTATTATTGCTCCTGCATAGGATCCTAGTACCTTCCCTAAGAATCTTGTGATAATATACATGAAACCTATTAATCCTACTTTCGGCAAAATTGTAATATCCAGCCCGGCTCCTGACACAACAAAAAACATAAGGTATAAAGGAGGAGTTACTCTGTCAGCCAGACTAAAAATGGATTTAGCTGAACCAACTATATTAACCACTACAGCACCCATACTCATACACAGAAGTAATGGCGACAGGCCCAGCATACTTGCAATTGAAGATGCAAGAAATACAAAACCCGTTGTAATTATCAGGCGGTTTGAATCCTTCCTGAAATACTTAAGCGGGATCTTAAACAATATGCCCAGTATAACTCCCACAACAAATGATCCTATTATTTCCACAACGGGCATAATAACGGACATAGTCATTGATGCCTCTCCGGGGTTTGTCATCGAATTAACAACAGCCATTGAAAGCCCGAATAAAATCAAAGCAACTGCATCATCTATTGCAACTACGCTTAAAAGCATTTCCGAAACAGGTCCCTTAGCGTTATATTGCTTAATAACCATAACTGTTGCTGCAGGGGCAGTAGCTGAAGCAATTGCTCCTAACAACAGAGCAATTTCAAACTCAACACCGATAATAATCAATGATAATGTTACAAAAACTGATGCGAGAAGTGCTGCAAAAATTGCGATAACCACTGACGTACTTCCTAACTTTTTCAGGTACGATATTTTAAACTCGGCACCAATGGAAAAAGCAATGAATGCCAAGGCCATTTCGGATATAAGCTCAAAACTTGTAACCAAATCAACAGTAAATATTTTCAGGCAATAAGGGCCTAAAATCAAACCTGCAAGGAGATATCCGGTAACATTTGGCAATTTTAACAACTTAACTGCACGACCGAAAATTAACCCTGATAATAATATCAGAGACAGATAAAACAAAGTTGTAAGTTCCATATTTTATTCATCAATCCCTTCTGAAGAAATAAGAGGTATGGTAAACAAAACTGCAGTATCAGGTTCAGACAGGTCACCAATGACCTGATGGATAACTTTACGCGCCTTTTCCACCTGTTTTTCACTTAACGCCATAAAAATGGTTTTGCTTTCTTTTCTGTCGGTATCTATATTGAACCATTGTGAACCGAAAATTGGCTGGTCTTCCATATGTCCCGCCAACTCTTTGATCATTCCGGTGCTGTTTATAATTGTAGCGCCGGTAATGCCCTCGTCCATAAACCCCATTAAAAGATCTTCCAGTTTTTCCACCTGGTTAAGTACCAGCAATAGCAACTGCATCTTATGCTACCCCCATTCTTATATTTAAAAACAACTGAAGAAATTGCCCTGCAATTTCTTCACGGTGTTTATTTATTATATTCAGTTTAATA
>JAAYNA010000117.1 GCA_012521105.1 Clostridiaceae bacterium
CAATTTTGTAGGCTTAAAGTATTTTATGGTGCCCTTCAGCAATCCGATATTGCGCGCTGATATAGTGAGGGTAATGAGAAACACGCTGGCAATGAGTTTTTTGAGCATAGGAACCTCTATGCTCCCGATGTTTTTTGCTATTTTTCTGGCTGAAATCGGATGCCGGCCTTATCGAAAAGTGGTTCAGACCTTAACCACGATACCTCATTTTATTAGCTGGGTTTTGGTATATTCGGTTGTCTGGTCGCTTTTTTCACTGAATGACGGGTTTGTAAACCATTTATTACTTAAGCTGAATCTTATTGAAGCACCCATAGCTTTTCTTGGAACGGACAAACATGTGTGGCTGACCCAATGGGCATACGGAACGTGGAAAAACTTAGGCTGGAATGCTATCTTATACATATCTTCATTAAACTCTATAGATACAATGCTGTATGAAGCAGCAGAAATTGACGGTGCAGGTCGGTTTGGTAAAATATTCTACATTACAATACCCGGTCTTTTGCCATCAGCTCAAGCTCCAAATATCCCGAAAGGGCTGTGGAACTGATGAACTGGCTGTATGACATCGAAACTTACAAGCTTATGTCCAATGGACCTAAAGGTGTATTGTGGGATACCAAGGAAAATGGCGAGCCATATATAACAGATGCAGGCTGGGATATTATAGACAATCAGAAGGAAATGCCTCTTCCCGGAGGCGGAAAGCTCACCGACCCAACAACCAACTGGAATACACTGGGATATACAGCAAGTTTAATCGATCCGAAAACAGGTTATACCCTTGCATATCGTTACTGGCCGTCGAGTCTTACACGCAACCCAACAAAGCTGCAGCTTGAATGGAGAGAATGGTCTGGTTATCCAACACAGATTGCTATGATGAAGGATCTTGGAATGATTTCACCTGCTACACAGGCAATCAACATGGTTCCTTCAGCTCCCGATGACCTGCAGATGAAGATGAACCAGATTGGTGATGTGGTTAGAACAAATTCCTGGAAAATGGTATTTGCAAAGGATCAGGCTGAATTTGACGCACTGTGGAATGACATGGTGACCAAGGCAAACGGCCTCGGAATGCAGGAAGTGAAAGATTATTACGTGGAACAGTGGGCATTAGCTCTTGAAAGAGTATCAGAATATGAAGACTGATCTGAAGTTTTAAACCCTACCAAACATCAATAAGTTGAGGTAGAGGAGCCTACCTTCTGTCTTAATTCACAAAAGATAAAAAGGGACTGCCTTTAAAGGCAGTCCCTTTAACCATTGGAGGGTTAATTATTATAGAAAATAATACAGTAGATTCATCAGCCTTTATAACCGGTTGCCTGCACGTGCAATATAGCGGTATTCCCTGGGTGAAGTGCCATGTACACGCTTAAAAATTCGGTTAAAATAGGTTTGACTGCTAAAACCGGCCTGGATTGCGATATCACTTACCTTCATATCAGTTTCTACTATCAATTTTTTGGAATATTCTAAGCGCACCGAGGTTAAAAAGTCGTTAAAGTATTTTCCTGTCTGAGATTTAAATAGCTGGCCCAGGTAGGCCGAACTTACATTAAATTCGGCGGCGATGGTTTTTAATGAAATGTCGTTATTGGATTCACTGTAGATATATTCAATGGTTTTCCGAACATAGGGATGTAATAGCTTTTGATTGTCGTTTAATATTCTCATTGCCAGGGTTATTAAATGGTTAATCCAACCTTTTATCTCCTCATCGGGTACTGATAGAAATTTTGCAAAGTGTTTAATGAACGTTTCGGGCGGATTTTTGCCCTGACGGTTTGATTTAAGAATATCGTAAATCCGGATTGCCGCAGAAAACACAATTTTTCTTTGGGTCTTTATATCGCTTGCCTTCAGCGCGTTATCAAGAGAAATACGAAGCATATTTTCAAACTCATCGGGCTGCATCTCATTCATATGTACCGAATATTTCGCCAGGATATCCCATAAGGAAGACAACTCAGGGTTGTTGTCGGCGAAATTACTGCAGTATAGGCGACGGCAACCAAAATGCTGGGCAGAATTATATATCCTTGCCAGATTATAGCTTTTATGAACATCCTCTATATTAGACACCGTTGGTCCAATTACTGTAAAAAGATCCATTTTCTCTTTCCTTGCATGGAATTCAACCCGGTCAAGATAAGGGTTAAGAAAATGTTCGGATAAATGCTGTGTTCCAATCAGTATTCCCACAGGCATTAAGTTGCTGTTGATGAAAAAATGTATATCAGGAATTGTCAGGTTTCTTTTGAGAATTTGTATCAGCCTTGATGTACTGTTGATATCAAGCGGTAAGGCGGTATTTTGAAAAATCATAACGG
>JAAYNA010000118.1 GCA_012521105.1 Clostridiaceae bacterium
AATAACTGTAGCAGTAAAGGGTGCAGCGGAGCTTATCGGGCTGGATAATGGTTTACCGGAAGACCTGACTCCCATGAAATCGCCTGTCCGAAAGGTATGGGCAGGTATGGCTCTGGCGTTGATAAGAGCAACAGCAGATCAAGGTGAGATTGTTGTAACAGTAAGTTCTCCCGACCTTGAGAGTACTCAGGCAGAATTGCACATTTACAACAAATAAGTGGATAAGGAGTGAAAAATTGTGAAACTAAATGAAAAAGTAGTTGGTTTATGTTACCATGGCTCCGACGGTGAGGATTTGGATATGGTTAAGGAGGCAGGTTTTAATTGGTTACGGATGGGTGTGCCTTTTCCATGGGAAGATTCAATGTATGGAAAATTATCGCCTCAATATCTTAATGCACGTAATTTAATTGAGAAATGCGCTGCTAAAGGTTTTAAAATTATGGTTACTACACCGGGCTTGGGTGCGTATCGTTATGATCATAATTTAAAGAAAACAATATGGATAGATTCATGGCCGGATTTTGTTGGTGTAAAAGGTACCGATAAATTTTACGAAAACGTAATGAAAACATGCGCATGGTATGCACAGGATCTAGAGGGTTTGGTTGGTCCTCTATGGTGTAATATGAATGAAATAGATATTGAAACCTTTCATGGGGATTATCCAGTAGAAGTTGCTGCAGAAACAGCTTTTTGGTCAGCTAAAGGTGTAGTTTCGGTAGACCCTGAGGCATTATGCGGAATAAATCTGTCCAGATGCTATGATGAAGGTTTAAGAGTAGCAGATATGGCATACAAAGCAGGGCATTGTTTTGGTTATATAGGTGATGATCAATATTTTGGTTCATGGCAAAGGTATGATGTTGAAAGATGGACATATGTAATAGATGTGTTGCATAAGCGTTACAATCTGCCTGTACTCGCCTGTGAATGGGGTTATTCATCAGGTGGTCAAGTAAAGGCAAAACCTTCTGAAGATGTTGAAATACCGTCTGGACTTAACAGTGTGTGCTATGTATTTGGCTGGCATCATGAAGTTGAGGGTGGCCATACAGAGGAAGTACAAGCCAAGTATATCTATCGTGGCCTTGAAATATTTGCAAAAAATCCTCATGTCTTAGGTTCATTTCTGTTTTGCTGGAAAGACGCAAAATACTGTTATCATTGCGGTAGAGAACAATGTCCTTCTGAATGTTTTTGGGGTATAGTTGATTCAAACTTAAACCCTAAACCTGCATACTATGCAGTACAAAAAGCAGTTAAGGATTTTTATAAGCTAGATAAATCGAATTAAGATGAATAGGGCCTCTCTTTTAGAGACTTCTAAAGGGAGGCCTACTACATAGTTAAGTCCAAAATAGTGTGTAAAGTGCCTCGGTTGTTAAACAGCAGCCAACCAGACAGCCAATAACAAAAAGCGTTTATACCGTGAAAGCTGTTGATAATGAGTTCATGGCATGTTTGGCTGATAGACGGGCCTTATCCCTTCCTCAGAGTCTAATCCAACTAATAAAGGGATTATGAGCTTGATACCGGAAAACATGCCATGGAAGGCTCGTTGTCAACAGACCGTGGAATAAATGCGCGTCTTCTTATGCAGCAGTACCGGGCTTTGAGTTTTTCTCATTCTGTATTTGGTAATAAAGTTGCATATCAAAGTATTTGCGCCCTGTCTGCCACCTTTCATCCTGTTCCATAAGCAATGCACCCATCAGCCGGATAACTGATGCTG
>JAAYNA010000119.1 GCA_012521105.1 Clostridiaceae bacterium
AACTTTTCAAGTTTCTCACCGTTAAGTAAGCTCATTTTATGCTTTAATATGATAGCCGGAAGACTGGAATTTCTTCCAATGCTTGTTCTGTTCTCACCTATGGCGTGGAAAAAGGGAAGTATGTAAACTAAATGACGCAGGGCGGCATTTATGCCGCCGCAACAAAAGGTATAATTAAACAAACAATGTATGAGTTATTTAAAAAGGTTTTCTGCAGGGGATTGTAATTTCGGCTGTTTCCAAGCCTTCGGTTTTGGCTGTAACTTTTACCATGCCTTCGTTTCTGCCTGCTTCAATGTAAATTACAAGCCTTCCATTATATGCGCGTCTGAAAGTTTCCGGATAAGGTGTTGTGTCCCACAAATCCCCGTTTTCAAGTCCTAAAAGGGAACCCTCTCCTTCAACAGTTACACGAATTTCATTTTCTGCGGTACATACCAGATTTCCTTCCGAATCTGTAATTTCTACAATTACATGGGTTAAATCCCTTCCATCGGCAATTAAATATTTATCTGTACACTTTAGTCGGATTTTATAGGGTTCACACGTTGTTTTTAATACACTTTCCACCTTTTCACCTTTATCATTAATTCCAACCGCTCTTAACTCTCCTTCTGCGAAGGGTACTGTCCAGGTCAGATATCCCTCTGAATAATCTTTTAAGCTCTTAGTTCCATAGGATTTATCATTTACATACAATTCTGTTTCGGTGCAGTTTGTAAAGCATACAACCTGAACCATTTTGCCTTCCGGATAATTCCATAACCGGGATAATTCCCTGTTATAATCGAAGTTCTCAAGACTGTCTTCCTCAAGCGAAGTAAAAAGTTGTACCATTGGTTTATCCGACCATAAGCTTTGGCGGAAATAGTAATTTGGTTTTTCAAACCCTGCTATATCCAAAAGTCCGGCTTCAGAGCCATGGCATGGCCAGCCCTGTGTTTCCCCGAGAAAATCAACACCTGTCCAAAGGAACTGCCCCGAAATGAAATCATTTTTAACAACGTACTCCCATTCCTTCAATCCCTTTGTATTTTCTGCACCAAAAATTATTCTCCCGGGATACCTCTTATGATCCTCTTCATACAAATGCTCTTTGTAATTATATCCAACTACGTCAAGACAATCGGCAAGCCCGGTGATGTTTGACAACTCTGGGAAAGCCAGAGCGGCAGTCACAGGTCTTGTTGTATCAAGTTTTTTTACAATAGATACTAACCTTTTTGCAATTTTAACTAGCCGTTCGGCATTTGGCCTGTTTGGATCATAAAGCCTCTCGCTGACCGGTTTGTTCCTGTCATTATTACCGGTCACTAATTTAAACATGGGATGGCAGTATGGATCGTTCGGGTAATCAATTTCGTTACCTATGCTCCACAATATTACCGACGGATGATTCCTGTCGCGTAAAATCATCTGAGTTAAATCCTCTTCGTGCCAAATCGGGAAATCCTCATAATATCCATAATGAGCGGGTGGGTAGACATTGTGCCCCTTAACCCATTTATTCTTAACGCCTTCCCATTCATCAAAGGCTTCATCTATCACAAGAAAACCCATTTCATCGCATAAATCATACAGCTCGGGCATATGTGGATTATGACTCATACGAATTGCATTACATCCCATTTCTTTCAGACTCTTAAGCCTTCTCTCCCACACCTTTTTTCGTACTGCTGCCCCAAGACAACCGGCATCATGGTGCACACAGACGCCTTTCAGTTTCATATTCTTCTCATTCAGGAAGAAACCTTTATCGGGACAGAAACGAAAAGTTCTAATCCCTGTAATTGTTTTTTCCTGATCAATTACTACCTGATCTTTTTTCACCTCGGTTATTAAGGTATAAAGGAACGGGTTTTCAGGTGACCATAACTGAGGAGAGCTGACTTTCATAGTTTGTAAATCATCGGTTTGGCTTTCTCCTTCAACTGCAATTTCTTTCTCACTTGAAGCTACAGGCTCGCCTCCTGCATAAAGCGTGTGACATACCGAAATATTGGCATCATAACGGGTGGTGTTTTTCAGGGTTGTTTGTATTTCAAGAAAGGCTCTATCGGTATCCGCACTTTTAGTTGAGACAAATATGCCGTTCACAGGAATTAAAATATCATTTTTCAGTACCAGTGTAACCTTCCTATAAATACCTGAACCGGTATACCACCTTGAATCAGCAACATACCTGTGTTCTGCCTTAACGGTTAATACATTGGGAGTATCACCAAAACACACAAAATCGGTTATATCATAAATAAACTGAGTATACCCGTTTGGCCTTTTCCCAAGATAATAACTGTTACACCACACCATACTGTTATTATATACTCCGTCAAAAACCACATATACACGCATATTACTGCATTCTTCAGGAAGGTGGAAGGTTTTTCTGTAATAACCTGTACCACCCGGCAAATAGCCTGTTCCACTCGAATGTTCAGTTGAAAAGGGATGTTCCACAGCCCAGTCATGGGGTATGTTCACAGTACGCCACGAACTGTCGTCAAAGCCCTTGTACCAGGCATACTGCTCTTCACCTGTTTTAAACTTCCAATCAAGACATAAATCAATGGTTCTTTGCATAGTATTCTTATTCATACTCACCTAATTCCTTTATATTGGCAGGCTGTCTGAAAACAGCCCGCCTTTTATTTTATTAATCAGTGGAGGGATTATAGAGAATTTTTAAATTCTGTCAGCTGGCGCTGCACTTCTTCAAGCACCTTGTCATAACCAGCCATTTTAAGCTCTTTGCGGAAAGCTTCAACTGCTGCTTCCGGATCTCCTGCCTTTCCTACGCAGATTGCCGGGAGATGTCTGTTAACCACATCACTTAAAGCTGCCAGTTCGCTTTCAACAGGTGATTTATCGAATACAAAACGCCCATATCTGTATGGTTTTGCATAGCTCTCAAAATTATTATAAATTTCTTCCCAGTTGTCTACCATGGTCGCATTCGGATATTTCAGCTCAAACTTATCCATACGCCCGCCCCAGAAGTTGGATGCAAAACCATGCTGATCTGTAATATATCCTTCGGGCAGATCCCTTTGGCCTTTGTCATTTATAATATACTGTACACCTTCAATACCCCAGTTGAAAAGCCTGTACATGGTCTCATCGTTACGGATTAAATCATATACCATAAGGGCTCTTTCAGGGTTTTTACATCTGGCACCTATTGCTGTAGCACCATGGGTTATAGACATTTTTGTCAGATTTTTGCTTTCTTCACACCATGGGAAGAACTGGAGATCGGCACCGGGTATTTCTCTTTCAAGTTCTTTATATGCATATACATATGTTTGGGTGTGATGCTGACGAGTTCCGTTCAGACCGGCTTTAAACTGAACCCAGCCATCGGCGGTATTGTTGAGTACGTCTTCTCTCCAATAGCCTGCATCTCCCCATTCTTTCATTTCTTTAGCAAATTCAAGAAGCATGTCGGTACCATCATCAAGGGGATAGAAGCGGGATCTCACTTCCCACCACTCATCGTCAGATTTTCCGAACGCAAGCCCCTCGGGTACCGGATCTATACATATAAGTGAAGATTTCGAGTTTGTCCAGCCGTCATAAAGTGCTTTCATGTTTGATGCACCTGCAAGATCAAAGGGAATAACACCCTGATCACCATAGAGATCCTTTACACCCTGCAGATAAACCTGGAACTCTTCCCATGATTTTATTGGCTCGGTTATTCCTATTTCTCTGGCCCAATCCCCTCTGTACATAAATCCATGGTTAATCCACTGTGAATACATATCCTCAGGAATAGCTATAATATCTCCCTTAAAGGTTACTTCAGCCCAGCTTGATTCGGGAACTGTCTCCCATGTAATAGGAGCATATTTGGGCAGTAGCTCATTTAATTCAAGGAATGCCCCTCTTTGAGCATTAGGCCACATTTCAAGCCAGTCGGAAGCCGTATTGATCAGATCAAGACCTTCGCCGGTAGCAAGCAGCAAATTATACTGGGTCATGTAGTCTGTCCATCCTATGTACTGAATTTCAAGAGCACAGTTCAGTTTCTCCTTCAGATATTTGTCCCATTCCTCTTTAACGGCTTCATATTGTCCGTTGGTAGGTTTATTCCCCAGGGACAGATGTGATATAGTAACAAATGTTGATATGTCTATTTCATCGGTGTCGCCTTCTGGTGCGGATTTGTCTGCATCAGTTGGTGTCTTTCCACAGGATGCCATCGTGAGAGTCAGTACAAGTGCGAAAATAAGCGCAAGTAGCCTTCTGAGATAACTTTTCATAAAAAAGTCCCCCTTTTCAATGAAATATTTAATTTTAAATAACCAACAGGTTATTAGAAAGCTAACCTTTCACTGCACCGACGGTAATTCCCTGTATAAAATATTTCTGAACAAACGGATAAGCAAATATAATAGGGCCTGTAGCTATTACAGCAGTCGCCATTTTCATCGACTCCATGGGAATGTCAATTGCAGGTATATTGGAGGCTGCAGCCGAGTCTCTGATATACCTTGCTTCATTTATGGTATTGTACAGGAAAAGCTGAAGGGGTCTGTAAGCAACCTTGCTTGAAAGAAACAACATGGAGTTATACCATTCATTCCAGTACGACAGGGCCAGAAACAAACCAACAGTCGCCAAAGCGGGTTTTGCTGTGGGAAGAATGATTTTTAAAAATATATAAAAATCACCAGCCCCGTCAATAGTAGCCGATTCGGTTATAGAATGAGGAATGGATTTCAAAAAGTTCTTCATAAGGATTATCAGCCATGGTGTCATTAATAACGGCAAAAGTACGGCAAGATAATTGTCCTTAAGCTTCAAAGTTTGTGTGATCATCATATAAAAAGGAATTAACCCCCCAGAAAATAGCGTAGTAAAATATATGTAGAAGGATATTACATTCCTGAGCGGAAAATCAGGCCTTTGCAGAGCGTAACCTGTCATTGATATAATGAAAAGACCTATTGTGGTGCCAATAACTGTCATGCCAATAGTTACAGCATACGACCCAAGTATTTGTTTTGGATTACGGAAAATTAAATTGTATGCGTCAAGGCTAAAGGAGCGCGGAAAAAGAGAAAACCCGTGCAGAGTAATGCTTCGTTCTTCTGTAAAGGAAGCAGAAATAATAAGAATAAAGGGAAGTATACACAATATGCTGATGATTCCGGTAAAAAGAACTCCTACAACCTGAATAAACCTCTGGGATTTATCGATAACTTTTTGTGACCCTTGTGATTTACGCATATTAATACCTGTAATTAAATCAGCATTAGTACTGTTCTGCATTTTTCAGCCCCCCTAAAACAATGAATATTCGGGCTCAATTTTTTTGACTATTGTGTTAACAGTCATTACAAGAACAAACCCAAACAATGACTGATACAAACCAACAGCGCTTCCCATTGAGAAATTAAAGTTAACATTCAGTGAGCGGAATACAAATGTTTCTATAATATCCGTTGTTTCAAAAAGTGCCATATTATTGGCCCCTGCCAGGTTGTAAAACAATCCGAAGTTACCTTTCATTATTCCGCCTAAGGCAAATAGCAGCAGAATGACAAATGTTGGCTTCAAACAGGGAAGAATTATGTAGCGGATACGCTGAAAAGCATTTGCCCCGTCTATTTCGCTTGCCTCCATCATCTCAGAGTCAATACCCATGATCGAGGCGAAATATACAATTGAACCATATCCGGTGGACTGCCACAGATAAGCCAGAACTATAATAAAAGGCCACAGATTGGGTATTGAATAGAAATTCACAGTATCGCGGCCTGCCTGTTTCAAAAGCGAATTAATAAAACCCGTCTGAACATTAAGTAAATTGTATGCAAACACGCCTATAACCACTGCTGAAATAAAATAGGGCAAAAACATAACACTTTGCGAAACCTTCTTGTATATTCTCAGTCTTTTGCCCACCATTTCATTAAACAGTATAGCTACGGTAATCTGCAGAATATTTCCTGTTATAATAAAAGCAAGGTTATAAAGTATTGTGTTTCTTGTTAAAGTCCATAACTGACCTGACAGCATTAAAAAGCGGAAATTCTCAAGCCCTACAAACGGGCTTCCGAATATTCCATCCCTGTAATTAAACCTTACAAAAGCAAGCCATACACCTGGCATTGGAAGATATGAGAATATAAAAAAGAAAATTATGGCAGGTATACACATGAACAGTAAAGTCCGCTTTTTAATTATATTATTAATTTTACTCTTCATAATATAACCTCA
>JAAYNA010000120.1 GCA_012521105.1 Clostridiaceae bacterium
AAGGAGGTGTTTCTATTGGGAAAATTCCGTGAGAAGCTTTTGGACTGGAAAAAAAGACTTTCAGACAGACACATGTATAGTGTTTTTATTGTAATAGTTGCTGTTGTCGCAGCTTGGGGTATATATCAGTATAAAAGAGCTGCCGACTTGAGACAGGAATTGGATAACCAGTATAACCGTGCTTTTTACGAAATGGTTGGATATGTACAGAATATTGAGGTACTGTTGATGAAAAGCATGATTTCGTCAACACCGCAAATGGCAGCTGAAACTTTGCAGGAGGCCTGGCATCAGGCAAATCTTGCCCAGACCAACCTGGGTCAGTTGCCTGTTACTCAGGAAGTGCTTGCAAACACCTCAAAATTCCTTTCTCAGGTTGGAGATTATGCATATGCACTGGACAGGCAAAATATTAACGGAAAGGAGATCACGGGAGAGCAATATAAACAACTGGAGCAGCTTCATCAATATTCGGTATCCCTCCAGGAGGCTTTGAATAACCTTCAGGCATCCATTTCGGAAGGTAGAATAAACTGGAATGAGCTGGCGAATAAAGGTACAGAATTGTTTAAAAAACAAAGCCAAAGTATGACCGGCCAATTATTTAGCGATATTGACAACACATTTCAGGAGTTTCCGACATTGATTTATGACGGCCCCTTTTCGGATCACATGACAAGTTTAAAGCCAAAAGGGCTGACAGGTAAAGAAGTTAGTGTTGAAGAAGCAAAAAAAAGAGTGGCAAAATTCTTTGGAGAGGATAAGGTTGCTTCGGTTGAACATACCGGCGATATCCAGGCAGATACTTTGCCTGCATATAATTTTAAGATTACGTTTAAGGACAGGCCTGAAGAAGAATTTGCAACGGCTGACGTAACAAAAACAGGCGGACATGTAATCTGGATGTTATATAACAGGGATGTGGGACAGGAAACACTTGGTGTTGATAAGGTAAAAGAAATTGGAAGAGAGTTTCTCGCCAGTCGTGGCTATAAAAATATGAAGGACACGTATTATATTAAAGAAGACAGCACTGCCACAGTAAACTATGCATACGAACAGGACGGTGTTGTTGTATATTCAGATTTGATTAAGGTGAAAATCGCATTAGATAACGGAGAAGTAGTGGGCTTCGAGTCCAAGGGGTATATAATGAACCACACCGAGAGGGATATACCCGAACCCAAATTCACCGAAGCACAGATAAAAGAAAATTTTATGGGGAAAAGAGACTTAAGCACCATAGGACTTGCCATAATACCCACCAATTTTGGCACCGAGATATTCTGCTATGAATTAAAGGGAAAACTTAACGACAGGGATTTCCTTGTCTATATCAATGCTGAAACGGGGGCTGAAGAACAGGTTCTTATTATAATTGACACACCTAATGGTATTCTTACATTATAGTTGAAAAAATAATCAGCAGCTCATTGAGCTGCTTTTTTTATGTCAAATTATTTACCGTAATGGTAGATATCTATATAGTAATTTTTTTATGCAAAAAATTGACGCTTTTAAATTAAGGCTTGCCTTGTAGAATACAAAATTTTACTATATAATGAAAAAAGACTGCTAAGGCGGAATAGGGCCTGTTGTTTTTATAACTCAACAGCTGGGAGTAATAAAATGGAAATATATGATCTGAAATATAGTGAAAATGGTTTAATCCCTGCAATTGTGCAGGATATGGAAACAAAAGAAGTGTTAATGATGGCCTATATGAACAGGGAAGCCCTTCTGAAGACTTTAAAAACCAGAAAGGCTACATATTGGAGCAGAAGCAGGCAAAAATTATGGGTTAAGGGTGAGACGTCGGGTAACTTTCAGTATGTTGATAAGATATACTACGATTGCGATGCCGATACCCTTCTTTTACTGGTCAGGCAGGAAGGTACAGCTTGTCATACGGGTTCAAAATCATGTTTTTACAGGGAATTAATTATGGAGGAGGAAAATGGTGAACAGTAAGTTCTATATTCTACAGGAAGTTTACGATGTTGTTATGGACAGAAAAAATAATCCGAAAGAGGGATCTTATACCAATTATTTATTCGACAAGGGACTGGACAAGATTTTGAAAAAAGTTGGTGAAGAAGCCTCAGAAGTTATAATCGGAGCCAAAAACGAGAATAAAGATGAAATAAGGTATGAAATAGCCGATTTGATATACCACCTGACAGTATTAATGATACATCAGGGCTTAACCTGGGAAGATATATGTGAGGAATTACAAAGCAGAAGATAAATATTTACGGTAACATAAACAACACAGCGCATAAAGGAGGGGTTACAATGCAGTGTCCTAAATGCGGAAATGATATACCCGTAACGGCAGAGCCTTGTGAAGTGCAGCAGGGAAAGGTTTACAGCGTATTACACTGGTTTGGCACATTGCTTTTGATGTTTATTCCTGTTGTAAATATTGTTCTTTTATTTGTTTGGGCTTTCAGCAACAAAGTAAGTAAAAATAAAAAAAATTGGGCAATAGCTTCACTTTTTATTGCCGTTATAATAATTATAATACTAATTATTTTATACGCTATGCTTGTAGCTATGTTTAACAGAATTTTCGGCGGTTAATATATAAGGGGTTGACAGGAGGGAAGGATTGCCTGTCAACCTTTAATTTATATCCTTAAGAACCTCTACCAAAACATTAATTAACCCGTCCATATCGTTTCTGGTAACAATAAGGGGTGGTAGGATTCTTAAGATATTTTCACCCGATGTTCCCAAAAGGTACTTCTTTTCAAATAACTTCTCATTTACTGATTTTGCGATTGGCCTGTTAAACTCTACTCCTATCATCAGGCCTTTACCGCGAACTTCCTTTATTATCGGGAAATCTTTCTTTACACTTTCCATTCTTTCAAAGAAGTAATTACCCATTTCAGCTGCATTATCACTTAAGTTTTCATTGATAATAGTGGATAAAACTGCAAGACCGGCACTGCAGGCCAAAGGATTACCACCGAAAGTGGAACCATGATCACCGGGTTCAAAAGCATTTGCAACATGTTCCTTCGCACAGAGTGCTCCAATTGGAAAGCCACC
Organism: Clostridiaceae bacterium; assembly: GCA_012521105.1. GTDB lineage: Bacteria > Bacillota > Clostridia > DSM-8532 > DSM-8532 > Thermoclostridium. The sequence continues at coordinate 3,058 of JAAYNA010000120.1, forward strand.
GGCAAGTGCCTTTGCAAGTGTAAATATATCCGGTTCAACGCCATAATGCTGGTAACCAAAAAGTTTACCCGTTCTTCCCAAACCACATTGAACTTCATCAAATATTAAAAGAATTTCCTTTTTATCACATAATTCCCGAACAGCCTGCATGTATTCGGCAGTAGTGGGATTAACACCGCTTTCACCCTGAATTGGTTCAAGCATTACCGCACAGGTATTTTCGTTTATTGCTTTTTCCAAAGCCGACACATCATTTATAGGAACTTTTGAGAATTTAGGGGTTAACGGGCTGTATGGTTTTTGGTATTTTTCCTGTCCGGTTGCAGCAATAGTGGCAAGGGTTCTTCCATGAAAGGAATTATCCAGCGTAATAATTTCATATTTTTCAGACAGCCCTTTTTTCTTGAAGTAAAGGCGTGCAAGTTTAATGGCACCTTCATTGGCTTCGGCACCACTGTTAGCAAAAAAAATGCGGTCTGCGCATGAATTATTAACAATTAATTCTGCAAGGTTGGCCTGCTGCTCAATATAATACAGGCTTGAACAGTGTATCAGTTTTTTGGCCTGCTCGCAGATTGAATTAACCAGCACCGGATGTGAGTGCCCTAAAGCACTGACTGCAATACCTGCGAAAAAGTCATAGTACTCGTTACCTTCGGTATCATAGAGCAGTATGCCCTTCCCATGGGTAAAGCAAACCCGAACTCTATCCCCGAAAGTATTCATATAATACTTTTTATCTTTTTTGATAATCTCTTCTAATTTCATTGTGCACCTCCGGTGAAGCTAAATATTTACAATTCTGAACAACAATTCATAATGCTGTCTTAAAGGTGTGAAATTCAGACAAATAACTTTTGGGTATAATTATACGAAACATTGTATAAAAATACAAGTATTATTTTAAAAATTTATAAAAAATAACACGGGCAAGTGTATTATTCCGCTTAATACGCCTTTGCAGTGGAACCGACAGGGTGTAAAACTTGTTTTTACATATGCTTTTAAACAGGGGATGTACACACCCTGACAGTAAGTTTTGAAGTGATGGAATATCAGTAACAGGTGAATCAATGTAGAATAATTAATTAAAATTGATAACAGCACAAAGAGCTGTACAGTAAAAATAAAAAGACATTGTTGATCAAAACAGAAAGAGCAAGGAGAATATCCTTGCCCTTAAATTTTTAGTTTTGAACGTCATCATTTTTATCAATTAATTTTTTGTCAATCCATTTAACACTGTTACGAGCAGTTTGAACGAGTACTTCATGATTTCTTTCCACTAGAACTATAGCATCGCGCCCAAGAAACTTAATTTTTTGACCAAGTTTCATACATCACATCTCTCCTGTATAAAAGGTCAGTTTCCAGATTTTTATATTAATAAAAATATATCATAAATGGTGAACAATAATATTACAACAATACTACAATCATGTTGCAAATTAGTTACTAATCATCCTGGTAATCGTTTTGCTATGGAACGTGCTACATGAACACCACTTGCTGCAGCTTGTGAAAGACCGCGTGTAATACCGGCACCGTCTCCAATTGCAAAAAAGCCTTCCAGCCGGGTTTCGAATTCATTGCTCAGCTGAAGCCTCGAGCTGTAGAATTTAACCTCGACTCCGTAAAGAAGGGTATCGTAATTTGCCGTACCTGGAGCGATATTATCAAGAACATGAATCATCTCGATGATATTATCCAGGTGCCGTTTTGTAAGAACAAGGCTCAAATCGCCCGGGGTTGCTTTTAATGTTGGTTTTGTAAAACTTTGACCAAGCCTGTGTTCATTTGTCCTTTTCCCCTGAATTAAGTCACCAAAACGTTGCACCAGAACACCACCGCCCAGCATATTTGACAGTGATGCAATGGATTTGCCATACTGGTAGGGTTCTTTAAAAGGCTCTGTAAAACGGTTACTAACCAGTAATGCAAAATTCGTGTTTTCACTTCTGAGTGCCTTGTCTGTATAACTGTGACCGTTTACAGTTATAATACCTTCAACATTTTCGCTTACAACATAACCGTACGGGTTCATACAGAATGTTCTTACAACATCCCCATATTGCTTTGTTCTATAGAGAAATTTGGATTCATAAACCACATTGGTAATATGTTCAAACACTTTAGCCGGAAGTTCAACCCTGACACCGATATCCACCTGATTGTTAATAAGTGACAGGCCTAATTTTCTGCACTGAGCCGAAAACCACTCTGCTCCTGTACGGCCTGGCGCTGCAATCAGATATTTACAGGTGATCATCTGACCATTCTTCATTTTCAGAGAATATCCGGAGTCAATACTTTCAATGGAATCAACAGGGGCATTGCAGACTATTTCAACCTTTTCGGTCAGGTAATCATACATTCTGTATAAAATCTGTCTGTTGTTTTCGGTACCTAAATGCTTAACCGATGCAGACAAAAGATGAAGATCATAGCCAAGGGCCAATTTGGATATTTTTTTTGCCTCTTCGCTTTCGGTTGAGTACCTTTCCATAGTGGCTCCAAAGTTTACATTTATAGAATCCACGTACTCAATAAGGTCCATTATATATTCCTGCTCAAGGTAATCGGTGAGCCAGCCTCCGAAATTAGTTGTGAAATTATATTTTCCGTCCGAAAATGCTCCAGCTCCGCCAAATCCGCTCATAATATCGCAACTCTTGCATTGAATGCAAGAAGGTACTTTTTTACTTACTATTGGACAATTTCTATGGTAGATGTCATTCCCCTGCTCCAGCATCAGGATATCTGCACCGGGAATAAGTTTATTCAGCTCGTACCCGGCAAAAATACCAGCTGTACCGCAGCCTATAATTACAATATCATACGAAGTTTTCTTCATTCAATTCATCCTCTCTGAGTACCACCATATTAACTTCGTTCTTCGCTAAATTGCCCGCTTTACAAATAGGCAATTAATTATAACATAGTAAGTTTGAAAACCGCAACAAAAGTCTTTTTGTGGTTTATTATTCTAACATTTTATATAGATTTTATGAATATAAATCATGTAGAAAAAACATTGAAATATTAACAGAAATAGTATAAACTGAATGAGTAATTATTGGTATATTTTATAGGAGGTTAGAATCATGACTGATTTGGGCGGTTTTGGAGTCGTTGCGGCTGCGGCAATACTTGGCATAGTGATTGGGGTGATTATTGGTATTGCATTCTATGTTTTCTTTGCTTTTTCGCTATACCGGTTGGCACAAAGCAGGAACGTAGATATGCCCTGGTTAGCCTGGATACCAATCGCACAAATGTACATTATCGGCAAACTGGTGAAATCAGTTAAGGTAAGTAATTTCGAAATTCCCAGCCTTGAAATTGTTTTGCCTGCTGCAATGCTGGTATTTGTTCTGCTTAGAGGTATTACTGTACTTGGTTTTCTTATTACAATAGCTTTCTATGCCTTATTGCTGTTATCTCTGTATAACCTTTACAAGCAGTATTTGCCTGAAAATGCAGTTGCATATACAATATTAAGCATTTTCGGCATTCCGGTTCCATTTTTCTTCTTAAAAATATCTAAGCTGAATCCGATAGAAAATGCTTAAACTGTACATATAATGGGATAAAGTATTTTTAACAAAGCACCCGCCGGTTATCAGATGATAATCCTGCGGGTGTTTGTATGTAAAATGGTGATTTTCCTTCTGCAGAGCTATGCGCTGGTTGAACATAGGGCTTGTTTCGGATAGCTGACTTAAAAGGTTTGATTTGCAGGTATAAAAATGATAATATAAAGCAGAAATTACATTCAATTTTTGTAAACATAAGGTTGGATAGTATGAAAAAAGTTTTGATGATAGCTCACCAGTTTCCGCCAATAGGCGGTTCAGGCGTTCAGCGTACTGTTAAATTTGTTAAATACCTGCCCGAATATGGTTGGGAAGGAATTGTACTGACACGTGATGCGAAAAGGGCTCAGCTTACCGATAATACAATGATGAAGGAAATCCCTGAGAATACAAAAATATACCGTACCCCAGCATGGGATTTTTCAGAATGGCCCTTTCCTTTCAACCTTGCAGGTAAATATGTAAGGCGGAGGGTACTGATTCCTGACGGTGAAAGACTGTGGGAAATATTCTCGTATAGAAAAGCATTGGATATAGTAAAAGAAGAGAACGTTGACTTAATATATTCCACCTCCCAGCCTTTTAGCACTCATCTGCTTGCTATGAAGGTTAAAAAAGCCTTTCCCGATATTCCATGGGTTTCGGATTTCCGGGATGAATGGACCAATAATGCTTTTGTTAAGGCATATAATTACAGGCCTTTCAGGGTAAAAAAGGAAAAGGCCCTTGAGAGGGAAGTATTTGAAATGTCGGACGCGATTGTAATCAATACACCGGTTATGCGGGATAACTCTGTAAAGGACAACCCCGATCTGAAACACAAATTCCATGTAATACCTAACGGGTTTGATCGCGAGGATTTCGAAGGAATAGAGCCGGGGGGAAGAAATGATAAGTTTACTTTAACATATACCGGACTTATTTATGGAAATACCAGCCCGGAAACGGTTTTTTCAGCGATTGAAAAACTTAACGGTGAAGGCCTTATAAACTTGTCGGATATCAGACTTCGTTTTATAGGGCGCTTTAAAGTGGAAGAACTGAATAAAATGGCTAAAGCCCACAACATTCACGACACGGTTCAGATACTTCCGTACATGCCTCACAGGGAAAGTGTTGCCAATCTTATGCAGTCAGATGCTCTGTTGTTATTGTTAGGGAAGGGCACCGATGCAATATACACCGGGAAACTTATGGAGTATATAAACACCGGAAAACCAATTCTTGCTACAATACCCGTGAATGGTGCGGCAGCAAAACTAATTGCTGAAACAAGAACGGGTTTTGTTTCTGATTGTGACGATGTTGAAACCACTGCAAGAAACTTTAAAGTCCTGTACGACTATTGGAAACAGGGGACAGAGTTTTTCAACCCGGACAGGCAAAAAATTGCTCAATACGAAAGAAGGGAACTTACAAAAAAACTTGCAGACATATTTAACGAATTATGTTAAAATTTAAATATCTTATTTTAGGGATAAAATACTGTTCATATTAATAGCATTATGTTTTACCACAGGTGCAAGATATTAAAAAAGGAGCGGGGAGCTGAAATGAAAATTTTGGATGATAAAGGAAGACTGTTTGGCATTATCAATATTATTGACCTTCTTGTTCTATTGTTGGTGCTAGTCGTTATTGCAGGTGGTATATGGTTTTTTTCAAGGAAGGATACCACCGAAACAGGACCCACCGAAGTATACTATGTTACAATAAAATGTGCAGAGCTTGACGAAGAAGTTGCTGATTATCTCCATATAGGCGACAGACTATACTATGCCAACGGTTTTACAGATGTAGTAGTTACCGAGGTAAGTGTTGAACCTGCAAAGATTGATGTTGTGCGTGACGATGGTACAATTATCGTTGCTACTCATCCCGAATTAAAGGACATATATGTTACCGTCAAGGTTAATAGCATACCCGGCGATCCCATGCTGTGGATTGGGCAGTTACATGCAACTGTTGGAAAGGAACTTGTATTAAAAACACAATATGTTGAAGTGCCGGGCGTTATTACCGGGATTACGAAATAGAGGTACGAAAAATGCAGGTTTTAGAAGGAAGCGTTTTATACCGTTTGCTAAAAAAACTGTTCTGGTATTACCAGCAAAGCATGATGAAAAAATTTATCTCTGTGCTTGTAATGTGCTGGAAACATAGTTTTACTGCAAGAAGTTTTCGTGCTGTTGCCGGGTGTAAGGGTTTTACTCAGCACTCACTGGTTTTGCGTGCAGTAAAATGTCCTGTTGGATATTTGAAAGAGTTTTTGATACGGGTAGGTAAATGGCTTGACAAGCTGGTTTTGCGCTTGTCAGCTTCATTACAGAAATGGTCTGGTGCAAGTTTACTGTGTAATTTATTCAGGTTTATTTTCAGGGCTTCGGAAGAAAGGATTTTCGTACTTGCAGCGCCTATATTTGGTGTAGGGTATATTGTTGGCCGGTTAATACTTAACAGGCTGATGATACGGGATATCCTTTTCTTATCTGTTACATTTTTTGCTGCGGCAGTTTTATTAATAAAGCCCGAAAAACTAAGGGCATATTTCAGGGGTAGTTTAGTCTACAAATTATATTTATTGGTATTGGGATAAGGTGTAGTAAATGAACAAGTTGTATTTGATAGCTCTTTTTGCAGGAATATTTATATTAGGTATTTTATCATCATATTTGGGTATGCTGCCCGTTGCAGCAGTTATTGCCTGCATAGTTGCAGTAATAATGCTTTTGGCAGATTATCAAAAAGCAACAATAATTGTAGCGTTATTTACAGTGTTTGAATTTGTGCTCAGAACTCTTATTGGTCATCCTTTAATTTCAAGTATATGGGATGAGGTTGCTCTCCTGTTCTGTTTCGGAATCTGGATTTACAAATGGTTACGTTACAGAAACCAAACACCTTACCGTGTAAGTCCCCTGGATATATCACTAATCTCTTTTATGGCTGTTTGTGTTTTGCTGCTTTTCATTGCTGCTCCTGATTTCTCCATCGGGGTTGAAGGACTCAGGGTTGTAATTCAATACATGTTCTGGTTTTTTGTTGTAACACAGCTTTTGAAAACTCCTGATGGTGTAAAAAGAATTATAAACATTGTTTTATTAACAGCTTTGTTAGTGTCTTTATACGGAATATACCAATTTATTGTCGGGGTAGAAATTCCCGCCAATTGGGTGGATCAGGCCGAGGGAGCAGTGCGTACCCGTTCATTTTCAATATTTACATCGCCAAATATGCTCGCCGGCTACCTTTCATTGCTTATACCCGTCTCGGTAGGAATGTTTTTTGCAGAAAGAAACAGGGCAAGGAAAACATATTATGGTGCTGTAACTCTTTGTATGGGTCTGTCACTGCTTTTTACGCTGTCCAGAAGTGGTTGGATTTTCTGCTTTTGTGCAATGTTGTTCTATGTATGGATGAAGAACAGAAAACTTATTGTTCCAATGTTGCTATGCATGGGGGCACTGTTTATTTTATCGGTCATATTCATGCCTTCGGTCGCTAACAGAATACTGTATCTTTTCTCGCCGGCTTACTATGCAAGCAGTAGCGCTGGTGGAAGGATTTACCGGGCCGTCAAAGGTTTCGAATTGTTCTCCCAGTACCCGTTGTTTGGAATGGGCCTTGGTCAGTTTGGAGGCTCGGTGGCCTTAAGTCATAAACTTAACAATACTTTTTCAATGGACAATTACTACATTAAAACCGCTGTAGAAATGGGTCTGGTTGGACTGGTTGCCCTTCTTGTTCTTTTATATAATACCTTTATACATTGCTACAGGGCTTTATCAAAAATTACAGATCCTGAACAGAAGAATTGGGCGACAGGTATTCTTTCGGGCCTTGTTTGCGTTATTCTGTATAACCTTACCGAAAACATGCTGGAAATACCTCTGTTATCGTCATATTTCTGGATGTTTGCAGGAATAATAATGTTTCTGGCGCATGGCCAAAACAATGTAAACAGGGAACCTGCCGATTCAATTACTTCTGTTTCCCGGGCAGAAAAGACAGAGTAAGCTCTACCGAATCTTTCACCATTTTTTCAAGCCGCGGCTTGAATCTCTCTAATTCCCTTTTTATCATGCCAGAGTTTTCCCATACCTCATTCAGGTTTTTCAGCAATTCATCCATATTGAAATTTTCGTTCCAGTCCACATAAGGCTGATTTATTGACTGCATGAAAAAGCCAACTTTTTGTTCATAAGCAAGCCCCACCATGGGGATATTAAGATTGGCAGCGTATATCAGTGAATGCAGCCGCATACCGATAACCATGCTTGTGTTTCCAATAACCGAAAGAGTTTCATCCACCGTATATCTTCTGGACAGAATATAGCCTTTTTGATTCATATTATGAAGTACCTTTTTCGCAAAGCGTAAATCATTTGGATGCTGCATTGCTATAAATACCGGAGTGGCATTGAAATCTGTTACTATTCTGTCTGCCAGAGAGGCCAGAATTTGTACCGCATTTTTCACCTTTTTCCACTTTCTCAAGCACAGGGCTACCAACTTTTTATCGGTAGGAATACCTTCTTTTCTTAAAATCTCGAAACCCGTCGATAAGTCGCAGGAGGTAAGGGTTAAAGCAGGATCCGCCGTAATTTTTATAACAGGTTTTTTTACATTAAGAGACGATAGCTCCTTGTAAGCATAAGAATCTCTTAAGGTAATTGCATCCATTCTGTTAAGTATTCTTGATGATGCCCTGCGGTTCCATTTACCTGTAAGCGGGCCCAAGCCGTTCGCAAAAAGTACGGTACGGGCTCCCTTCCTCTTTGCAAGATAAAGAATGAAAAGATAATACCACAGCGATCTGCTGCTTGTACCATCCTGAATCAGTGTTCCTCCTCCGGCAATAAAAAGCCGGGTTTTTGAAAGAATAGCCAGAACCTTGAACGGATGAAAACGGTGCACTGACTGAACCCTGTAAAGAGTACGGGTTTCATAGGGGTTATTCGATAAAACCACAATGGATAACTCCTCGTTATTTTGCTTAAGCTGTTCTATTATGGATTTTAATATCGCATCGTCACCACTGTTACGGTAACCATAATAGCCCAATATTGCAATATCGTATTTTTTTCCGTCTTTTTTCGATTGCCTTACCCGTGCCAGTATTCTGTTATATATATTTAATTGTGTTTCTGTCATAGCTTTTAGCGAAAACTTTTCTCTGGCTGTTTTATAAAGCCTTTCTCCAAATATGCGTCTTTTTTCTTCGTCACCTATAAGCTCAGTCAGATGACTGGCTAGGGCATCGCTGTCGCCGGGAGTAAACAGATACCCGTTTTGCCCCTGAACAAACAAATCCTCAAGGCCGCCCACCCGGCTTGATACCGTAGCCTTTCCAAGTCGTGCTCCCTCAAGTATGGCATAGGGAAAACTCTCACTGTAGGATGCAAGAACATTTATATCAATTAAGTTTAGGAACGAGAAAGGCTCGGTTACCATGCCAAGGAAAAACACATTATCAGATATGCCAAGCCTGTTTGCTCTTTTTTCAAGGGATACCCTTAGTTCATCGCCCCATCCGGCGATTAGGAACTTTGCCTTGGGGTATTTTTCTAATACCTTAGCCGCTGCATCAAGAAAAACCGTATGACCTTTAACCGGATCAAGCCTGGCAAGAATACCAATGAAAATGTCTCCGGGTTCAATGGGAACCCCGTATTTTTTTGCAAAATCTTCACGGGGCATTATATCTATAGTGTTCTCAAAGGATATACCGTTATATACGGTATAGATCCGCTGTGGCGGGAAATTCCTTTTAATAAGCATCTCTTTAAAATTATGGGAAACAGCAATGTAATAATCCAAAAATCTAAGAGATACTGTATTAATAAGACCAAAAGTATACATTTTTAAAATGCTATTCAGGTAATCCAGCCGGTAATCGCTATGTATTGTGGAAACCACCGGGATTTTTGTCTGTTTCTTGATAAAAACGCCGATCATGTTGGCTTTTGCACCATGAGTGTGAAGAATATCATATTTCCCTTTAACAACAATTCTTCTTACCCTGTTAATGTCCTTAAAAATATTACCTGTACGTATTACTTCCACATCAATGCCCATTTTTTTTGCATCATCAGCAAAAGGCCCTGGACGCAGGCTTATCAGTTTTACACTTATATAGTTTCCAAGCTGTTGTACCAGCGACAATACGTGGCTTTTTGCGCCACCTTCGTCGCCACCGCCTATTAAATGCAATACTCTCATAAATAAACTCCTTACACTGTGCTTTGATATTTTTGCAGTGTTACTGTTTTTTTGTACGATTAATCCAGTTTATTAAATAGTTTATCTCGGTTTTTAACTCTCCTGTTAGAATCAAGCTTCCAAAATATACAACGCATCCTGTAATTACAATCAGAATAAGGCTTATTACCGAAAGTCTCATATAATGGACTCCAGTCCAAACCACCAGACCCATTATAAAGCAAGCCAGCACAATCCGGGCTATACTTAGCCGATTAAATGCAATTTTCATTATTTTTCTGCTTCTGGAAAGAGAAAGGCTTAAATACACAAGGTATGCCAGTGCAGTATTGACTGCTGCTGCCCTGTACCCGTAAACTTTTACAAAAATAATGTTTAGCCCCAGGTTTAACGAGGCGCTTATAACTGTGTTGTAAAAAAGCGGTTTGGTGTTTGATGTCAGTTCCCAGGCTTTATTGCTGTATTCAGCAAGGCCATACAGAAACATTCCGATAGCAACCCATATTATTACAAACCCATTCTCAAAGTAAGCGGCATCAAGGAAGAGTTTCGAAATTACGGCTGATAAAATACACAGTCCTGTAAGGGCGGGTAATGATACCAACAGATAATATCTTACAGCCTGCGACAGGAAATATTCGGTCTGGGATTTATTGTTCTGACGCCATGTTTTCAGGATCATAGGGTAAACACCGCGCATTACCGCAACAAGAATCAGGTTAAAAACCGTTGATGATATGGTATAGTTAGCATGATATATTCCCATTTGTTCTGCGCCGAGTATGGGTGTTATTACGTACCTGTCCGAAAGGTTAAGAATGCTCATTGTAATGTTCACACCAACAAGGGGAAGGCTGTATATCATAAACTTTCTTAAAACAATTTTTGAGAAATATTTAAAAGTAAAATACCTGTGTATTTTTGTTCTGAGAACAATTGTTATTATAACAACGGTGTCTACAACTATATTACTTAATACAGCAGTTGCCGGGGTATAGTGATTGGTTTGATATTTATTAACCAGCAAGATTGTAAGCAAAAGTTTCATCGACACCGAGAAAATGGAAAGGAACAGGTAGAGCTTTGTTTTCCTTGTTGCAGCAAGAATGCTTGTCAGAACCTGGTTTGTATTGAATGTAACAAACATAATAAGGCTAAGAATAAGTAATTGGGTAAGATAAGCTTCTCTTCCCCGGTTAATAAGAAATATGCCTGCAAGGCCTAAAACCACAACAATTACATTTGTGCACAGCCAAAGGGTAAAAGATGTTGAATAAAAAAGAGTGCGCCTTTTATCACTGTCAAAGGCATTTACGTAGCGATAAACCGACTGAATCAACCAGCCCACCAACAAAAACGAAGAAATGTTTATTGTGGTAGTAATAAGACCATAGTAGCCATATACCTCGGGTGCAAAAAAGCCGGTATATAAGGTTATTGTAATAAGTCCGATTAGGCCTTCAATTATTCTAGCCGGAAGATACAACATTGTATCTTTTACCATAATTTTTTTTACTTCATGTGTATTCAATAGCTTCACCTGTATCTTTCTGTTACTGCAGCTTTACCTGTGAGTGATCTGGTCTTTTGGTTATTTTGAGCAAGAGCCATCTAATCCCCTTCAGGATTAAGAAACTCACGTTTTAATATTATAGCAAGCAATGAATTTTCGCAAGCAAATCCTGAATGCAAAAAGGGACTGCTTAGTTTAAGCAGTCCCCGGAGAGACGAATACAGGAATTTGGAAACCTATTGATTTATCAACTCATCAATCCTGCTCCTGTCGAAACCAATGATTATATTTCCATCGATATCGATAACCGGAACGCCTCTTTGACCCGATTTCTGAATCATTTCCCTCGCCCTCGCAGGATCGGCTGACACATCAACATCCTCAAAAGGTATATTTTTTTCTGAAAGATAATCTTTTGCCATAACGCAATAGGGGCAAGTTGGTGTGGAATAAACCGTAACTTTCATTCTATACACTCCTTTCAACTAATTATAACCTAAATCTTTATTAAAAACAGGTTTTCATAAAGTCATACCCCGTATGCAGCAAGGAAACGCCCTGCCATAATTGCAGCTACAGAACCATCTCCTACTGCGGTTGTAATCTGCCGTACCTCTTTTCTTCTCACATCACCGGCGGCAAACACTCCTTTTACCGAGGTCTGTAAATTTTCGTCTGTTATTATATAGCCATAATCGTCAATTTCAATCTGTCCTTTAAAAAGGTTGCTTTGTGGCTGCATACCGATATATATAAAAATTCCGTCGGTATCCATTTCGTATGCCTCATTGGTTTTATTATCCATTAATGTAACACCCGTAACAAAATCCTTCCCATTAATAGCCTTTACTTCAGTATTAAACAATATTTCAATTGAGGGATTTTTCAAAAGCTCTTCCTGGGATGATTTTGTGGCAGTAAAATGATCCCTGCGGTGTACAACGGTAACCTTCTTAGCAAAGCGAGTAAGGAAAATGGCCTCTTCAACCGCTGCATCACCACCACCTACAACAATGACATTCGCATCATAATAAAATGCACCGTCACAGGTTGCGCAGTAATGGACACCTTTTCCAGCAAAAGTTTCTTCACCTTCAATGTTTAATTTGCGAGGGGTTGCACCTGTTGCAATTATTACAGAGCGGGCATAATAATCGGTTTTGTTTGTTTGAAGTTTTTTTATTTCTCCCGAAAAGTCTACTTGTATAACATCCTGCATGTCATCTATTTGAGCACCGAAATCCATTGCCTGTTTTTTCATGTTATTAACCAGGTCAATTCCCCTGATGACACCGTTTGTTCCTGGGTAGTTTGCCACCTGGTATGTGCTGGCAACCTGCCCACCCACCATACTGTCATCAACTACTACCGTAAAAAGCTTTGAACGTGCTGCGTATATTGCCGAAGTCAAACCTGCAGGACCTCCGCCCAGTATTAAAACATCGCATTCGGTTTTGTTTCTTTCAAGGCATTCACATTTATTACCAATCACATCTTCAATAACGCATTTTAATTCGGGTCTGCGGGTGTATCCTGAAAGGGTTTTGCAGAACTCCTTTCCATTTCTGAAAAACACTATTGTGGAACTTGCCTTTATATGATACTTTTTGCTCAGCTCATGGTTCTGGTCTTTGTTCACCCTGACAAATAACATTTTCTCGCAGAACTCGGAAGCCAGACGTTCAAAAACCGGCATAACAGAACTACATATAGGGCAATCATTACTGTAAAAAATAACTGCAACGGGCAAACCACTGTTAAGCACCGTGCTCTCAAACTCTTTTCCCGAAATTTCAATAACCTTACTCATAATGATACCCCCTCTCACTAAGGGAATTGCTATTATTTATATACCCACTTAAAGAAAAATAAACCTGTAAATTTTTTATTCATCTATTGCAAAAGATTGATCATAAACTGCATAACTGAAGGCCTTTTCTGCATCTTTTATGCTCAGCCCTGATATTTGAATTTCTTCAAGCTTTCCTTTTCCAACACCGGCAAGTATTGACTGATACAGATAATTAATGGCTTGAGGTTTATAACCAAGTAATCTTGCACCAATTGTATCCACAGATACAGGATCGGTTCCGGCAATGACTATTCCTGCATTCCTGGCAACTCCCTTTATTGGCCCGGTACCTACCATAGCGGGCATGGTACTTAAGATTGAAAGATCAATTGGAATAATTTGAACCATTGAACGTATAAAACCATGAAGGTCTTTATGAATACCACAATTCTTCTTGGGATGACCGTGTTCTTCCGCAGGTGGCCAGGACAAGGCAACGTTTTTTATGCAGGCGGACATTACCGCTTCTTCGTGTTGTTTTAGTTGGGTAAAGGAGACATGGAAGGTCATTTCATATAATAGGGTATTTATTTTAGTTTTCTCCGGATAATCGTGATTCAGTGATATTTCAGTGAACGGACCATGGTTAAGATCTATAAACTCAATGGATTCCTGCCGCAAAAGCTGGGTAATACCCAGCTCATCAAGAACAATTCGGGTCTCTTTGGAACCTGAACCACAGGCCATAACTATTCTTTTAGGGTTTAGTTCTTTTATAAAGCGTATAAGTGTTCTTAATGTATTATTTCCAGTTACCACGCCATACTCGGGGGGAATATTTTTAACAAAGTTTGGTGTTATTACAACAACATCATCACTTTTTATCATATTTTTGGCCTGAATTAAAGAAAGGGCATGTAAAAGGCAATCGCTTTCATTTTCACGGTTTTGGGAAGTTCCAACATTAGAGAGTGGAACTCTGCGTTCACGCATATTAATCTCCTCCTTGTAATTGTTAGTATTTCATTAAGCCTGTAAAATATAAATGAAGTATTGAAATTACTGCCAGATAAATTGACAAAAAGAATAAAGAAGAGCAAAAAAAAATCGGAGCCTTAAGCTCCGCGCATTAGAAAATCTTTTATATATAGTCATAAAAGAAAGGAGGTAAAAGTATGTTAAAAAGTATCAGTGTACATTAATTATTATAGATATTTTAACCCTCATAGAACAAGAGACAAAATAAACTAATTTGATTGGATTATAGACAAAATGTTTGTTCAATTTTGTATATACTGATTGTGATTTCCCATTGCCTAATCCTGTATTGATTGATAACCAGTATTACTGTAAAATTGTGTATATAACCTATAATTAATTACTTACCGTTATAAAATACCGGTTAGTTTTGGGAATACATCTGAAAAACAGGTAGGGTGTATTTTTATTTATAGGGATATAATAAATAAGGGTTGATTTTATGAAAACAGAAAAACCGGATAGGCAGTTTGTTAACCAGCTATCACCTTTAGTTCTGGCTTTTGTGGGAGATTCGGTATTTGATTTGTTTATCAGAAGCCGCCTCGTTATGAAAAAGAAAGAATCTGCACATAGAATGCATGTTAAAGCAATAAACTATGTTAAAGCTTCGGCCCAGAGTAAAATTGTAAGTATATTACATGACAAGCTTAATGAAGATGAGAAAATTATTTTTAGAAGAGGAAGAAATTCCAAATCTGCAACAGTCCCCAAAAATGCCGATGTTTTAGATTACCGGAGGGCAACTGCCTTTGAAGCGGTTCTTGGATATTTATATCTTCTTGGAATGTATGGGCGACTGGAAGAAATTTTGAATATGGCTGCTGAAATTATTGAACAGGAAGGAGAAGAATTGGATGGGAAGAAAGAATAATGAGAACAGGAAACACAGGGAAAACAGGAATGAAACAGGAGAGACAACAGGCAGACTGGAAGGAAAAAATCCAATTCTTGAAGCGCTTAAGGCAGAGCATACAATAAACAGGGTTTATCTTGAAAAAAGTTCAAAAGACCCTGTAATAGGGAAGATTTATGCCATTGCAAGAAGCAAAGGTATTGTTGTCTCATATTTAGATAAAGATAAGATGAATCAAATGTCTGAAACCAGGAATCATCAGGGAGTTATTGCTGATGTTACACCCTACTCGTACGCTGAGGTTGATGATATACTGAAAAAAGCTGATGATTTAGGTCAGATGCCGTTTATCTTCATTCTTGATGGCATAACAGATCCCAATAACCTTGGTTCAATAATCAGAACGGCCGAATGTGCAGGAGTGCATGGTATTATACTTCCGAAAAGGCGCTCTGCAGCTCTTACGCCTGTAGTTGCGAAGGTTGCAGCCGGAGCTGCCGAACACATTCCTGTTGCAAGAGTCACAAATCTTACAAGAACAATACAGGATTTAAAAGAGAAAGGGTTGTGGATTGCCGGTGCGGACGTTTCAGGCGAGACTTGCTATTACGAATATGACTACCAAAGCCCTCTGGCAGTTGTAATCGGAAGTGAAGGGGAAGGGATCAGCCATTTGGTTCGGGAGAATTGTGATGTGCTGTTAAGAATCCCGATGTATGGAAGAATTAATTCTCTTAATGCTGCTGTTGCCGCTGCATTAATTGCTTTTCGAGCTGCAGAAAAGAGGGAGGAAGCAGCTCTTTAGCCAACTGGGCAAAAAGTCCTTGTAGAATATTACAAAAACGAATATACTAGTTAATGATACACATTATGCTGGGGGACAGGCTTATGGATTTAATGGTGCTTAGTCTGGTGCTCGTACCGCTTATTTTATTATTTATTGTAATGCTGTCTAAGGGAAAAGGAGCACAGTTCATAATAATAGGATCAGGTAGTATATTCCTTATATGCGCTCTTGTTATGTGTATAAGTCCCAATACAACAAGTCTTTCCATACCCGCGCTTGTGTGGAAAATTATTTCGCTTCTGACCGTCGCTTTAATTTTTTTGCGTTCAATAAGGGACAAGCAGTATTTAATATCGATATTTACCTTTGTTCAGGCGCTTATTCTTACTTCTTTTGAAATATTTATCTCGCCCATGGAACCTGAAAGATTTTTACATTTCGATTTTAAGGATAGGTTGCTGTTAGTGTCGGGCGCTGTTATAGTTTTATTATTTACCCCCTTTATAATTTATTGCCTTAAAAAATACAGTAATAATTCATCGGGTGAATTTAAGCAGTTTAGTATGGGATTTGCTCTTTTACTTTCATCCTTTGCCGGGTTGGTATCGTCGAAAAGCATGACCGGGCTGTTTTTATTTTGGCAATGGCAGTACATATCAGGTTGTTTATTTTTGAAAGCATTTGGGAATGAGGAAGGCAAAAATGCTTTCCCCCGAATCATCCCTTTAATACAGCAGGCAGCGCTTACATTGTTTTTATTGGTAAGCGTTTTTGCATACAGGTTAACAGGGTCTTTAGCAATGCAGGATTTTACATATGGTTTTGGGAAAATATCAGAGTTTACAGCTTTAATCATATTTACGTCTGCTATTTTAATGGGTTTATTAATCCCCGAAAATTATATACCATGGTTTGATTCTTCCAGAGCAGCGCCAATAGCAGGCCTATATTTAATTATTTTTTCCCTGATTGTGCCCTATGGGGTTCTGCTTAAATTCCGTCCCTTTTTTCATGTTTTATCCAATGGTGTAATTTCACTTATGATTGTTTATGGAAGCCTTTTGGTTTTCTCAGGTGCATACTTTGCGCTGTTATATTATAAAAACAGACACAGTATTTTAAGCATAATAATGTGCATATCGGGTTTAGCTGTAGCTACAGTTTTCAACGAAATGCAGCCAGGCAAGGATTTTTTATCGGGAAGTCCGTTACCCGTCTTATTGGTTATTGCAGGAATGGTTTTAACTGTGGCATTTATTATTATGTGGATTTCCTCTATATTCACACATACAAGCCAAACATCCGAGGATGCTGATGATCATATGATTAATTCTATTATTCCATTTAAAATAAATTTCAGGTTAATAATTAAAATCAGTTGGGTTACAACAGCTGCACTTACTTTAGGGGTGAGTTTACTATGCTTAAAATAATATGGTTTTTTGCAATAATTTTATCAGTTCCGGTTTTATATATTGCATATAACTTAATAATGGCTATAATGCCAGGACAAAGTAAGACATACATACTCCAGCCTGTTTTCAGGCTAATAAAACTTTTTGAAAAGAAAGATGAGGGCACTAATTTTTTTGCTTATTTTTTTTCTGTAGGTTCGTGTTTATTTTCCCTGATAGCACTTTATATGGCTGTGGCAGGATTTAATTTTCTTTTTGTGATTTCAGTATTGTCGATGATGGATTTACTGGTTATAACAGGGGCTTTCAGTAGCGGTGAGTTTTCAGGGAAAATGTCGGCAAAGAGAGGGATTTCAAGGTTTATAATATGGCTGTTTACTTCCATTGTTTCTGCAGCAGCCATTTATAAAGCCACAGGTACACTTAAACTTAATGAAATTGCTTACCTTTCAGAAAATAATGGTCTTATTATCAGCCTGCCGTTTACCTTTATTTCGCTGTTTATAATTCTTTTAATGAAGGGTAACCTTTTATATTTTAATTTCGGTATATCAGGAGAAGAATTAACTATTCTGGGTGAAGCCTTATATACACCTTATAGCGGATGGAGTCTTGCAGTAGTCCAAATTGCACAGTGGATAGAAATTGGTGTATGGCTGAAAATTCTGTCCAGTTTTCTACCATTACCAAATCCGGTATCATTTATAATTGTTTCACTTTTATTCCTGTCCTCTTTGTTTCTGGACTTATTTGTTTCAAAAGTGGAATGGAAAAAAGCTGCAAGGTTCTCCTGGGGATGGGCTGGCGGTATGTCCATAATAAATTTTATATATTTATTTTACTATTTAATTTTTAAATGATTATAAACAACATTGCATAAAGCAAATGAACTGGCAGAAGGAGTGTTTGCAGTGAACTGGTTAAATAGAATTAGAATGCGATCTATATCGGTTTTTATTGTACAGGCCGGTGGATGCAGGGATTGCGCCCTTCAATTCTTAATGGCTCTGTCTGAGAATAATGAAATAAAAGGTATAACAGTGACCGGGAATCCCAAACATGCTGATTGCCTGCTTGTTTGTGGTTGCATTAACGAGAAGTCAAAGGAAAAGATTACGGAAATATATGAAAAAATGCCTGCTCCGAAAGCTGTTATTGCTGTAGGAGCCTGTGCGTGTTCAGGTAGTTTGTTCCGCAGGGAAAACAGTGGGCTTTATACCGTAGAGGAGATACTGCCCGTTAATTCATGGATACGTAGTTGCGCACCTGGAACCACAGAGATTCTTGAAGCTATTGTAAGAGCTATGGAGAATGTAAAAGAAAACCATTATCGAAATGATGAAGGCAGGAATGATTTATGAGCAGAACTTGGAGTGAAAAGCAAAGCAGAACATTAATGGGCAAATTGTATGGATATAAATCCATGGATTATAAGCTATTACTGATAAAAGCAGCCTATGTAGAAGATTTTGTAAGATTGAAATATATACTTGAAAAAGATGGTTTTATTGAATCTGTAGATGCAGACATACCGGAAAACAGTACAATCCCGTCAGTTACCGAAGTTTTTCCTGAAGGTGCACAAATGCAGAAGGAGATTACCGGTTTGTACCCTGTAAAGTTTACCTCGCCTGATACCCGGGTAAATTTTGAACAAGAACAGAACGATAATTTGCTCGTTGAATGGGGCCCCTTTCATCCACTGCTTCAGGAACCGGTCTTTTTCAGTTTTTTAACTAAGGGCGATGTTATAAAGAAAGTGTATGCAGAAACCGGTTACAATTACAGTGGAGTGGAAGCATTATGCACCGGCGGAAAGATACCCCATGTGTTGGACATGCTGGAGAGAATTTCTTCTGTGAATGGCTTTTCGGTCGGGTTGGCTTTTTTGCAGGCGGTTGAAAAAATACACGATATTATTGTTCCCGATAAAGCAAATTATCTTAGGCTTATTTTAAATGAAATGAGTTTTTTACGCGCTAATCTGTACAGCTTAAGTCATATTACAAAATGTCTTGGTCTTTTATCAGACAATTCAGCCATTTTTAAACTAATTTCTTTGTTTAACGAAGCAACATCATTAATAACCGATGATCCTCAGCTAAAAGGTATTCTGACACCTGGTGGTATAAACCGTGACATAGAAAATGAAACATTGCTTCAGTTAAATGTTATTCTTCAGGAAATGGTTCATGGATTATCAGCTATCCGGCAGAGGTGGAATGATACACAGTCCATTATTGAAAGAATGAGCGGTATTGGTAAAATAGATAAAAGTATTGCCAGGGCTATGACAGGCCGTGCTGCCCGTTCAGCAGGCTTTGCTGAAGATATACGTAAACTGTCCAGCCTGCCCTACCACGTGCTGTCATATAAAATACCCATGGCTTACGAGAGCAACTGTTTTACGCGTGCAATGCTTATGTTTGACGATTCGTTATTGTCGTTGTCCTTAATTGATCAGGCAATTGAAATCCTGCCAAAAGGAGATGTAAAAGGGTTTAATGGTATAATGAGTAAAGGCGAGGTACTTATCCGCGAACCTGAAGCTTTTGGCGAATTAGTTGTCTATGTAAGTCTTGATGAAGGTATTGTTACAGATATAAAAATAAGGAATTCCTCTTCAATAAATTTTTCATTCATAAGTCATTTCCTGAAAGAGGCTGATTTAAATGAAGTGCCACTGGTTATTTCAAGTTTGGATCTTGATTTTTCAGGCATGGAAAAATAGGTCAAACTAGCATTATATAAGGATTTTACCGTATTTTGTATTGTATACAAAAAACATTTTTTTATTCACAATTTATAAGTCTTATGTTATTATTATTCTGTATATTATTATTTCAATATCTAAATGAAACGAGGTGATATTATGGCGTTGAAATGGGTATTTCGCGGTGGCGTACCTGCACCACACCGCAAAAATACTGTTGAGTCGGAAACTTCTGTTATCAACACTCCCGAAAAGGTGATAATCCCAATGGTTCAGCATATAGGAGCACCCTGTACACCCCTTGTTAAGCAGGGTGATACAGTGAAGGTTGGGCAAAAAATAGGTGACAGTGAAGCATATGTATCTTCGCCGGTTCACTCCAGCGTTTCGGGAACTGTGACACGGGTTGAACCCATGTTGTATGCTAGCGGTAAGATGGTTATGTCTGTAGAAATAAAAACAGACGGTAAGCAGGAAGTATATGACGATATTTCACCCCCCGAAATAAGAAACAGGGATGATTTCCTGAAAGCTATAAGGGATTCTGGTCTTGTTGGTCTGGGCGGCGCAGGTTTCCCAACTCATGTTAAGCTAAATCCTCCAAAGGACAAGGTAATTGATCATCTGATTATTAATGGTGCAGAATGTGAGCCTTATATTACATCTGACTACAGGGAAATGGTTGAGAACCCTTCGGGTATAATTAATGGTGTTAAGCTTGTATTAGACTATCTTAACATCCCTAAGGCCATTATAGGTATTGAGGATAATAAGCCGAGGGCCATTCAACTGCTGACCGGACTGGCAGAAAGCGATAAAAGGATTTCGGTTCAAAGTCTTCGTTCCAGGTACCCTCAGGGTGCAGAGAAAACACTGGTTTATACTGTAACGGGAAGAAAAGTCCCTTCGGGTAAATTGCCTGCAGACGTGGGATGTATTGTTCTGAACGTTAATACCGTTTCATTTATAGCATCTTACGTTGAAACGGGCATGCCTCTCATACAAAAACGTGTAACTGTAGATGGCCCGGTAGTAAACCAGCCGAAAAACGTTAATGTGCCTATTGGAACGTCTTTACAGGAACTGTTTGATTTCTGCGGAGGCTTTAAGTCAACCCCATACAAAGTATTAATGGGTGGGCCTATGATGGGTATTGCCCAATACTCGCTTGAAACATCTGTTATCAAGAACACCAATGCAATATTGGCTTTTGATGAAAAAGAAGGTGACCTTCCTGCTGAATGGGCATGCATTAGATGTGGCAAATGTATTAATGCCTGTCCGATGAAATTAATGCCTTTAGAATTAAATAGGCTTGTAATGGCCAATAAAATTTATGAACTGGACAGGTACCATATTCTTGATTGTATTGAGTGTGGAAGTTGTTCCTATTCATGCCCCTCAAAAAGACATCTTGTGCAATCTATTCGTATGGGTAAAGATGCTGTCAGAAGAGTGAAGAAGACCTGAAAGTTATTCAGACACTAAGCCAAAGAACAGAAATTGAGGTGAAAACATTGGAAAACAGGTTATTTGTATGTTCATCTCCCCATTTAAGAGATAGTGTAACTACACAAAGAATAATGCTGGATGTAATAATTGCGTTACTTCCTGCAACAGCAGCGGGAATTTTATTTTTCGGGTTGCGTTCTGCATTAGTCATTATTGTAACAGTTGCAGCATCAGTTCTGACCGAATACCTTATGCGAAAGGGATTAAAAAGGGAGCAGACCATTTCAGATTTAAGTGCGGTTGTAACAGGTCTTCTATTAGCCCTTAATCTTCCTCCGTCTATACCTGTATGGGTAGCAATAGTTGGAGCAGTGATTGCAACAGGTCTTATAAAGCAATTATTTGGTGGGCTGGGTCAGAATTTTATGAATCCGGCTTTAGGGGCAAGAGTTATTCTTGTTGTTGCATGGGCAAGACAGATGACCACATGGACAGAACCCTTTATTGATGCCGTTGCTTCGGCAACACCTCTTAGTTTATTAGACGCTTCTGCTACTGCTACTCCATTGGGTGCAAACTACTGGTATTCCTATCTGGATTTGTTTTTGGGCAAAATACCCGGCTGCATTGGGGAAACCTCAGCCTTAGCCATTTTGCTGGGTTTTGTATATTTGTTGTTCAGGAGGGTTATCACATGGCATATACCGGTAATATATACAGGTACCGTTGCTGTTTTAACATGGATATTAGGGCCTGAAGGCCTGTTTACAGGTGATCCGTTATACCATGTGCTTGCAGGTGGACTGTTAATGGGAGCTGTGTTTATGGCGACAGATTATGTAACCTGTCCCATGACCCGGAAAGGAATTGTTATATATGCAATAGGCTGCGGGCTTCTTACCGTTTTGTTCAGGCTGTACGGGAATATGCCCGAAGGAGTTTCCTTTGCAATAATTCTGATGAATATTGTAACACCGCTAATTGACAGATACACAATACCCGTTGCTTTTGGAGGTGAGAAAGGTGTGGGATAGTATAATTAAGCCTACATTGATTCTTTTTATTGTTTGTGCAGTAATAACAGGGGCTTTGGCCTATGTCAACGGCATAACTGAAAATATTATTTTAGTAAGAGCAGAAGAAACACAGAAACAATACAGAAAAGAAGTAATGAGTGAGGCTGACAGCTTCGTTAAAATAAATCCCGAGGGAATACCTGAAAAAATAGCAGGTATCTACGAAGCCTACAGTAACGACACCCTGGCGGGTTATGTAATTGATGTTGTAACAAAGGGTTATGGCGGATCCATGAACCTGACGGTGGGTATAAATACCGACGGTAAGGTAACAGGGGTTATTATCGGCGACAATAATGAAACACCCGGGCTGGGTTCAAAAGCAGAAGAAACCGATTTTATAGACCAGTTCAAAGAAGTTTCTGTAAACGATACATTGACCGTTGTAAAACAGAATAAAAAATCAGCGAACGAAATCCAGGCCATCAGCGGGGCAACAATTACATCCCGCGCTGTTGCCGAAGGGGTTCAGGTTGCTTTGGATTCAGTAAAGTTAATAACAGAGGGGGGAAATTAAAAAATGGCTAAGTCTTCAAAAAAAGCCCTTTCAGTTCTTACCAATGGTTTTATAAAGGAAAACCCGGTTCTGAAACTGGTACTTGGTACTTGCCCGTCTCTTGCCGTTACAACTATGGCCAGAAACGGAATTGGCATGGGAATTGCCACCACTTTTGTTCTGTTGGGCTCTAATATTGTTATATCATTGATACGGAAAATAGTTCCGGATAGAGTAAGAATTCCGGTATTCATTACAGTAATAGCGGGTTTTACAACCATTGTGGGAATGCTTCTTCATGCATATCTTCCGGATATATATAAGGAACTTGGAATATACATTCCACTTATTGTTGTAAACTGTATCATCTTCGCAAGGGCAGAAATGTTTGCCTGTAAAAACAGTGTTGGTATGTCAATCCTCGATGCTATTGGAATGGGAGGCGGCTTTACATTAGCCCTTCTAATAATCGGTTCTGTCCGGGAAATACTTGGGGCAGGTACATGGATGGGTATTCCACTTACAAAGGATTTATTTGATCCGGCAATTATTATGATTCTGCCTCCGGGAGGGTTTCTGGCCTTTGGTTTTGTGGTTGCAGCCATTCAGAAATTCTCTGTGCTTAAAATTAAAAACAAGGAAATTGCCACCGGATGTGGTATGAATTGTGCCGGTTGTGCTGCAGGCAACAACGGAGGTGACAGGTAATGAAAGAAATAATACTGATTGCTATTGCTGCAGTTTTTGTAGAGAATTTTGTTTTATCGAAGTTTTTGGGCATTTGTCCTTTTCTGGGTGTATCCAAAAAAACATCAACTGCTGTTGGCATGGGCGGAGCAATAGTTTTTGTTATAACCATATCATCAGTTGTAACATGGTCTGTAAATGAGTATTTGCTTAAGCCTTATGAACTTATCTACCTTCAGACCATAGTGTTTATTCTTGTTATAGCAGCACTTGTACAGCTGGTAGAAACGGTTTTAAAGAAATTCATGCCAGCACTGTATAGAGCGTTGGGGATTTATTTGCCTCTGATTACAACAAATTGTGCTGTTTTAGGTTCTGCTCTGCTGATAGCCGAAAGAGAGTACACCTTATTAAACGCTGTAGTTTTTGGTTTCTCGTCAGCAGTTGGATTTACACTGGCTCTCCTATTGTTCTCAGGTGTAAGGGAGAGAATTGAGACAAATGATGTGCCGATGGCGTTCCGGGGTCTTCCCATAACACTGATTGCAGCAGCATTGGTATCGGTGGCATTTATAGGTTTTCAGGGGTTGTTCGGTATATAATGATTTAAAATGCCGTTTGGCAAAAACAAGGTATCTATATTAGTTTTTAGTAAAAGCAGGAATTTTTAATTTCATTGAAAGTGAGGTGGCATCATGGAAATGGTTTTAATTCCCGTTGCAATAGTATCTGGTATGGGGCTCATATTTGGTCTGATTCTGTCATATGTTTCAACGAAATTTGAAGTAAAGGTTGATGATAGAATAGAAAAAGTACGGGAAGCTCTCCCAGGCGCAAATTGTGGGGCTTGCGGTTTTACAGGCTGTGATAATTATGCCGAGGCTATTGTAAATGGATCTGAAATAAATCTGTGTCCTGTTGGCGGGCCTGATCTTGTGACAAGACTAAGTGATATTATGGGTGTTGAGGCTAAGACCGGTGAAAAGATGGTAGCCCGGGTTATGTGCAACGGTTCATGGGATAAAGTTACTATTAAATTTGATTATGATGGTATTATAGATTGCCGTTCTGCTTCGACAATGGCAGGTGGTCCTTCATCCTGCGTTTATGGATGCGTTGGCATGGGAAGCTGCAAAAAAGTGTGCGCTTTTGATGCAATTATTGTAGAAGATGGTCTTGCAAGGATAGACGAGAAAAAATGCAGCGGATGTGGAAAATGTGTAGCAGAATGTCCTAAAATGATTATTAAGATGATCCCTTCAAAATCTGAATATTCGGTTGCGTGCAGCAATCAGGAAAAAGGAGCTGTGTCACGTAAAAATTGTAAGGTTGCCTGTATTGCTTGCAAAAAATGCGTTAAGGAATGCCCGAAAGAAGCTATTTCAATTATTGATATGCACGCAGTGATAGACACTTCCAAATGTGATAATTGCGGTGCATGTATTAAGGTTTGCCCAACAAGTGCAATAATGAAATATACAGGTCATATATAGATTCAGGACAAAGATTATTTGCCAAATAACAGAGTCAGGTAGGGATAGATATCCTACCTGATTTTTTATGATGAAAAACGTTGAATATACCACATACAGCTTGTTTAAATAAAAAACAGCCGATTTCTCGGCTGTCGGGTACTTTAGGATTCTAACCAATCTTAAACATGGACACTGTATTTTGAAGCTCTTTAGCCATATTATCCATTTCTTTGGCAAGGTTGGCCAGAACTTCAGCACTTGCCATCTGTTCCTCGGTGCTTGCCGATACTTCTTCAGAGGTAGCTGCTGCTTCCTGTGATACTGCTGAGATGTTTTCAATTGAAGAAAGGGTTTTTTGTCTTAGTGCAAGTATGGCGCTCACAGATTTTTCTATTTCACTCATGTGTTCTGTAATTTCCTCCATTGAAGAAGAAATTGTATTAAATGCGTTATTGGTCTGTTCAACTGCAGCCATTTGCTCCTGGACCACATTACTGGTATTGCTTGCTTCAAGCACAGCCTGCTGTGTTTTGTTATTTATTTCGTTAATAATATTGTTTATCATAATTGAAGCTTCCTTTGTTTGATCTGCAAGTTTTTTAACCTCATCTGCAACAACAGCAAAACCACGGCCTGCTTCTCCGGCACGCGCAGCCTCTATCGCAGCATTAAGTGACAGCAGATTTGTCTGTTCTGAAATCCCCACAATAAGTTTGGTTATTTTACTGATCTGCTTCATATCATTGTTCAGGCTGTTTATTTCATCCACTATTTTCTGCGAAGCCTCTTTGGTTTGGTTGGCCCTGTCGTTGAGTACTTCAACCTTAGATATTGCGTCAGTGCTTATTTCTTCAGTGTGAGATATTAAGTCAGACATATTCGAAAGTTTTTGGGTCATTTTATTGATATCGTCGGAGAGATCGTTCATGTATTCTACAGTCTGGGACACTTCCTGAGCCTGTTCGGAAGAGCCTTTTGATACTTCCTGCAGAGTTATTGCTATCTGTTGTGATGAAGCAAGTGTCTGCTCCGATGATGTAGATATTCTTTCTGCACTGGTCAGCACATCATTGGCTGAAACCTGCACTTTTTCAATTAGTTTTTTGATATTTTGAATCATATCATCATAGTTTGAAATTACTTCACCAATTTCATCATTACTGCTGTCGGTTACTACTTCGGTGAAATCCCCAAGTCTGGCCTTTCTCATAAGCTCAACCAGTTTTGCAAGAGGATTTGAGATGCTGTTGGAAATAGAAAATGCCAGAATCAGTGACAGCACCACACCTATAATTACAGTGTAAATAATCGGAGTTCCAATTGCATTCGCAGCAGAGTTCAAAAAAGAATATGGTGTTATGGTAACAATATAAAAAGGTGTATTCTCTATACTATAGTAATTACAATATGAGTATTCTTTCAATTGGATATTAAACCCTGAAAAACTGCTGCTTTCATTATTCGAAACAATATTTTCTATCAGATTTGAATAGGGGTACGCAGTTCCGGCCGATTTTGAAGAGTCGCTGGAATATAAAATAGTTCCGTCTTCGGACAGGAGCAATAATTCAACCATATCCCCAAGTTTAAGAGAATTGAAAATCCGGCTCATATTGCCATTATCAATAACAGCGAAGAAATTACCAATCCATCTGCTTGTCGATACATTTACTACTTTTCTTGCATATATAATGTCATTACTTCCTGAAACATACCAGTCGTAAACCTTACCGCTATCTACAAAATTATTGCTTAACTCATCATAATTTGTATCCCTGTTTGTAGAACCAACATATATTACAGAATTTGACGGAGAATGAATCCTCATTTCCAAAAGAGTTCTGTTCTGGGAGATTATAATATTCATTTCCTTTGATATCTCGTTGTATGCTACTCCCCTGTCATAAATCTCCATTTGATCGTAATCGGAGAACCCGTCCTGAACAACTGTTGAAAAAAGGAATGAATTTGCAGTCTCTGTTACTTTATTTAACTCGGTTGTTACATTATTCCCAAACTGTAAAACGGCCTGCTCGGTATATTGTTTAATAATATCAGATACCAGCGTTCTTGCACTGGTAAAAGACGTTATTCCTAAAACCATCAGTGGCAGTATTGATATAATTAAAAAAGATATAATTAAACGCTGCCTTATTTTAATTCTTCGTAAGATGTTTACCCTTTTGTTAATTATTTGCTTTTTGATGTCTGATTTTTTAAGATTTGATCGTTTGGATAAATTTTCACGGATTGAAAGAACCTTTTGTTTCAAATTTTTAAGCATATTGAACCCCCACAATTCTTATTTAATCAAGGAAATTTTTGGAAAACCCTAACTATATCATAATCCATTTATAATGATATCGGCAAGTAACCCTTTATTATTTATAATTTTAAGGCCCAGGCGAATTTACAAACAAATTTACATAAGCGCTCATTGAATTATAGGTTAAATAGTGCCATAATAAACTTGTTACTGTTATATCAGACTTTAACCCATTATATTCGTAGATAATTGATTGAGATATTGTTATCCTTTAATATAGGTGATAAATGAGGGAATTTTCTGCAATGCAATCAATTAATGAAGGGAAAATGCATGGAAGATAAAATAATCGTTGAAAAGTGTCTAAAAGGTGATACCGATGCTTTTGAGCATCTTGTCACTAAGTACAAGAAACTTGTATATTCCATAGCTTTTCGCTTCCTTAAAGACCCTTACTTGGCTGAGGACATTACACAGGAAGTGTTTTTTAAGGCATACAGAAAACTTGAAATGTATGATACCAATATGAAATTCTCAGCATGGATCGGCAGAATAACTCATAATACATGCATTGATACTATCCGTAAGAACAAAAACTATTCTGTAGCTGCAAGTGAGGATCCAATTATAGAAGATACGGGTGAGTCAGCTGATGAGATACTGGTTAAAAAAGAGAAAAAACAATGGCTGGAAGAACAGATAAGTTTACTTAAACCAGGGTATAAAACCCCGCTGCTCCTTTTTCATCAGGCTGGGCTAAGTTATGAGGAAATTGCAAAAAGTATGAATGTACCTTTAAGTATAGTGAAAAATAGAATTTACAGGGCCAGAAAAATGTTAAAGGAAAAGATGGCTGAATACTATAAGGAGGCATAAGTATGCATGTTCATGAAAAAGATATTTCATTGTTCCTCGACAACTCGCTTAATCCAAAAAAGCACAAAAAACTACAAGAGCATTTTACTGTGTGTAAAAAATGCAAAGACAAGTTAATTAAGTGGCAGAATTTTTACTCTTCCCTCGAACAGTTAGAATTTAATTTTGAACTTGACGGACTGGAAGATAAAATTATGCGGAAAATTAAAAGTCATCAGTTCAATAAACCAGTTCAGAATGAATTCCCCCGGATACCAATATCAGCACTTCTTTATATTTCATTTACCGTTTTTATACTCAATTTGATTTTTGAGCCGGTATTAAATGCGTTTGGTAACTTCTACAGGAATACAATGGCTTTTATGCTTGATGAGGGTCTTGAGTTTATCAATACAGCAAAATGGGAAGCAGTTGATATTATAGCAATGTTTAAATCTCTGGAATTAACAGGCTTGGCTGCATGTATTATTTTAATAGCAGGGGGTATTTATTTTACTGCAAACAGAAAATCGGTGCGCAAGGCTTAAGGGCTTGCAATCGGCGCACCGTTCCAATACCCCAGGGCCGGATGGAAGGCACAAACGGTTTGCAGCCCGACCTTTAATTGAGTCTGTGAATATCATATGTATTTCCGAATATAAATAATTTATTTGAAAACCCTGCACTATCATTGTATAATAGGTATGACAAAAAATAATGAATGGGCTATAATTGGCTTGGTAAAGAGAAATCAGGTAAGCAGGGGGAACTGGGATGATCAGTAAGGAAATTATAATTAAAAATGAATCCGGATTGGAATCAAAAGTTGCTGCGCGGTTAATACAAAAGGCTTCAGGTTATGAATCCAATATATGGATTCAGAAAAATGATCGTAAAGCAAACGCCAAAAGTCTGCTGGGTATTTTATCCCTTGGCATCAGCAAAGGTGAGAAAGTATTGCTGATTGCTGACGGAGCGGACGAACAGCTTGCTATAAGTGAGCTTGAATTGTTTGTAGAAAGGGGCATGACTGATCAAAGTAAATAGAAAGTGCTTAAATTATGGATAAAATAAAGGAGATTCTAGAGAATATTCCGGATTTACCCGGAGTTTATTTAATGAAAGATAAGTCGGGCAGGATTATTTATGTCGGCAAAGCAAAGGTTTTAAAGAATCGTGTCAGACAATATTTTCAAAATCCTGAAGAAAAAGATCCCAAAACAAGGACGCTTGTGTCAAAAATAAACCATATTGAAACAATAGTAACAAAAACCGAATCAGAAGCTCTTATACTGGAAAATACTCTTATTAAGCTGCATAAGCCAAGATACAATATACTTTTAAAAGACGACAAAACATATCCATATATACGTATAACAACTCAGGATTTATTTCCTAAAATCGAGTTGACAAGGACTGTAAAAAGGGACGGTTCAAAATATTTTGGTTCTTATACAAAAGTATCTGATGCAAAGAAATCTATAGAAGTATTAAGAAAAATATTTCCACTGAGGACGTGCAACCGGCAAATTGCCGAGGGCGATAGCCAGCGTCCCTGTTTATTTTATCATATTAAACTTTGCTCGGCTCCATGTGCAGGAGCAATAAACAGTAAGGATTACAATGAAATTGTAAAGGAAGCGTGCAGGTTCCTTGAAGGCAAGCAGGACGAAGTATTGAATGAGCTTCAAAACAGAATGCAGGAATATGCAGAAAAAATGGAGTTTGAAAAAGCTGCATCTGTCAGGGATAAAATAAAAAGTATAACCAAAATAACTGAAAAACAGCTGGTTCTTTCAACAAAATTCGAAGACAGGGATTTATGTGCATTGATCCGGGATGAAATCAACAGCCTTGTAATTGTGCTTTTCGTCCGTAATGGTAAACTGATGGGTAAGAATGTGAATTTTATGGAAAAGACCTACAATATGTCTGACGAAGAGATAATGGAGACTTTCCTGGTCCAGTTTTACGGAAATGGCAGAGAAATTCCACCTGAAATACTGTTAACGCATCGTCCGGCCGATGCTGAAATTTTGGAGCAATGGATGAAGGGCTTACGCGGTAAGTCTGTGAAACTGCATTTGCCTGTCCGCGGAGACAAGAAGAATCAGATAGATCTGGCCGTTAAAAATGCCGAAGAAGAATTTCTAAAATATAAACTGCATTATTCGACTAAACGGGAGAATGTGGAGAAAGCCCTGAGCGAACTAAAAAAAATTTTGGAATTGCCTGATATTCCTCACAGAATTGAGGCTTATGATATTTCCAATACCGGAAAACAGGGGATGGTTGCAGGCATGGTGGTTTTTGTGGATGGAATTAAAAAAACATCCCACTATAGAAAATTTACCATAAGGAATGTAGAAGAGCAGAATGATTATGCCTGTATGCAGGAAGTATTGTACAGAAGACTTAAACGTCTTAAAGAATCCACCGAAGATGAAAGCTTCTCTGAATGTCCCGACCTGATACTGCTAGACGGTGGTATAGGTCACGTTCATGCCGTCCGGGAAGTTCTTTCAGAGCTTGAAATGAATCTGCCTGTTGTTGGCATGACGAAAG
This sequence comes from Clostridiaceae bacterium, assembly GCA_012521105.1. Classification (GTDB taxonomy): domain Bacteria; phylum Bacillota; class Clostridia; order DSM-8532; family DSM-8532; genus Thermoclostridium. Next base: position 33,862 of record JAAYNA010000120.1, read on the forward strand.
ATGACAAACACAAAACAGAAAGACTGGTTAATGATGCATTCAATGTGAAAATTAAGGAAGAACCCGAGTTATATTCTCTTATTGCAACTATACAGGAAGAGGTACACCGGTTTTCATTAAGTTTTCACAGGCTGAAAAGGAAGAAAGCTCAAAGAAAATCTGCGCTTGATGAAATAAACGGTATAGGCCCTAAAAAGAAAAAAGCTCTTTTAAAAGAGTTCGGGTCTGTAAAAAGAATACTCGAGGCAACAGAGGAAGAGCTTTGCAGGGTAAAAGGTATAAGTACGAAACTGGCGAAGGAAATAAAGAAAGCTCTAAATTAGCTTTTCTTTTGGCCTTCGCTTTCCTTTTTATTATTCATACTGGTATATCCTAATATTTAATTATTGTAATATTCCATAATGGTAAGCCATAAAAATAAAATACGTAGTACGCTTACAAAACATTCAAAATACGCATTGAGGTTTATTATGGCTTATGCACTTGTATTAGCATCAAAAAAACCAATTAATAAGGACAGGGGGCGGTTGTTTCAAAAAATATGTGACTGGTTCCGGGGATTTATGGCCGTACCCGTTCATGTAAGTTATAAGGAAATTGATAAAAGCCTGTTTTTATACATTATTACAATGCCTCGGCCCGAGGTGTTTTATTCCAGAAACAGAATAGGAAAAAAACGAACCCTTAAAAAATGGGCATCTGCTATAGAGAATAATAATATTGAGCATTATTTGCTTGAAACACCATTAAGGGAATATATTAATGGTGGATGGACGATAGACAAATACGATTATCTTGCAGAAAGTTTAAAAAAGAATATGCATTTGCTTTTTACGATGAACCCGCTAAAAGGTTTAAAAGTGCAGAATATGACCGTTACACTGTCGGGAGTTAAAAAGGAATTTATCTGGCCCCAGTTAATGCCTGTGCTAAGAAAATTTAAACTTTTGAACGTAATAGACCCAGACAACAGTTTACAGGATATGTGGGATGAATTTATGGCAGAAACGGGTGTTCCTGTTTGTATAACAGAAGATTGTGGCGTGCTTTCCAGAAGCCATATTTGGATTTCATATGAAGATGCCAATAACGATTATCCTTTTAACGGGATAAAGGTGGCTGCTTGTACAAAAAGTATAATTTGCCCAAATGACAAAAGACAATTCCTGATAGGCTACACTTTTCAGAAGAAGCTGTTGAAAAAGCTTGGAATAGAATTAGTGCAGAGGTTTAATAATCATGAGTTGTCCGAATTTTTACTGCATATGCTGATAAATATAAAAGATGTTTCCATACCCGAAGCAGAAGAAATTTTAGGTGTAAAAATTTCCATCATAACAATTGAATCACTAATTCAATGTTCTTGACATTATAGAATGTGTGCTTTATAATGTTAGCATTGTAATGGGGGAAGTTTTTTTCTCCCATTATATAGCGTTTACGCATATTACTATTATTGGTGTATTTCAGGTATATCGAAGGGGAAGTTACAAGTATCAGTTACTCCCACCAAAAACTTAAAAACAGAAATGTCATTACAGGAATAAAAGTATTTTAATTGGATAAATTATTGTAACTCTTACTGTAAGTTTTTATGGGGGATACAGAGAGAAAATAAAAAAAGGAGTAGCATTGCATGAGTGGCAAAGAGATATTCTTAACTTATGAAGGACTTAGAAAGCTCGAAGACGAATTAGAACGCTTAAAAGGGGAAAAAAGACGGGAAATTGCAGAAAGAATAAGACAGGCATTAGCATTCGGGGATATTTCAGAAAATTCAGAGTATGATGAAGCTAAAAATGAACAGGCTAAGAATGAGCTCCGCATTGTACAGTTAGAAAATATGCTGAAAAATGCAACTTTGATCGATGAAGATGAAATAGATACTAATTCTGTCCGGTTAGGGACCCGCGTAAAAGTATACGACATGGAGTTTGATGAAGAGGTGGATTATTATATCGTGGGCTCAACCGAAGCCGATCCGCTGGAGCAAAGAATTTCGAATGATTCACCGGTCGGCCGTGCCCTGTTGGGAAAAAAACCCGGTGATATTGTAACCGTTCAGGTTCCTGATGGTACTGTACAGCTGAAAATACTTAAAATATACAAATAATTACACAAGTATTGTTAACAGCGGTTTCATGGGGTATAATATTTCTATAGTAAAACAGTTTACATTATAATGTAAGCTGTTTTTGCATATGTTTGCCAATATTTGGCTGTTTTTCCTGTCGTTATCCGGGAAAAATACAGTAATACAATTTCAGGAGGACTGTAAATGTCAGAAAATTTCAATGCTAGCACAGAGGAAGTTCAGGAGTTAAATGAAATTCTTCAAATAAGAAGGCAAAAGCTTAAGGATTTGCAGGATAAGGGTAAAGATCCTTTTTGCATTGTAAAATATAATGTAACTCACAAAACAAAAGAGGTAATTGATTCCTTTGACGAGCTTGAAGGAAAAACTGTCTCAATTGCAGGCAGAATAATGGCAAAACGGGGTATGGGAAAAACCAGTTTCTGCGATCTTCAAGACAGAGATGGGAAAATTCAGCTCTTTGTACGCGTAAATGAGCTTGGCGAAGATGCTTACGAAGAGTTTAAAAAATTGGATATCGGTGACATCATAGGTATTAACGGAACAGTTTTCCGAACACGCATGGGCGAAATCAGTGTAAGGGTACATGAATACACCCTTTTATCCAAGTCTTTAAGACCACTGCCCGAAAAGTTCCATGGGCTTAAAGATACCGACATTCGTTATCGTCAAAGATATCTGGATCTTATTGTTAATCCTGAAGTGAAGAAGACCTTTATCATGCGCAGCAGGATTATATCAGCCATAAGAAGCTTTTTAGACGGCAGAGGTTTTCTGGAAGTTGAGACCCCTATTTTAAACATGATCCCGGGGGGCGCTAATGCAAGACCTTTTATTACACATCATAATACCCTGGATTTGGATATGTACCTGCGCATTGCTCCCGAATTATATTTAAAAAGATTAATTGTCGGTGGCATGGAAAAGGTTTATGAACTGGGGCGTATGTTTAGAAATGAAGGAATGTCGGTTAAACATAATCCTGAATTTACATTATTGGAAGTATATGAAGCTTATACCGACTACCATGGAATGATGAAATTAACCGAAGACATGTATATCCATATTGCTGACACGGTATTGGGCACAAGGAAATTCGAGTATCAGGGTCAGGAAATTGATCTGTCTTTGCCCTGGCCGCGTATGACCATGACAGAAGCTGTGAAAAAATATTCGGGTGTTGATTTTGACACCATTTCATCAGATGATGAAGCTGTTTCGGTGGCAAAAGAAAAAGGTCTTGATGTAGACGGAATAACCACTAAAGGTGAGATTCTTAACTTGTTTTTTGAGGAGTTTGTTGAAGAAAATCTTATACAGCCTACTTTTATAATAGATTATCCCGTTGAGGTTTCTCCGTTAACAAAGAGAAAACCTGATAAACCTGAATTGACCGAACGGTTTGAATTGTTTATAACAGGGCGTGAAATGGCTAATGCTTATTCCGAGCTGAATGATCCTGTTGATCAGAAGGAAAGGTTTTTAGATCAGGTTAGAAAACGGGAGCAGGGTGATGAAGAAGCCAATATGATGGATGAAGATTATGTATTGGCACTGGAACATGGTCTTCCTCCTACAGGTGGCCTCGGTGTTGGCATTGATCGGCTTGTTATGCTGTTCACAAATTCTTATTCCATACGTGATGTTTTATTGTTTCCAACAATGAAACCTAAGGAGTGATTTTTAAAGGGGGGCTTCTATGAATCAACTTGATAGGGAAAAGGCTCTGGAAATTTTGCAGTTGAATTCAGAGGCAACAAAGGACGATGTATCAAAAAGGTATAGCATTTTGACCAGAAAATTCAGAACCATGGAAAAAGATGAAAGAGGCTATACTATAGAAGATGTTACCCATGCCTATAATTTGCTGATGGGAATAACATATATTGACAAAAAGGAAGAAGAGAGGCAGAGGGCGTTAAGGGAAAATCCTCCTTTACTTGCAAGGCTTCTGAAAGTAGATCCTGTAAAACTGGAAAACTTTTTTCACTACTATAAGATACATATGATAATTTCAGTTGCAGTGATCGCTATTCTGTTCTTTTCAATACGAAGTTGTATAAATCAGGTTGAGCCTGATTTCACTCTTATTTGCTATGGCAAGATCTATTGTCAGGATCCGGAGTTAATTGAAAATGATGTGAAAGAACGACTTCCAGGGCTCGAAGCTCCTTCAGTTCAGTTTATAAGCAGTATGGCTGAAGACCCGCAATATCAGTATGCATCCCAGATGAAATTTGTTGCAATGATAGCAGCCAGAGAAGTTGATATTGTTATTATGGATAAGGAAACCTTTGAAATGCTTTTAACTCAGGGAATGTTCCTCTCTCTGGATGACCTGATTGGAGAGCTTGGTTTTCGGGAGGAAAGCTATGTCAGTGGCAAAGAAATAATTGATGAAACAGAAGATGGTGAGCTTGTAACAGGCCCTTTACATGTATATGGTGTTGATATATCTGAAAATGAATTTATAAAGGATAATAATATTTATGCAGACAGTGCAATAGTAGCTATAGTTCGGAATACAGAAAGAATGGACAGGGCTTTGGAGTTTATTAACAGTTTGAATGACTGAAGGCAAAAATTTCAGTTAAAGGAGGAGTAGCAGTTATGTTTGAAATGAAAGTGGACAACCCTTGTGAAAATGGAAAAGTACGAATTGTCTTAAGCGGAGAAATTGATATTTCAACAGCATCGGAGTTTAAAACCAGATTATACGAATTAATTGGTGACGGAACGAAAGATATTGAACTAATCTGTGACAGGTTATCGTATATAGACAGTACCGGGCTTGGCATTCTTGTTGGGGCACTGAAAAGGGTAAAAAACCATCAGAATAATGTGTATATATATCGGCTGCGGGATAATATAAGAAAGCTTTTTAGAATTACAGGGCTCGACAAAGTTTTTATTCTGGAGGAAGCAGTATGAACGGAAACTTTGATGAGATTATAATAAAATTACCAAAAAAAGCTGAATATGTGGGGTTTATCAGACTTACCGTATCAGGACTGGTATCAAAAATCGGGTTTGATATTGATACCGTTGAAGACATAAAGGTTGTTGTTTCAGAGATATGTACAAGAATTGTTTCATCGGACTGTGATTCCAACGAATACTACGATGTGAAGTTTAAGTTGTTTACCGATGGGTTCAGGGCTTTTTTCAAAGTGCCGAACTGTCTTGCAGATAATTTATTTGAAGGCGATTCGGGAGAGTTTGCAAAAGCAATTATATCCTCATTAACAGATGAGTTTAGCATTACATGTGATGATGACTGTATTATAACTATTGGGAAAAATTTGGGGGATTCCGTTAATGGATAAAAGTAAGGAAAACCAAAACGCAGTTTCCGATAAGCTTTTATTTACACAATACCGTGAAAATAACGATCTGAATATTCGTAATGAGATTGTTTCCCGGTACATATATCTGGCAGAGATTCTTGCAAAAAAGTTTATAAATCGTGGTGTGGAATATGATGATTTATACCAGGTTGCGTGTATGGCATTGATAAATGCAGTTGATCGCTTCGACGTTAATGCCAACGTTAAATTTGTAAGTTTTGCTACACCAACCATCATAGGTGAGATTAAGCGTTATTTTCGTGATAAGGCTTCTGTAATACGTGTTCCAAGAAGAATCTACGAAATATATCAGAAGGTTAACCAGGCCAGAGAAACGCTCATGCAGAAAAATGGCAGGGTACCAAGGGTTGATGAAATAGCCGAATATTTAAATCTTAGCGAAGAGACAATCCTTGAAACAATTGAATCCTGGAATGTTTATAAAATGCAATCCTTTGATCAGACAGTTTATGAAGATGACGATTTAGAGCTTCATGGGGCCATTGGAGAAGATGACGAGTCTTTTGAAAAAATTAACAACAGAGATTTTTTAGAAAAATCAATGCAACATTTTAACGATACAGAAAAAGAATTCATAAAACTCAGGTATTTTGAAAACAGAACGCAAAAAGAAATCGCAGAAAATTTTAACGTGTCCCAGATGTATATTTCAAGGCTTGAAAGAAAAACTCTTGAGAAATTTAGAAGAATTTTGAGAAAGTAGACAATATGGTGGTAAGTAATAGGCAGGATGATTATTGGCGTCTCACCGAATATAAAAGTGAGACTGATGGAGCTGGTCGGATGAAAGTAAAGAAAATATACAGAGGTTTTATTATAAATGATGTTAATGCTGTCTGTGAAACGGTTAGAGGTATTGTTTCGTATTTGGAGAATTCCATCGGGATTAACAGTGATCAGTCCTTTGATGTGAAAATAATATTAAATGAGCTGCTTCAAAATGCAATAGAACATGGAAATCTTTTAAATGGTAAAAAAAAGGTATTCATGGATGTCCGTATCAGAGAAAAGGATGTTCTGAACATTACAATAAAGGATCAGGGACAGGGTTTTGATGTAGGTAAGGTTTTAAGTATGAAAAATGATCATATAAATTGCGATATTCTTGAGCTTCCTGAATGTGGCAGGGGGATTCAGATAGTCAGAAGTTTATGCGATGATATAACTTTTAATCAAAGAGGCAACTGTATTACCGTAAAAAAGAGGTTGCTCTGAAAAATACTTTTTTTACCATTAAGGTTAGGGAAGGACAAACTTTTTATGGTCACAATACAGAAGATGTGATATAATTAGAGTATAAAGTTGATAATCAGGTTTTGTTATCATAGATTTGTAGAAAATGGGATAAAGATCCCTTTCGGAAATGGAGATGAGAAGATGATTAAGTGTTCCATTTGCAAAAAAAATATTGCAGTTATATTTATAACTAAGGTTGTGAACGGAAAGCAGGAACCTATTGGGTTATGCATGCAATGTGCGCAAAAGCAGGGAATTGCCCCGTTAAATCAAATTATTCAACAGACCGGGATGACCCAGCAGGATTTTGAAAACTTAAGCAATCAGATGATGAGTTTATTTGAAAATATGGACATAGACAGTATTGAAGAAGCTTTTTCCGAAAATGAGGAAGGTAAAAGCAACCAGATGCTACGTCCTTTCAGTAATCTGGTACCTGAGGATAAAACCACCGGCTCAGACGACAAAAAAACTGCAAATTATGACGGCGTAAGGGTTAAGACAAAGAAGCAGGCAAAACGAAAATATCTTGATATGTATGGCACGAATTTAACTGACAAGGCTGCAAAGGGAGAAATCGACAAAATTATTGGCCGTGAGCGTGAAATTGATCGTGTAATTCAGATTCTGAACAGAAGAGCAAAAAACAATCCTGTGCTGATAGGGGAGCCGGGTGTGGGTAAAACAGCAATAGCCGAGGGATTGGCTGTGCGTATTGTAAACAGACAGGTGCCTGCAAGGTTCTTTACAAGCGAAATTTATCTCCTTGATTTAGCTGCAGTTGTTGCTGGCACGCAATTCAGAGGCCAGTTTGAAGCAAGAATGAAATCCATTTTAAAGGAAGCAACAGAAAATGGTAATATTATACTGGTTATAGATGAAATACACAATATTGTTGGTGCAGGTGATGCGGAAGGTGGCGCCATGAATGCGGCTAACATATTAAAGCCGGCTCTTGCCCGTGGAGAAGTGCAGATAATAGGTGCCACAACGCTGGATGAATACAGAAAATATATTGAAAAGGACGCAGCTTTGGAGAGAAGGTTCCAGCCCGTTTTGGTGGATGAACCCACCGTTTCCGAGTCGATTGAAATTCTTAAGGGAATCAGAAACTACTATGAAGACTATCATCATGTAAGAATTCCCGATGATGTTATCGAATATGCAGTAATACTGTCAGACCGGTATATTCACGACAGGTTCCTTCCCGATAAGGCAATTGATGTTATTGACGAGGCGGGTTCACGAGTTAATCTTATGAACCAGGGTTTAGTTGAATTGGAAGCTCTGAAGCTTGAACTGCAAAAAGTGCAGGAAGCTAAAGAACAGGCTGCTTTACATGACGATTATAAAAAAGCGGCTGACTATAAAGTGGAAGAATGCAGGCTGCAGGAAAAGATTAATGAACTGACCGGAAAATATGGAACAATGGATGTTACCAGGGATGATATTGCACATGTAATCGAGTCCTGGACAAAAATACCAGTCAGCAGAATAACAGAAGCCGAAGCTCAAAAACTAATCTCGCTGGAAGAACGCCTTCATAAAAGGGTTGTCGGGCAGAACAGAGCAGTTGAGAGTGTTTCGAAAGCAATCAGACGAAACAGATCTGATTTTAGAAAGAAGCGTAAACCCAGTTCATTTATCTTTGTAGGACCCACAGGTGTTGGGAAAACAGAGCTTGCCCGTGCTGTTGCTGAAGAGTTGTTTGGCAGTGAAGATTCAATGATAAGACTTGATATGTCCGAATATATGGAAAAGCACACAGTATCTAAATTAATAGGCGCACCTCCGGGATACGTAGGCTTTGATCAGGGCGGACAATTAACTGAAAAAGTGCGCAGGAAGCCATATTCTGTAATTTTACTTGACGAAATTGAAAAAGCTCATCCCGATGTTTTTAATCTGCTTTTACAGATTATGGAGGATGGAAGGCTGACAGACAATCAGGGAAGAACGGTTGGGTTTGAAAATACAATTATAATCATGACATCCAATGCCGGAACCAGCAATCGGGCCTACAGTATAGGTTATAACAATGAAAGCAACACTGCTCTTGAAAAACAGGTAACCGATGCTGTGAGAAACACTTTCCGACCCGAGTTTTTAAACAGAGTGGATGAAGTTATTGTTTTTGAAGAATTAACAAAAGAACAGTTGAATAAGATTGTGGATATGATGATAGAAGAAGTAAGAAGAGATGCTCTGGAAAAAGGTATTGATATCAGAGTAAGTCAAAAGGCCAAAAATGCACTGGTTGAAAAAGGTTATAGCCCGAAATACGGAGCAAGACCTCTTCGCAGGAAGATTCAGCAGTATATAGAAGATGAACTTGCCGAAAGATACTTAAAAGGTGAGATAACTAATGGTTCTGTTGTTTCGGTTGATTTTGACGGTGACAAATTTGTTTTTGACATTCAAAAATTAACTTCCCAGACAGTTAATTAAAATTGCAATTTAAACTTACAGAGATCCGGTTAATAACCGGATCTTTTTTTGTTAACTAAAGATTCTTTTTATGCTTTTAGAATATTTTTAGAATAAGCATCAAAAAATAAACATGGTTTTCTTCAAAAAATGAAAAGGGAGGTCTTCAAATGTCGGTAAGAACTTTAAACAGGACACGAAACCTGTGGATAGTTATTGCTTTATCAGTTTTGCTGATTGGGGGAGCTGTTTTATTACTTATTCATTCAACACGGCAAAAGGAGCAAATACCTCAAAAAGGGGTCTTTGTTCTTAATGGAAATATTACTCGACAATGAGCAGTTTTAAACAAATTTCCACCTATATTTGGCGGAGGTATAGAAAATGGAACAGAAAAGAACTAAGGAAGAATATAAAAAATGGTCGCAACAGCAGGCTCCAAGAACTCCAAAGGCTAGAAATCTGATTATGGCCTTTTTTGTTGGTGGAATAATATGTACAATTGGTCAATTAATTTTAAGAGCCCTGCTGAATACCGGTATGCCAAAAGATGATGCCAGCTCTTTAACCACACTGTTCATGATATTTATTGGTGCATTTCTGACAGGCCTGAATGTATATGACGATATCGGGAGAGTAGGAGGCGCAGGCGCTGCAATACCCGTCACAGGATTTGCAAATTCCATTGTGTCTCCCGCAATGGAATATAAAAAAGAAGGATATGTTATGGGAGTGGGGGCAAGAATGTTCTTAATAGCAGGGCCTGTTCTTGTTTATGGGATTATTTCTTCCATTGTAGTGGGGATCATTTATTATCTTGTAACCCGATAAGATAAGTTTTCTATATGTTGTTCATCCAATAAGGGAACGGAGGAGATTATGGGTACGAGGTTGGGAAAGCAGACAATACGATTGGATAGCAAACCTGTAATACAATCATGGGCTTCAATTGTAGGGGCAAAAGAAGGTCATGGTCCTTTGGGCAGATATTTTGATGAAATAATTGAGGATGAATATTTCGGTGAAAAAAGCTTTGAAAGAGCCGAGAGCAAGTTTTTGCGGGAAACACTGGCAAAAACGTTAATGAAAGGCGGAGTTTCAGCCGGTGATATCCAGTATATATTTGCAGGTGATTTACTGAACCAGTGTGTTGCTGCAAACTTTGGTTTAAGAGAAAGTGAAATTCCTTTTTTCGGGCTATACGGTGCATGCTCTACAATGGCAGAATCCTTAACACTGGGAAGCCTAATGGTGGAGGGTGGTTTTGCCGAAAGATGTGTTTGCATCACATCAAGCCATTTTTGTTCGGCCGAAAAGCAATTCAGATTTCCTTTGGAATTTGGAAACCAAAGACCACCCACAGCACAATGGACAGTTACAGGGTCGGGCGGGGTTATGGTAGGTAAGGCCGGTGACGGGCCAAGGGTTGTTCATGTTACAACGGGCAAAATTGTAGATATGGGAATAACAGATTCAAATGATATGGGTTCTGCTATGGCACCTGCAGCCTGCGATACAATAACTGCTCATTTCAGGGAAACAAACCTTCCGCTGAATCATTATGAACTGATTGTAACAGGGGACCTGGGCATTCACGGTAAGAATCTTTGCCTTAAGTTACTTGAAGAAAACGGTATAACAATAGGAGACTTTTATGATGACTGTGGAGTTATGATTTATGATCAGAAGAAGCAGAAAACAGACTGTGGGGGAAGTGGGTGTGCCTGTTCGGCAGTTGTTTTAGCCGGATACATTCTTGAAAAATTATCAAAACGTGAGCTAAACAGAGTTCTTTTTGTAGCCACAGGTGCCCTTCACAGTCCTATAACTGTGCAGCAGGGAGAAAGCATACCTGCCATAGCCCACGCAGTTGGTATTGAAATGGTTTAATAGATTTATTTATTGAGGTGAAAAAATGGAGTTTGTAAGGGCTTTTATTGTTGGTGGCTTAATCTGTGTTGTCGGACAGTTACTTATTGACTTAACAAAACTGACGCCCGCAAGAATAATGGTTATTTTTGTTGTAGCCGGTGTTATACTTGGGGCATTGGGAATATATCCGCTTTTGGTTGAATGGGGCGGAGCCGGAGCAAGCATACCAATTATTGGATTTGGAAATGTTCTTGCAAAAGGTGTTATTGAGGACGTCGACAAAAAAGGTCTGCTTGGTGCGTTCAGTGGCGGGGTGAGATCAGGAGCAGTTGGGATAGCCGCAGCAGTATTCTTTGGGTATATTATGGCAGTTGTATCTAAACCAAAAACAAAGAACAAGACATAGAATTTGGTAGAAAATGTCAACAAGTGTATGTTGCACAGGGCAGACCTTTTCATTATAATCAATATATAACTTTGCTATAATAAACTATTAGCAGTTTTTTTGTTATCAAATATTAATTTTGCTGCTCAGGTGGAGTAAGTCTCCACCTGACTTGCTAAGCTAAAAAGAAATATGAGGTGCCCTGTTTATGAGAAAAAGACGGTTAAACCCAATAATCGGAATTATTATTATAATAGTTGCAGGATGCGGTATTGGTATACTTCTAAGCAAACTGATTAACAGCGGCAGTAATGACAATTTACATATTACACCCACACCAACCATGGCTGCCGGTGAAAATAATGCAACAGTTTCCCCCACTCCAACACTGGTACCTACCGCTACTCCCACTCCATCGCCAACACCAACCCCGTCGGCTGCTTCCTCCATTGAAGTTAAAGGTTTATATTTAACTGCCAACACAGTGGGTAATCCCTCAAGGCTTCAACATTATATTGATTTGGCCAACAAAACAGAAATAAATGCTTACGTAATAGACGTGAAGGATGATTATGGGAAAATATGCTACGAAACCCAGGTCTCTCTTGCACTGAAACACGGGGCGTGGGAGAAAAAATATGACGTAAAAGAGGTTATCAGGAAACTTCATGAAAGCAATATAAAGGTGATAGCCAGAGTTGTATGCTTCAGCGATCCCTTAATGCCATTGAAGGAACCCGATATGTCTCTTAAAAATAACAGTGGTGGGGTTTTCAAAGCCCCTGTAGGGAATTCCCATCTTGCCTGGCTTGACCCTTCAAAGGAAGAGGTATGGCAATATATTATCGATATTTCAAAAGAAGCAGTTGCTCTTGGTTTTGATGAAATCCAGTTTGACTATGTTCGTTTCCCCGAGACTACCAACTTTAAGTACGATATGAGTTATTTTGAAAAAGAAAAAAGCGAATATATCGATAGTTTTGTAAAGTCAGCAATTGAACAGATGCCAAATGTAACCATATCTGCCGATATTTTTGGAAGCGTCTGCCTGCAAAGCAGGGATGTTGGCGGGATAGGGCAAACCCTTGAATCAATTAGCGAACGAATACATTATATTTCGCCTATGATTTACCCGTCGCACTTTGCCAATAACAGTAATCATTATTCAGGTAACGGTGTTGGAACAAATATAAACGGCATTTTGTTTGAAAAACCCGATCTTGAGCCGTATAAGGTTATATACAATACTCTTCTTATTACAAAACAAAGGCTTGAAAATGCAGGTGTTGATGTGAAAGTGAGACCATACCTGCAAGGCTTTACCGCCACATACATTCCTGAAGGATACTATATCAATTACGGGGTAGAGCAGTATAGAGATCAGATTCAGGCTGTTTACGATGCGGGATATTCTGAATGGATATTCTGGAATTCAGGAAATAATTATGTAGAGGATGCATTTTTGCCTGAATAATATTTATAATGTATATAATAATTGTTTAAATAAAAAAACTATTAATTCTGATAAGATGTTAAATACAGGGGGAGCCCGTTAATGGAAAATGAAAAACGTACTGTAAGTGTGAAGACAGACAAACAAAAGAAAAACGCAATATCGATTATATTGTTGACTGTGGCAGTTTTAATATCATTATCGTTATTAGGCTTACATACACTAAAAAACACTGCACCACCTGAAACAGAAGATAATGGTAATATTAGCCCTACGATAGCAGCAAATACAATAACGCCATCTGTTACATATGCACCGACAGAGGCTCCAACTCCAGCTGCAGAACCCACCGAAGCACCAACTGCAACACCGGTACCAACACTGAAACCTACGGTAACGCCAATGCCCAGGCTTGAATTTGAGCCGGTTAAGGCTTTGTATTTAAAACCCAGATCCTTTCAGGAGGCAAGTCTCCTTGATCATTATATAGACCTTGCAAACAGAACAGAAATTAATTCTTATGTTATAGATATAAAAAGTGACTGGGGTATAATTACGTACAAATCTGAAATTGAGGATGTAGTTGCAGCAAAGGCATGCCGTGAGGATATTGATATTCGTAAAATTATTAAAAAATTCCACGCCAACAATATCAGAGTAATAGGCCGTGTAGTAACCTTTAAAGACAGCGTAATAACAAAATATAAGCCAGAGTTGGCAATACATCATAATGGGAGATTGTTCGATCAAAGCGGTAGTGGCGATGGTGTTTACTGGCTTGATGCTACAAACAAAGACAGCTGGGATTACATTTTGGCCATAGTACAGGAGGCAATAAACGTTGGCTTTGATGAGATACAATTTGACTATGTTCGTTTTCCTGAGACAACGCTGTATGAATATGAACTTTCAAACCTTGAAGAAGGCAAAGAGAGACATGAATATATAGAGGAATTCCTTGCATATATCAGAAAAAATATTCCCGAAGATATAATCCTGTCTGCAGATGTTTTTGGTATGCCATTAATTTCTTCAAGGGACTATGGAGAGATTGGTCAAACTCTTGAATCTATCGGATGGAACCTGGATTATATTTCACCGATGATTTACCCGTCCCACTTTGCCAACAGTGCTCCGAAAGGTTCAATGTCTAATGGAGTGGGACAGGTTATAAATGGCGTTAAATTTACTCACCCTGACCTTAATCCTTATGAGGTGGTTTACAATACACTGTTGGTAGGGAAGAAGAGGATTGAAGCCGTTGAGGGCTATAATCTGAAATGCAGGCCGTATATTCAGGGTTTTACAGCAGACTATCTTCCCACAGGTTACTGGAAAGAATACGGGGTGGAGGAGTATCGTGCCCAAATACAGGCGGTATATGATGCGGGATACGAGGAGTGGATTTTCTGGAATGCTCCAAATACATACGTAGAAGAAGCATTTCTTCCCGAAGAATAGAATATTAACTTTACATATGAAAGGGAGTATTGTGATGTCTATAATAAAAGCTATTATTCTTGGAATTGTGCAAGGGTTTACAGAGTTTTTGCCTGTCAGCAGTTCGGGTCATCTTGTTCTTTTGCAGAAAATTTTCAATATAGAAGAAGATGCACTGACTTTTGATATTGCTTTGCATCTGGCCACTCTGATTGCGGTATTGGTGGTATACAGAAAGAAAATTTTCGAGATGATAAAGAATCCCTTTTCGAAATTACCGGTATATATTGTTATTGGTACCGTTCCCATTGCAATTTTCGGGCTTTTGCTTAATGACCTGATTGAATCATTTTTTGAAACCGGGGCTACACTCGGAGCAGGCTTTATTTTTACCGGTTTGGTATTAATGTATGCCGACAGTACAGGTGAAAAGAAGAGAAAGCTTGAGCAGATGAATATAAAAGATCCGCTGCTCATTGGTACTTCACAGGCAGTTGCCATGATTCCTGCCGTTTCAAGATCGGGCATGACCATATCTACAGCTTTAGCTTTGGGTATTGAGCGTAAAACAGCCGCCGACTATTCATTCCTTTTGTCAATTCCTGCGATATTGGGAGCAGTTGTTGTTGACATATATAAAATGCTGAAAACAGGTGTAAACGAGATTTCAGCTATAGGGCCATCTCCTTTTGTCTTTGGAATGCTTTTTGCAGCGATATCAGGTTTTATTGCTGTAAGATTCATGATAAACCTGATACAAAAACAAAGACTGAAATATTTCTCCTATTATCTGTGGATAATAGGTGCATTTGTTTTATTAGACCAATTGTTTCTTCATTTCTTTTTCTAGTTGAACCGAAACAAGCTAGGACTAAAGTCCTATAGTATCGGCCGATGGGCCTATGTAATATTTTGTAGATATTTGTTAAAATAATATCGAACATTAGCATTTCTCCTGTTTTTTTTTAAGAGCTATATTGCTCTTTTTTTTTTATTCCCCTTGAATAATAAATATTTATAACATAGAATTTACTTTATAAGGCACAAGATAACGAGTGTATGCCTTTTAATTTTATGTATTCAGGTTATGGAGGTTTTCGTGAAGGATATAGTGATACTTGGAATAGAATCAAGCTGCGATGAAACATCAGCAGCTGTAGTTGTAAATGGAAGAAGAGTTTTGTCGAATATTATTGCAACACAGGTAAAATTACATGCCGAGTATGGCGGTGTGGTGCCCGAATTAGCATCAAGGAAGCATGTAGAATCTATTATTCCTGTGGTTGATAAAGCATGTAAAGATGCAAAGATAGAGCTAAAAGATGTGGATGCCATTAGTGTAACCTATGGTCCGGGATTGGTTGGAGCACTGCTTGTAGGTCTTTCGGCAGCAAAAGGGTTTGCCCTTGCCCTTGGAAAACCACTCATCGGTGTAAATCATATAGATGGGCATATTTGTGCTAATTATATTGCGCATAGAGAACTGGAACCTCCTTTCATTTGTCTTGTTGCCTCAGGTGGGCACAGCCATGTTGTAAATGTTATTGATTACCGGAAAACTGTTGTACTTGGGCGTACCAGGGATGATGCTGCAGGAGAGGCTTTTGATAAAATTGCAAGGGTTTTGGGTCTAGGCTACCCCGGAGGTCCCAGGGTTGAAAAGAAAGCAACAGAAGGGAATGCACAGGCTTTTAGTTTTCCCAGAGTAAAATTTAAGGATTCACCTTACGATTTCAGTTTTAGTGGTCTGAAGACTGCGGTTATCAATACTGTTAATCAATTCCGGCAAAAGAATGAACAGGTTCCTGTTGCCGATGTTTGCGCTTCATTCCAGAAAGCGGCGGTCGATGTGCTTGTTGACAATACCATGGAAGCGGCAATAAAAACAAAATCCAAAACAGTATGCCTGGCCGGTGGGGTTGCGGCAAATACTTTTTTACGTGAAAGTTTTGAAAAGGCTTGTTTAAATGCAGGTATAAAACTTCTTTATCCTCCGCTTGCATTATGCACCGATAATGCAGCTATGATTGCTTCTTCAGCATATTTTTCCTTTATTGAAGAGGATTTTGCACCAATAGATTTAAATGCAATACCCGGACTGAAACTGGGAGAAAAATATTCATAAAATTTTTGAGATGCTATTTGTTTTATGCAGTCTGAGGAAATCCAAAATGCAATTATTTTAATTATTTTAATGCGTTTAACTAAAAAAATACACTGTGAATTCTGTGGAAAAGTCATATTTTTCAGGCAATATTACCATGGTTACCTGTGGATAAAATTGTGGATAATGTGGATGGATTGTTGTTATAACTGTGACAAAATAACAGAAGGAACACAAAAAGTTGCAAATTAATTGTCGAAATAAAAAGCTTTATGAATTAATACGTTATGTTTCTTTGCTGAAATCCAATCTAAACAATTTCTTCAATAGTTTTAAGAAAAATATTTATGAATGTATTGTTCTTAGAATTTATGTCAATACTTATACTAAAGTGATAAATTCGTTAAATTTACTGCCAGGTTAAAGTATTAGAATCTGATTTTATTGTATTGCGAAAGAGGGGATAGTATGCAAGCTGTTATATATAAAAAGAAAAAAACAAAACAATGGACGAAACTAATCATTGCTTTAATTTATACTGCTATATTTTTGATTTTGTTATTGAATTATTTTGCAGAAAATGTAAACCAGGATTTATCTGACAGTATGATACGTCTTCATATAGTTGCAAACAGCGATAGTATACAGGACCAATCGCTGAAGTACCGTGTGAGGAATGCGGTAATTGATTACATGACTGAAAAAATGCATGGATTGATGGACAAAAGTGATGCAACAGCATTTATTAATAGTCATTTGCGCGAAATTGAACAGATAGCTAATAGTGTCATAATTCAGGAAGGGCTGAAGGAGCATGTAAAAGCATCATTTGGAAAGTATCCCTTCCCCTCAAAACAATATGCAAACATGGTATTGCCGGCAGGGTTTTATGATGCCCTCAAAATTGAAATAGGTGATGCAAAAGGCCAAAACTGGTGGTGTGTAATGTTTCCTCCATTATGCTTTACCGAAGACACAAAAGGTAAACTTGATGAGGAATACATTAGCCTTCTAAAAGAAGAATTATCTGAAGAAGGAATGGAAATCATTATAAATGATGGGGAAAATGAAATCCCTGTAGAGATTAAGTTTAAAATAGTTGAAATATTCCAGGAGTCTAAAATAAAACTTGCAGGTCTTTTTCAGAAGAATAATCAACATTAGAATAAAGAAGTGTTGTTTTAACGAAAAAAGCAAGAGAAAACTCTCTTGCTTTTTTTATTGCATCGGGTACATTTTTATAATATACTTTATTTATTACCAGATAATATGTGCAGATGATTAATGAATTTATAAAGGGGTGTTGAGAGTGAATTATTTTCTTACAGAAGAACAGGAAATGATAAAAGAATTGGCCTCAAGGATCGCAGATGAAAAAATTGCTCCGATAGCAGCTGAATATGATCGCGAAGGCAAGTTTCCCCACGAAATAGTCGAGTTTTTGGCTCAATCTGACTTATGTGGTGTTTATATTGAAGAAAAGTATGGCGGTTTAGGCGGCGGCGTATTTGAAATGGCGCTTGTGGTAGAGGAATTAAGCCGGGCATGCGGTGGTATTGCCCTTGCTTTTGCCGGAACAGGTCTTGGTACATACCCCATTATTTTATATGGTAATGAGGAGCAAAAACAGAAATATCTTCCCGATATTGCTGCGGGAAAAAAACTTGCTGCCTTTGCACTAACTGAGGCAGATGCAGGAAGTGATGCCGCCGGTATCCGTACAACAGCTGTTCTGGATGGCGATCACTATATTTTGAACGGAACGAAGCAATGGATTACAAACGGCGGCGAAGCCGAAGTTTATACAGTAATAGCCTGTACCGACAAAGAGAAAGGTGCAAGAGGGTTTTCAGCCTTTATAGTAGACAGGGACACCCCGGGTTTTACCTTTGGTAAGAAGGAAGACAAAATGGGTATCAGGGCTTCCAGCACCCGGGAATTGATTTTTAATGACTGCAGAATCCCAAGGGAGAATCTTTTGGGCAGAGAAGGGATGGGCTTTATAGTTGCAATGAAAACCCTTGACAGGACACGCCCAGGCGTTGCGGCACAGGCACTGGGTATAGCTACCGGTGCGTTTAATGCTGCTCTTAAGTATTCAAGGGAAAGATACCAGTTTGGTCAGCCAATATCATCCTTCCAGGCAGTTCAACACATGCTTGCAGATATGGCAATTCAAATTGAAGCTGCAAGGGCTCTTGTCTATCAAACATGCAGGTATATTGACAGCGGTGCCAAGAATTTCTCAAAAGAGTCGGCAATGGCAAAGGTCATGGCCTCAGATACGGCAATGAAAGTTACAATTGATGCCATTCAGATTATGGGAGGTTATGGGTATATGAGAGAATACCCGGTTGAAAAAATGATGCGTGATGCAAAAATCACCCAGATATATGAAGGAACAAATCAGATTCAGAGAAATGTTATTGCCCTTGAATTAGTAAAAGAGTTGTCATCAAAAAGAAAATAGCACAACCAAAAGAACCTTTTAAGGAGTGGAAACCGTTGAATATTATTGTTTGTGTTAAACAGGTTCCCGGAACCAATGAAGTTAAAATTAACAGGGAAACAAATACAATTGTAAGAGAAAGCGCAGAGGCCATAATAAATCCGTTCGATGAGCATGCAATTGAAGAAGGGGTCAGACTCAAGGAAAAGACAGGTGGAAAGGTAACAGTATTAAGTATGGGTATACCTAAGGTCGCAGACCTTCTTCGCGAGACAATAGCTGTAGGTGTGGACGATGCAGTGTTGTTGACCGACAGGGCTTTTGCCGGGGCAGATACTCTGGCCACATCATATGCGTTGGCTATGGGAATAAGAAAATTAGGAGAATTTGATCTGATAATATGTGGAAAGCAGGCAATTGATGGAGACACAGCCCAGGTTGGTCCCAGCCTTGCTGAAAAACTTGGCATTCCCCATGCAACTTATGTACGGAAAATTGAAGAAATACGGGATGGATACATGCGATGCCAGCGCATGACAGATGACGGGTATGAAGTAATTGAAATGCCACTTCCAGCACTTATTACCGTTGTTAAAGAGATAAACGAACCCAGGCTGCCGTCTATAAAAGGAAAGCTAAAAGCTAAAAAAACCGAGGTGAAAGTTTTATCAGCAGAGGATATTGGAGCCGATTTAAACTTATGCGGTTTGAAAGGCTCGGCAACTCAGGTTATAAAAACATTTACACCTGTGCATGAAGTAAAAGCAGAAATGATTGACGGCACGGCCAGGGAGCAGGCGAGAACTCTTGTCGATAAACTACTTTCAATGCAGTTCGTAAAAAGAACTTAGACTTGAAATCCGGAGGTTACCTGTATGATAAACATAATTTATGAAAAATGTATTGGCTGTGGTCTTTGTGTACGTGAATGTCCTTTTAATGCAATTAAATTAGAGGACAGGAAAGCAGTAATACTGGATAACTGCACTTTATGCGGTTCATGTGTTTCTTCCTGCAAACCGGGAGCTATAGATTTTCAAAAGGATAAAGCTGATGATTCTGAAGATTTTTCAAAATACCGAGGCGTATGGGTTTTTGGTGAACAAAAGGATAATTCGGTACTGCAGGTTGTATTTGAACTATTAGGTGAGGGCAGAAAACTGGCAGAAGCTTTATCTGTGCCATTGTCTGTTGTATTGTTGGGTTCTGAAATAGAAGAACAGGCAAAAACACTGATTGCTTATGGGGCTGACCATGTTTACCTGGTTGAAGACAAGTCTCTTGAAAATTACAATGATGAGTCGTATTCCGATATATTTACACAGCTTATAAATAAATTCAAACCCGAGATAGTGCTGATCGGGGCAACAGCTTACGGCCGTTCTCTGGCGCCAAGGGTTGCATCAGGGCTGAATACCGGTCTTACAGCAGATTGCACCGAGCTTGGCATAGATCCCGAAACAAAAAACTTATTACAGACAAGGCCTGCCTTTGGCGGGAACCTTATGGCTACAATCATCTGCCCAAACAGAAGACCTCAGATGGCAACAGTAAGGCCAAAAGTTATGAAACCCTTGGAAGCGGATTATTCCAGGAAGGGTGAAATTATACGCCCCGATGTAAAGATACCTGAAAATTTACAGGTCAAAATAACCGAGACGGTACATACGGTTTATGAAAAAGTGAGTCTGGCTGAGGCTGATATTATTGTATCTGGTGGCAGAGGTCTTGGAGATGCAAAGAATTTTGAACTGGTCAGGGAACTGGCAGAAGTTTTAGGCGGAGCTGTAGGTGCATCACGTGCCACAGTTGACGCAGGCTGGATTGATTACAGTCATCAAATAGGGCAAACCGGAAGGACTGTAGGACCCAAAGTATACTTTGCCTGTGGAATTTCAGGTGCGGTCCAGCACCTTGCCGGTATGTCATCCTCTGATATAATAATTGCAATCAATAAAGATGCAGATGCACCTATTTTTAAAATTGCAACCTTTGGTATAGTGGGCGATGTGCTCGAGGTTCTTCCCGAACTTATTAAAGAGTTTAAAGCAAGGCTAGGTTGAGAAGAGACATGGGGACAGGTACCTTGTCTGGCTATCCCAAAACTGAGGAAGAGACATGGGGACAGGTACCTTGTCTGGCTATCCCAAAACTGCATTACGCTAAAGGTTTCATTGCATTGCACAATATCTGCACAATA
>JAAYNA010000121.1 GCA_012521105.1 Clostridiaceae bacterium
AAGGAGGAGTTATAAATTATGCAGGGAAACCAGAAACTTATTGAAACGCTTAATGCTTTGCTTGCCGACGAGCTTGCGGCCATCAATCAGTACATAGTACATGCAGAGATGTGTGAGGACTGGGGTTATGGTAAGCTGCATGAAAGCTTTGAAAAACGGGCGATACAGGAAATGAAGCATGCTGAAAAACTTATCGGAAGAATCCTGTTTCTCGGAGGAACCCCAATCGTAACCGAACTAAGTAATATTAAAATCGGAAAGGACATACCGGAGCAGGTTGAACTTGACCGTGCTGCAGAGGAAAGAGCGATTAAGGCCTATAATGATGCCATAGCACTTGCAGGCGAAGTACGCGACCACGCAACAAGGGATATTCTCATAGAAATCCTGAACGATGAAGACCAGCATATAGATGAACTTGAGGAGCTCCAGGATCAGATTGAACAGATGACTTTACCCATATTCCTGACAACCCAGGTTGATTAATTTTTTCAACAGGTAAACTAAACCAAAAAGGCTGTAGCAACTACAGCCTTTTTTCATGTACAGAAGTTTTCTCAAATATACTCCATGAGTCGAGGGGCAGGCGCATTGCTATTGCAGTTGCAGGCATTCAATAAAATCTGTATTTACAAATAGAATTGACCTTAAACATTTTAATTGTTATAATTTTCCTATAAATCAGATTAATATACAAGGAGTTAAAAGATTTCACAGATTGTGAACAGATATCCGGCCAAGGTGCAGGAATTGAAGCCTGAATAAAAATAAGTTAAAGTGCAAAAGAAAGAAGGGTAGCTTTCATGAACAATGAATTAGTTTTAAAAGCAGAAGCAATAATGAGAAATGCAGATGTCGCTGCCATAGCGAAAATTGATGATAAGGGGTATCCAAGAGTTTCAACAATCTCGAGCCTTAAAACCGACGGACTGAGAAAAGTATGGTTTTCAACCGGATTAAGATCCGATAAGGTGAAATTCTTCAAACGGAACAGCAGAGCAAGTGTCTGTTATCTTGAAGGGGGAAACAATATCACTTTGACAGGTGATATTGAAATTCTGACTACCCGTGAACTTAAGGAACAATTATGGAGGGACTGGTTCATCAATCACTATCCTGGCGGTATCACAGACCCTAATTATTGTATTTTGGAATTTACAACTAAAGAAGCTATTCTTTGGATAGACAATCAAGTCTGTTACATCAATATGCCTTGAGTGGGTTCAATTTTTCCCAGTCTTTTTGTCGGCTTTTAAAAACAGCTATGCGTTTCACCGAGCGATTACAGAAATATGGGCTATACTCCGGTAACCATGTAGGCTGAAGAAATAACAGAAAAATTTACGGAAAAATTAAAGGGAGGTATTCTTGTGCATCCAAAAATAATTAAAAAGGGAGAATTGCTGATTGCAGGTGTTACAGGAGACGGCAGTAAAATCCGTGAGTTGTGGCAGAAATTTATTGAGCTCTGTGAGAAGACTGGGGTCAAAAACAAGTTATCAGACAACGGATATGAGATCCGCATTTACAATGAAAATCAGTGCAGGTGTCATGTAGGGGTACGTGTGTCAGACAGTGAAAGTGACAGTCATTTTACCGTATTAAAATTACCTGCATCCACCTATGCTGCGTTTGAAGTTTATGTTGCACGGGGTTATGACAGCGAAAATGAAGCAATGGATGAATGGCTGGAAGCTAACAGGGATAAGTATAAACAGCGCAGGATTGACGGCAGCCCATATGTAATTGAGTATTACGATGAAAGATTCGACGGCGACAGTGAAGATTCAATAGTGGAAATATGGATTCCGATTGAAGAAATTAAGTGAAATAACAAGATTCAGTATCAATTCCTTTCCTGGTCTTTTGAACGAACGGCAAACTGATTTTTAACAAACCCGTTAAAGTGTATTGTTTTACCTGTTTTAGGAAGCGGACGGTTTGGTTATGAAGGCTTCGGATTTGGCTCATTTATGTTTGGAAACTTAGCAGGTCAATACTTTCATTCCCGCCGGCTGAAATGAACATATTGATATCATTGCCTGTACAGGGTTATTATTTGGCTGTTCTGGCAGGAGTGCCTCTTTTCTTAACCTGGATTATGGCTGTACTGTCAAAACGGTATTATACATCTTCTTCTGCGGCTCGTTCCATAAAGGCGCAGAGCTGATAAATATAAAACTAAATTACTGAAAGTTTATAAATAGTTTAAAACTAAGAGCTAACATATCGGCAGTCGGAAGGTGGCGAATATGAAACATAAAATACTTATAGCGGATGACGAGCCCGGCGTTGTGTCTTTATTGAAAGACTACTTTGAAATGAACGAATACCTTGTCCTGACCGCGGCGGATGGTGAGGAAGCAATTAAGCAGGCAGGCCGCGGGCCGGATATTATTCTGCTGGATATAAATATGCCCAGAATGGACGGGCTTGAAGTCTGCAAGCGAATAAGAGAATATGTTAACTGCCCGATTATTTTTTTAACGGCACGTGTGGAGGATATGGACAAAATAGCCGGATTTGCTTCCGGCGGCGACGATTATGTAACAAAGCCTTTTTCGATAGATGAGCTTGGTGCGCGGGTCATGGCGCATCTGAGGCGCGAAAACAGGCGTACCCGAAACACAAGAATCAGTTTTGAAAATGACTTGACCATTGACTACGCGGCGTATAAGGTCAGTGCAGGTGATAAGGAGATGCCGCTTGCAAAAAAAGAGTTTGAAATAATTGAGCTGCTTTCAAAAAACAGAGGTCAGGTATTTGATAAAGAACGGATTTATGAACTTCTTTGGGGATATGACGCAGAAGGCGACAGCGCTGTAATTGCCGAGCATATAAAGCGTATACGGGCAAAATTTAAATCAGCAGGGGCAACAGATCACATTGAAACTGTATGGGGTGTGGGATATAAATGGAAGTAGGGAATGCAAAAGGATTTCATCCTTTTCGGGATTTATCGCTGAAATGGAGTTTTGTGTTATATGCAGTTCTGTGTATTATTGCAGCACTTCTGCTTTCTGTCTCACTTTCCGGGTTTTTCGGCCGGCTTCAGAATGACATTAAACAATATTATGAAGATTTGTACCGGGATGAGCTTGTAAAACAGGCCTACTTTATAGATAAAGGAGCGGTACAGGGGGAAGGTTTGTGGATTTTTACGGAAGATATCCGGAACCGATTTTCTGAGCGCGATTCCAGATTATATGATTTGTACGGAATATTGAACATTCTGGCTGTACCCATTGCCTCGGTATTATGCGTTATCGCTGCCGGAGTATTGTTCTACCTTCGAAAGCTGAAAAAACCGCTTTTGATTTTGGATTCTGCTTCCGCACGAATAGCTGCAGGCCATCTGGACTTTAAAGTGGAATATGACAGCGCTAACGAGTTTGGACGTCTTGCTGCATCTTTTGAAAAGATGCGCAGGTCTCTGTACGAGGCAAACCGAGAAATGTGGCAGATGATGGAGGCACGCAGGCGTTTAAATGCGGCTTTCGCCCATGATTTAAGAACCCCTTTAACGGTGCTGCGGGGATATTGTGATTTTCTTTTAAAATATGTTCCGGAAGGAAAAATCAGCGACAAAAAAGCACTCTCGACTTTATCCACAATGGATGTATACCTTAAGCGGCTGGAAGGGTATACCGCAACCATGTCTTCCCTGCAAAAACTGGAAGAAATTGAACTGTCACCCAAAAAGACAAGCTTCGAAAATCTCTGCGGTAAACTAAAAAGTATTTCGGCCGTGCTGGCATCAGAAAAAAGGATAGATTTTCACAGCAGCGGCTGCGGAATGCTGTACGTTGATTTGCAGGCCGTCTTTCAGACATATGAGAACCTTGTTTCCAATGCAGTAAGGTATGCCGAAAACGAAGTCAAAGTGAGCTGTATAGTCAGGGATTATGTTCTTAGCATTACAGTTTCGGATGACGGTTCAGGTTTCGCACCCGAGGCTTTGAGAAATGCCGCCGAGCCCTACTTCAGTACCGAAAAGGACATATCCGGTGACATGCATTTTGGTATAGGACTTTATATTTGCCGGCTGCTGTGTGAAAAACACGGAGGGTCATTAACAATTGAAAATGCCGCAGGCGCAAAGGTTACCGCAAATTTCGCCATATTGAAGCATGAATAAATTTTAAATCAGTAGATAAAAAGTTTTATAAATACCGGTACACTCTTCCTGAAACTAAAAAAAGGGAGAGTGATTTTTTATGCAGCCGTCTGTTCAGATAGAAAACTTAAGTAAATTCTACGGCAGAAAACAGGCGTTATGCAGCATTAACCTCAGCATTAAGCCCGGGATGTTCGGTCTGCTGGGCAAAAACGGCGCGGGAAAAACCACCCTGATGAAAATTATTGCAACGCTTTTAAAAAAACAGGAAGGCAATATAACGGTTTGCGGTATACCGATTGAAAAGGCGGCAGAGGTACGGAAAATAATCGGCTATCTGCCGCAGGACTTCAATATGTATGGCGGTATGACCGTTTATCAGGCGCTTGATTATTTTGGCGTTTTATCAGGTATGTCCGGGCCGGAACGTAAAATCCGCATACCAGCTCTTTTAAATCAGGTTAATCTTGCAGAACATTCAGCGAAAAAAGTACGGGCGTTGTCCGGTGGCATGAAACAAAGGCTTGGGATTGCCCAGGCTTTGCTTCACGATCCGAAAGTGCTGATTGTAGACGAGCCCACAGCGGGCCTTGACCCGGAAGAAAGGGTACGTTTCCGTAACCTCCTTTGCGAAGCGGCCGAAAGCAAAACCGTAATCCTGTCAACCCATATTGTCGGCGATGTGGAGGCAACTTGTGAAGAGATTGCCGTCCTTCACGAAGGCAGGCTGCTGTTTCGAGGAACCGTTTCCGAGCTGCGCGGTTTAGCTGACGGAAGCGTTTACATGGCAGAGGTTACGCAGAAGGAATTGTCCCGGATACGCTCAGCCTATATTGTAACGGCAGTTATATCCCAGGGACGAAAAAGCATTGTGCGGTTTTTATCCCCCGGCAATAAACCGGCAATCGGTAAAGCCGTCCCCCCAAATGCGGAAGATTCGTATATTCTCTGCCTGAACAGGGCAGGAAAAGGAGGAGACAAGCATGGCGCAATATAGAATAGAGTTAGCGCGCATCCTGAAAAGTGCAGTGTATTTATTCATGACCGCGGCAATTGTATTGTTCGCATGTACACAAGGGATTATACCGCCCGGTTCGGCTTTAAGAAAACCTGAACCAGATGGTTTTTACGGCATGAAACCCTCCAGCGACCCGTCTTTGATTATGCCCGAAGCTGCCGAAGCATTGTTTCGACAATATTCTGAAAACAAGTATGTCACTTATCCGAACGGTTTTTATAAAGTGGTCAGGCTCAACCAGGCAGAACGCAAAAAAATGGCTGAGATTATAGCTGAGCTGTCAACAGAGACATCAGGCATTTTACAAAAATCCGGAAAAAATGCGGGTGCTGGAAACAATGAAATCCGGATAAGCGGAGAAAACCTGCAGATAAATGATGACGGCAGCTTTCGGATAATTATGCCGGATAAGGAGACACCGGCAGAGCCTGCTGAAATTCAGTTCAATCCCGAAATTACCTGGGAACGGTTTAAAGATTTGATGGCTGAAGCAGACAAGTTGTTAGGCGGCGGTTCTGACTTTTCAGAAACATGGATGAGCCACCGATTTGGCAGAATTCCTGTCACATATGAGGAGGCACTGAAGGATTATGAACTTGCGGTTTCCTGCGACAAAGTGACAGGCAGCTACGCCCGGCTGTTCAGCGATTATATGGGGATAATCCTTGGGTTGTTGCCGGTATTCCCGGCAGTGTTTTTATGCATGTGCGACAGAAAAAATATTTCTCCGGTGCTGTATACACGATGCATATCGTCAGCCCGGTTTATTCTTGCAAGATTTTTGGCGCTGGCCACTGCGACAATAATGCCCATACTTTTGGCGGGTGCTGTATTAACCTGCATACATGCGGCAGATTACGGACTTAAGAACATAGATGTATTTGCCTACTTCAGGTATGCGTTTTTCTGGATATTACCGACAGCCATGGCTGCAATATCGGTGGGCTTATTCTTTACGACACTCACCGATACAC
>JAAYNA010000122.1 GCA_012521105.1 Clostridiaceae bacterium
ATGATGGAAGCTGGAAGATACCATAAATGATAAAACGTACCGTCAAGTACAATGTCCTTTAACAGAGCGGGCAAATATGCCCATTCCCGTATAGTGCCGGCATAAGCGTTTATAGGCAAATATAGGACGGTAGAGATACCATAGATAACTGCTGTCCTTTTAATAAAAATCATGGTTTTGCTAAATTTAAAGCAAGAATCTTCTTCCCCGGAAAACAGGAAAAACCCCGAAGTCATAAGGAAGAACGGAACTGCGATACGGGCTGTCACTCTGGTCAGAATAAAATCAAAAGTCTGGCTAAGATCCTTTAAAGGCGAAGTGTGGATTGCAATCACAAGAAGAGAAGCTATAACTCTAAAAATATCAATTCCGGTATAATCCTTCTTACTGGCAGTTGTCATAGCCTCTCCCTCCATAATGTCAATACAACTCCGTCTATGTTGTTTCCTGAACTCTGATAAGGCATACCTTCAGGAATTTCTACAAAAATATCCTTATTAGCCTGAACAGGAACATAGAAAATTTCAAAATCACCCCTATGGTTTCTGAAGCGCAGATGATTTTTTTGGTAGCAAAACTGTTTCAGATAGATTGTGTATTCCTCCAGTGTAAAACACTTATCTTTCATTATTTCCGAATGGGGATAACCTACATATCGAAAATGCCAGGGTTCATGAGCTATTTTTGTGATTTTCTCACGATTGGCCGGATAGCGCTCAATGAAACCATATCGAACAGAAATCTCGCGAAAGTACCCGTATATGCCGGTGTATGGAAACTCAGGCCGGATAAAATCAATTTCTTTGCTGTTTTTTGCAAGATCAACCGCAAGGCCGGTCTGGTGTTCACTGCAACCGGGAATGGCAACAAATTTTTTAGTAAAACTCTTCCCGTTCTTCTGCAGGGAGTCTGCATAAATTTTTTGTTGTTCATCTATGGATCTGTAGCCACTTACCGGAACAATTTCATGCTTGCAGTCCAAAAAATGCATGACAGACAAAAGCATTTTTGCAGTTTGACGTTCTAACAGAATATGTTCGGCATATGGATGTAATGATGTAAGTTCTTTTTGCTGTATATCATGCTTTATGGGATGGGAAGGATTTACAAGAATTAAATGACCTTTTGAAATATCTGCTGTGCCAAATCTTAGCTTTTTCATGGTTCCATCGCCAGCCTTATCAGTTCATCTATTATCTCAGGAAAAGTCATTCCAATACCCTTCAGCATATTGGGATAGCGACTGTTGGCGGTAAATCCGGGGATGGTATTTACTTCATTGAAGACAATTTCATTTTCAGGTGTCAGAAAAAAATCTACCCGTGCAAAACCCCTGCAGCCAAGAGCCCGGTAAATAATCACTGCCGTTTCCTTAATACGCCTGGCAGTATAAGAATCGATGCGTGCCGGCATATGAATTTTCGATGTTTTTAACGTATATTTTTCCGTATAATCAAAAAAATCCTGCGACAGTTCAATTTCATCTATTTCTCCAATTGTGAGAATCTCATTACCAAGGATGGCGCATCCCACTTCGAATCCGTCAACGGCTTCCTCTATAAGCACCTTTCGGTCATGCTGAAAAGCGATGTATAACGCATCTTTTAGCTTATTTTGATTGAAAACCTTTGTAATACCAATAGACGATCCCGAATTGGACGGCTTTACAAATAAGGGGTATTTCAAACAGGCTGTCCGTTCAAATAATTCCTTATCAGATATTGAAGAAAACACAACAACAGATTTTGGTGTATTAACGCCTGCCAGGTTTGCCAGTCTGTGTGCCACATCTTTATCCATGCACAAAGCCGAGCTTAGCATACCACATCCAACACAGGGGATACCTGCGATCTCCAGCAGGCCCTGCACCGTACCGTCCTCCCCGTTTCTTCCATGCAATATCGGGAAAACCACATCAACAGGAATTGTTGTTATGTTTCTGCCATTCAAAACAAGGATACCGTGAGCACTGGGATCTGGTGAAATAATAGCAGGAACACAGGAAGGATGTTTATGCCATGTATCGTTTTGAATGCATTGAACATCCCCGTTATATTTCAACCATTCTCCCTTACGAGTAATGCCAATTAAAACAACACGGTACTTTTCTGCATCAATACTTTCTATCACTGAGCCGGCAGATTGTAATGATACTTCGTATTCGGCGGAACGGCCTCCAAACAAAATTACCACCGTTGTTTTTTTCATAAAATCACCCTTTTGCTTTTTTACCTGCTTATTTTTATTTGCGAAAGCAGAACTTTCTACAGAAGCAGAAATATCTGTGTCATATCGGAATAAAAAAAAACGGCTTCGGTATTTTCATCCTACCAAAACCAGACAGGCCATTTTTGACTTTTAACTTATCAAAATCTTAAGAAAACCTTATGAAAAGCTTATTTTTTTGGAATCACCGTTTTTTAACCCATTACGAATTCAAAGATCGGAAGTGTAACCGAAAAAGTAGTTTTTTCACCATTGCATTGAGCTGTGATTGTGCCACCATGAGCATCAACAATCTCCTTTGCAATTGCAAGGCCAAGCCCCGCCCCTCCTGTTTGGGAAGATCGAGAAGTATCCAGTCGGAAAAATCTTTCAAATATTGTTTCCAGCTTTTGTGGCGGAATGGGATCACCATAATTTGAAAATTCAATGATCGTGCTTTTTTCCTGTTCATAGGCCTTTATGTCAATCACACTTCCTTCGTAGCTATACGCTATGGCATTTTTCAGAATATTATTAAAAACGCGGGATAGTTTATCTGCGTCTCCCCATGCGATCAAATTCTCTGGTGCATGAACAGCTGCCTTTTTATTTTGTGGTGCCAGCATTGGGTAAAACTCATCGGCAATTTGCTGCAACATAAAGGTAAGATTGATTTTTCCCTTGTTCAGTATGATGGAACTTAAGTTATAGCGGGTTATTTCAAATAGTTCTTCGATGAGATGTTCCAATCTGAATGCCTTTTCAAGTGTAATTTCGGTATACTTTTTGCGCTGTTCGAAAGGCATATCATGTGCTTCATTTAAAAGGCTCAGGTATCCGATCACAGACGAAAGCGGTGTTCTGATATCATGAGCAAGATTTACAACCAGATCGTTCTTACGTTGTTCAGCTTCTCTTGCATCCCGTTCATTTCGAAGAGCCGTTCTTTTTATTTGATTCATTCTGTCTTCAATTTCCCTGAGTTCTTCGGGCAGCCTGATGTCTTCATCTTCCGGCTGCACTAAAGCTATGCTGGCTACAGCAATGTCTTCGATAAAACCTACTGTCTTTTTCCAATGAATGTAAATAATAAACAGCACCATTATAAACCACGCGCCGGGAACAAGCAGAGTTTCATAAGGTATGAGAGACTTTAAAATATAATATAATAAGGAGGGTTGCCAATTAATCCTGTAAGCAATGTTGTATACAGCAATAACTGCAATTATATACAGAACAGATGCTATAAATACTGTTATGGCGCAACGAAAGATGATTTTCCTTGTTAATTTGGAACTGAACTTTTTATCCTTCAATTTTATAGCCAACCCCCCATACTGTTTTAATGTATTTAGGATTCTCTGCGCTGTCGTTCATTTTTTCTCTTAAATGCCGTATATGTACCATTACTGTGTTGTTGCTGTTGGAAAAATACTTTTCGCCCCATACCTTTTGAAATAACTCTTCAGAGCTGACCACACGTCCCCGGTTTGATGCCAGGACCCATAGGATGGAAAACTCTGTTGGAGTAAGTGAGAGAGGTTTTTCATTCAGCGTGCATTCGTGCTTGTCCCTGTCTAAAACCAAACCTGAAAATACAATTACGTTTTCTTCCTGCGCAGGGTAAGCCATATTATATTTCTTAAATCTTCGTAATTGTGCCTTAACACGGGCAACCAGTTCAAGAGGCCGGAAAGGTTTTGTTATATAATCGTCGGCACCTAATGTAAGCCCGGTAATCTTGTCAATTTCTTCGTCCTTTGCAGTTAACATAATTATTGGGAAGTTGTTCTTTTCCCTGATCTGCTGACAGACTGAAAAGCCATTTACATCGGGAAGCATTACATCCAGTATCGCCAAATCTATTTTTTCATTCTCTACACATTGCAAAGCACCATGTCCATTATAGAACTTAAAAACATTATAGTCCTCATTTTTTAAATATACTTCAATCAAATCAGCTATGGACTGTTCATCATCTACCACTAAAATGTTCTCTACCATGTATATTCAACTCCTCTTTCACCAATATCGGCTGAAACAATCTGCAATAATTGGGTGCCCGCCACCCGTCAGAGATGGGAAATACTTTGGACACTGTTTTAATTATACCAAATATTTAAAATATTCCTCTATAAGCGTTTAATGTAATGAAAGAAATTAATAAAATTAAGGCAATTATAGTCTTATATGGCATGTGGTATGAAATGTAAACAATATATTTTTTTGCTATGCTACTTGACATGATAAGAAATTGTACTATAATATTACTAGCACTCGTTTCTTTTGAGTGCTAGTAATATATCCTTTTTGTGATATGTATACCGGTAATATTCAGCTGTTAAAGATTTTGTTTCATAAAATTGAAAGAATCTTAAAGCGCTTTATGACAGTGGAATATAAAAACGCCGTATTAAAAATTGAATTTATGAAAGGTAAGGTGGGGTTATAACAATTATAGTCAAGCCTTTGTTTAAAGAAATATAGAAATCCTGAAATGGTTTGGTATTAACTAAATTGTATTAAGTACATGCTACAAACTCAAATTAAAAAACCATTAAGAATGCTAAAAATTTTACAATGATGCTTTTCTATTTTTCAATGCAGATATTTTATGTGATTTTGACATTTCGGAAATGATAAGCTTCCATAAGAAAACGGGAGCACTCGCAGCAATAGCGGTAACTCAGGTTAATAATATTCCGGCATACGGGGTGAAAAAATTATAAAGATGGGTTTACAACCGCATTCAAGGAAAAGCTAAAACCTTATGAGCTGATTTGAATTTTATAGATGCAGGATGTACATTTTTGATCCGGAGCTTTTAGATGAAATACGAGGGATAGTTTCTATTGAAACGTGAACCTTACCTCTTGCTGCTTAGAATTGGTGCAGTATGGGAATTTGCAACCGCTGTCCACATTGCCTTGACCTGGGTACAACGGCTGTTTTAATTTGCATTGCGTATGAAGTAACAGATATTAAATTCAATTTCAGCTGATAAATTTTAAATTGAAAGGGGAATTTCTATGAGTAATTTATTAGTCGCTGCAGAACGAAAAGATAGCACTAAAAAAATCAGAAAGTCAGGTTATATTCCAGGTAATATTTACGGGCCTGGGGTTGAGGGCAACCTCAATGTTCAGTTCGAAGGAAAGGTAATAAACAAATTTCTTAAAAACAATTCAACAGGATCGAAAGCAAAAGTGAAAGTAAAGGACAAAGAGCTGCTTTGTGTGGTGAAGGACATACAGTATGGAATAACTAATAAAAATCCTCTACATATTGATTTTTATGCCTCTTCGGAAGACAGTCCTGTTAAGGTAACAGTACCTTTTAGGTTTAATGGAAGAGAAAAACATACTGCAAGTAAGCTTGTGTTAAATATCCTTCAGGACGAAATAGAAATTCAGGGGTTATTAAAGGATTTACCCAGTGTTGTTGAGATAGATGTTTCAGAAATGACAGATGGCAGTGAGATAACAATGGCTGATATAGCCCTGCCCGAAGGCGTTAAGCTGTTATCAAAGGAAGATGTAGTTGTGGCTAATGTGGTTAATGCAGAACCTGACGTTGCAACTGAAACCGAAACAGAAGGTGAAATTGAGGGCGAAGAGTCCGTATAATTTCCAATAAATCAGGGGATGCTTTAGATGTCTATACAGGCATCCCCATTATGTTAATACAAAAAAATTATCAGAGGATGTTCTATACTCCAAATTCCTCAAGCCATTTAAGGGCTTCTTCCTTCGTTCGGAAATGTCCGGTTACAATCCCTGTTTGAGAAGCCTGCTGGTGGCGTTTTGCCTGAACCTTAATAGCTGCCATTCCTCCCGAAACAAAAGCCATAGCCACGCAACCAGACTCTTTACAACATTTGTGAAATTTTGCAAACTCCTGCTGCGTTTCAGGGTCAAGAATGGGATCCATCTTCTCGATTATCGGGATATAACCCCATTTGCCACTAAAGCTTTTGCCCTTTTCAACAACATAGTTGATGGTTTCACGAACCCCCTGTACGTCAGCCTGGCCAATCCCTTCAGTCATAACCACATTTCTACCCGGAACATCATATTTTTTTAATTCCCATGTCCTGTTTTCTCCCAAAATTTACACCTCCAACTTTATATAAATTTTTTTATCATACTTTATCCATACCGCTTTCAATATTTAGTCTTTCAAGAACCTGTCTGTATTTGTCATATACAAAGGTTAACTGCTCTTTTATTTTAAATGCATTTTCAACACCATCGCTTGAAGACTGTGAGATGTTATCAATATCATTTAATACATTACTTACAGTTGTAAGGAGTTCATTTGAAGTGGAATTGAAATCTGAAACCATGCTATTGACAAATGCAGCATCATCATCATATTTTTGTGCTATTTCAAGTGCTGCCATATAATTATTATTAACATCGGTGGACATGAATTCCAGTAATTTGATTGAGCTGTTTGCCAGATGATTCACTGATTCTTCAACCTGAACTGTGAATTTTTGAATTTTAGAGACGACATTTTTTGATTGTTCAGCCAGCTTCCGTATTTCATCCGCTACAACAGTGAACCCTTTTCCCGCTTCTCCTGCCCTTGTAGCCTCTATAGATGCATTCAGGGCAAGAAGATTTGTTTGTGTAGTTATCTGAAGAATGGATTCAGACAAAATTGTAATTTGTTCAACAACTCTGGAGTTTTCTATTGCTTTTTCAAGCTCCACCTTTGTTGCATCAAAGACCTCTTGTGCTGTCTCTATGGCTTCAATTACCTGTTTTTTAAGATTTTCTGCCCGTGTTTGGATTTCCTTAACGGTTGAAACACCCTGTGAGGTTTTTTTGTTTATAAACTGGACCGAACTAACAATATCGAGTGCCGAAGCCGCAATATTTTCGGAAGTGTCAGCAGTTTCTTTTATAACTCTGGCAAAATTCTCAAATATCTTAGTTGTATTTCCAATTTCCGAACTGAGTGTTAGCAAATTATCTGAAATGCTTTTAGAAGTATCTGTAGTGGTGATCTGATTTTCTTTTTTCATGGAATTTTGAAATATTTGTTCCAATGCATATACAATTTTTCCTATATCATCGTCCCTGTTCTTAAGCGTCTTTGGAGTTGCCTGTTGTATCCCGTGTTCGGCTACTGATTGAAGAAAATCACTTAATGTTCTTATAGATTTTTTCATAGAATTGAAACTGGTCAGTACGATAAAATAAACAATAAGAGCTACAATCGAAATTAATAAGATAATAATAAGCATGATATCTTTGTTACCCGTTATTAACTTCCATAAGCTCAGAATTAAGTTTATAAAAAGCAGAGTCGGAACAAAGATCGGCAGTAAGGAAACTTTTACTTTAATCCCCCCATGCAAAACAATACACCTCGGTTCCCAATGATTTCATTATTTTAGATGTGTTTGATATAATTATATATTTGTCGCCATAAAATTGCAAATTTTTCAGGAATTTTGTTAATTCTGGCGGTAATTATATAGATATAATTGTGCAATCTTTACAATTTTTTATCTGTAAGAAAAACAGAGCTGCCTATACAAGCCTTTGGCCTGACAGACAGCTCTGTTTTTATCTGATTTTTGAATCAAAGCAGTGATTATCTGTTTATAATGTTACTTCTTAATTATTTTTAAGAAACTCATATACTTCTTTTGCATGTTCAACATTCCATTTGAAAACCTCGTCATAACCCAGGCCTTTTGCCTTTGATGTCATTTCGTTCAGCAGCTGGTTAAACTCTGCTTCGTCTTTCGCATACATCATTCTCCATGAATACTGTTTTATAACTGTAGCAACCTGACCCTGCTTCTGCAATAATTCATCAGGCATCACTTCGGGAGCTTTCCCCATAAACACCGGTTTCTTTACAGAAATCATGTTGTTCTTTATTAAATAATCCTTTGTTGTTAAAGCTCCCATTGCAGCTCTCCAGTTTTTTACCAGTGTACTTGCGCTTTCTTCAAGAACTGAAGTCCAAAGCCTGAAATCATATGGTTCATTAGTTTCAGGATTTATTGCATTTCTATGTACAAACTCAAAGTTCATTTGATTCTGGCCGTCCTGGTATGAACCACCACCGAATTCCGCAGGAACATCCACTGCGTTGTTAGGAAGTGCCTGTCTGCCGAAATCTGTAAGCACAGGTCTTCCATCCTTCATTTCCCATGTAAGGCCTTCAGGCCCGTTGTAATTGGTCATAACACCTTCTGGTGTATACAACCAGTTTATTAGCTCCATCAGGCGTTCAGGATGTTCTGCCTTCGCACCTATACTGATAATTCTGTGGCCACCACGTTCGTCAAAACCATAAGATATTATTTTCTGACCCTTTATGGGTACGTACCTGAATCCCTTACCCTCATTTACGCGTTCGGGAGTATTATACACATTACAGGCCCATGGGAATAATGAGAACAATATTGCACCGTCCTGAAATTTTCTGACAACATCATCATATTTCTGAGATATTGAGTCAGGATCTAAAAGTCCCATCTGATTGGCATTATAAAACAGTTTCAATGTTCTTATATACCAACCATCGGGATCCAAAGCTCCCTGGCAATCCCCGTCATCTGGGGAATATAACAGGAATCCGGCGTTGTTGAAGCCATCCCCTTCATCATATCCAAACAAAGCAGCAAATGCTTTAACGTACATAACCATGTTTCCGTCCCAGTCGGACCATATGCTGAAGCCATAGGTGGGCATGCCTGATTCCGAGGTAGGTTCTACTTCCTGCATCCTCTTTAATACATGGAGCAGATCTTCCGGAGATTCTATCTCGGGCATTCCAATCTTTTCATACAAATCCCAGCGCATTTCCGAATGGTATGTCATCTCCTCTCCCTCTGACGGGCCATCGGGCATGTTTGCAACTGTATGACCAATACCATAAACGCTTTTGCCTTTACCAAAGCTAATCCTGTTTTTCTCAATTGCTTTTGAATAGTTCTCAACAATATATTTACCGTAGGTATCCAGTATCTGGTCTGTGGTCCAGTCAAACAGGGCATTGGCTTTAAGTGCGTCCAGCCATTTATTGTCTGAGTCGCTTCCAAATATAACAATATCGCCCAGGTCACCTG
Source organism: Clostridiaceae bacterium (assembly GCA_012521105.1). Classification (GTDB taxonomy): domain Bacteria; phylum Bacillota; class Clostridia; order DSM-8532; family DSM-8532; genus Thermoclostridium. The sequence continues at coordinate 9,302 of JAAYNA010000122.1, forward strand.
CTGCCATCATTGTGGCAAACTTTGTATCTCCGCCTTCGACGTTAGATGCAATCATGTTCATTTCAATATTGAACTTGTCCTTAACAATCTTTGCGAACCATCCTGTTTGTTCGCCTGCTTTGTTACCGAGCATTGTAAATACGTCTATCTTATATAGTTCTTTTCCAGCAGGCTCAGTTGTTGCAGGAGTGCTGGCTGATTGTGTTGGTGCAGGAGTATCAGCATCCTTTCCTGTATCTGTAATTTTACAGGCAGTCATACTCAAAAGAAGAGCAATAGTTAACAAAGCTGCAAAAATACGTTTTACCTTCATTTTTTTAACCTCCTTTAAATCATTTATATAAAAAACTTTTAAATGCGCAAATAATATTAAATGAGTGATACGTCAGCCTTACCCCTTTACAGCACCAATCATGATTCCCTTTACAAAGTACCGCTGGAAATATGGATAAACCAAAAGTATTGGTGCAACAACAATCATGGAAACGGTCATTCTTACAGAAGTAGGAGTCTGCATATTCTGAAGATTTACATTTATAGGACCCTGAGAGCTTTTTATAATCGATGCAAGTGCTGTTGCTTCATTTAAATACCTGTAAAGCACAAACTGCAAAGTATAATACTTTGAGTCGGTCATAAGGAACAGGGTATCGGTAAAGGAATTCCACTGGTTCACCGCTGAGAACACTGCTACTGTTGCCAGAATTGGAGTAATTAATGGGAGGATTATTTTGAAAAATATAACCAAATAACCTGCTCCATCAAGCTGTGCCGATTCCTGCAGCGAATTAGGCATAGCCTCTATATAAGTTTTAATCAATATAATATTAAAGGGCTGGACAATATAGGGCAGTATGTATGCGAGAAAATTGTTAGTGAGGCCTAAATTCATCATGGTGATAAACCATGGGAGAATTCCTGCGTTAAAATACATTGTGACTATTACAAACCGGTACCAAACCTTTCTTCCCCACATTTCTTTCTTTGTAAAAAGATAACCCAAAAAGGCAGAAGCTAAAACCGTAAGTAATGTTCCAATAACCGTTCTTGCAAGGGACACTAATGCAGCATTGGGCAGACCCTTTATTTTTAACACCTGGACATAATTACTGAAATGAATCCCTTTTGGATAAAAGGTAATCAGGCCAAGGCCTGTTAATTCGTTGCTGCTTATTGTATTTATAAATAAATAGTAAAAAGGAAAAACACATATTAAGGTATAAACTATAAACACAAAATAGTTGATTACATTAAATATTTTTTCCTGACTGCTGTGATTTCCTCTTCTCATTTTTTGCCTCCATTTAATTTTATATTCACAGTATTGTTTCACCACGGCCAAACTTTGACAAACCATTTGCAAACATTAATAAAAATACACTTACCAGTGACTTCAAGGCACTTACAGCTGTTGCAAAGGAAAAGCTTGTGCCCATCATACCAATGTTATATACATACAGATCCAAAACTTCTATATAATCTTTATTTATTGCATTCTGAAATACATAGTACTGCTCCATGCCATTGTTGATGAAATTGGCTATCTGCAGAAGAAGCAGAACAAAATAAGTCGGCATTATTCCGGGAACTGTAATATGCCACATCATTCTGAACCTTCCTGCACCATCTACTTTTGCTGCTTCATACAGTTCAGGATCTATGCTTGTAATGGCAGCAAGGTACATAATTGCACTCCAGCCCAGACCTTTCCATGTACTCCATAAAATCATGGTAAGCCAAACATGTTTATTTGAAGCAAGAAAATTAATTCCCCGATCAATAGCCCCAAGTTGCATTAAAATACGGTTTACAAAACCGGTGTTAGTTGAAAATAAGGCAAAGGCAAAGGAATAAACCAGCACCCAGCTAATAAAGTTGGGCAGCGTGGTTAATACCTGAACAGTTTTCTTAAGCCAGTTTAATTTTATTTCCGACAGGAATATTGCGAAAATTACAGGCAGAACCGAAGTTAATATGCCAAGAGTGCTCATTGCAAAGGTGTTTCTTAAAACCCTCAGAACCTCTGCAGTTTGTGTCGGATTAGATATAATTGATGTAAACCAGTAAAACCCAACAAACTCATTTTCTCTTAAAGGTATCCCCGGCCTGTAATTGTAAAAGGCATACAGCCACCCATGCAGTGGAAGATAGGAAAACAGGAATGTAAGAATTAAAAATGGCAACGCCATAAGAAACAATCGGTATTTATCCTTAATATTTATTTTTCTTTTATGCTTGAGCTGCATTGATATAGCCTCCAGACAGATTATAGTTTTTCTGGTCTACCAATATTTTATTATGACGACCTGGAAATTTATATAATAATAATCAACACTTATTATAAAAATCAACAGACTTTTCAAATTCACTCAGCGGGGGATTGAAGGTGCCATGAAACAAAGAGCGGTTCTTCCCTGTTTACAGGAAGGGGCTTTGGGAATTTTGACAGAATCAGTATCAATTATACCGCATTGTTTTTTTGATATTCTCCCGGAGCCACACCAAAAAAGTTCTTAAACACAGAGCAGAAATATGACGGATTTTGGAACCCAACTCTGGCAGCAACAGTTGCTACTTTGTTTTTTGGGGATTTTAACAGTTCTCTTGCCTTTTCCATTCTATATTCGGTTATATACTCATTGAACCTTTTACCGGTGAAATTTTTAAAAATGCTCCCTAAATAGTTTGGCGAGAGAAAAACTTCATTCGCTATGGTTTTTATGCTTAGAGGCTCCATGTAACGTTCTTCAATAATAGCTATTACCTTTTTAACGGTTTGTTCGTCATAGCTTAACCTGCTTTTGTGTACAGACAGAACACTTTCAAAAAAGATCTTCATTTTATTTTTTAAATCCTTAACTGTACACCCGTTCCACATCTTTTCATAAAGATAGTTTCTTGTAAAGTCGCTATGAATCTTGTATATAAAGATATAAAGGTCGTTGACAATGTTTTTAACAAAATTAATTATAAAATCCATGCTTGCCCCGCGGGCTTCGTAAACAAAATCAAACAATTCATTCAGCAGTTCAAATACTCTGTTTTCATTTATTGAACCTACAGCGTGTATAAACTGTTTCGAAAAGTAATCTCCATGGACCAGAAATTCATTGGCTTTTTCCATGAAGCTTTCCTGTAATTGATGTATCTCACTGTATAGAACCAATTGGTAATCATTCCAGAATATTTGATGCTTTATTGCCTCTTTCGCCTGGTTATATGAAACATGCAGTTCTAAAGGACTTGACCCGTTTCCCACACCTATAACAAAATTGTTGCCATATTCGATCTGATTCTTGGAAATACCGTTATTAAGCCATTCGATTATGGAACCATCCCACTCAAAACATAGGATTATTTCATGGTCTTTTTGATTTTCAGTTAAAAACAGGTAATCTCTCAGCATAGATTTTTCAGCTAAAAATTCTGATATGTCTTTAAGCCGGTTTGAAGATTCAGTTTTGCTTTCACAGCCATAAGCTTTAATCAGGGCTACTGCATACATGCCTTCGGCTTTAACATAAATGTTAAATTCCTGAAGCCCCTTCTGCAAATCTTCTTTCTTGATCATTCCCGAAGCCCATTCAAATAAAAAATTTGTTTTTGCCGTTTTCCTGCTTTTGTTCAACTGGCTGACCACTCTTTTTTCCCAGCTTGCTTTTTCCCTTTCTTTACGGCATAAAGAAACCACTTCCTCAATTATTGGTATTAACTCATCTTCTTCGAAAGGTTTCAGAACATAAGCGTTGGCACTGAAACTAATGGCTTCCTTTGCATATCTGAAATCATCGTACCCGGTCAGAATTATTATTTTAGTGTGGGGCATAACCTCTTTTATTTTCTTCGACATTTCAATGCCGTCCATACCGGGCATCTTTATATCGGTTAAAATAATATCAGGTCTAAGTCTTAAGGCTTCCTGATATCCTTCCTCTCCGTCACGGGCTGTTCCGGCTATCTCAATTCCAAAACTTTTCCAGTCCAGGAAATCTATCAGGCCTTCCCTTTCCCATTTTTCATCCTCAACAATCAAAAGTCGTAGCAACAGATTCACCCCCGCTTAAAACTTAAATGTTCTTATCCACTTCAATAGAAACGGTGGTCCCTATTCCGGGTTTACTGAATATATTAATTGAAAAATTATCACCATAATACGCCCTAAGCCTCTGCATTATATTCTTAACTGCGTATCCACTGCCTTTTGAGCGTTCTACCATGCCAAGCCTGACCCTGCTTAAGGTGTTACTGTTCATTCCAACACCGTCGTCTATAACTTTTAGACAAATCCTGTCTTCGGTTAAACCCATATATATAATAATTGTACCATGATACCTTTTAGGTTCTATACCGTGACTCAATGCGTTTTCTACAAGGGGTTGCAAAATGTTTTTAACAATATTATACCTATACACCCTTTCATCTATTTTATACACCACATCAAACAAATCATCAAACCTGGTTTTCTGAATTTCAAGATATGACTTTACCATTTCCACTTCTTCCTCAATACTGATTATTGTAACTCCCTTACTTAATACCAGCCTGTAAAACTTTGCAAGGGAATTGGAGATCTTCATCACTCCGGGGGCTTTTTCCTTTCTAGCAACCCATGATATTGTAGCTAAAGTATTGTATAAAAAGTGCGGGTTAATTTGTGCTTCCAGGGCTTTTAATTCTGCTTCTCGTTCCATCAGCTGAATTTTATAAACGGTTTCAACCAGTTCATAAATCCGCTGCGTCATACGGTTAAAGTTCATTGCCAGTACCCCAAACTCATCCATTGATTTTACAGGGACCGAGACATTCAAGTTATCGTCTCTTACCTTTTTCATTGCGCTTACAAGCTTTTTTACCCTGTGAAGCAGCATGTTTGTAGTGAAGTATATAATTAAACCCAGAACAATTGATGAGGCAGCCAGAACAATAATAATATCCTTAAGGGATTTTCTGATTTCACTGTTGAAATTTTCTACCGGAAAAATACCAACAATTGTACAGTTTATCTGCTCAATGGGTATCGTTATAATTATTGCCTCGATATCATTTACTTCGCCGATTGTTCTTTTTTGCGATCTGCCCTGAAAATCTTTTAAACCTGTTTCCGAAACATCGGCCAAATAATATTCGGGGATATTGTTTGACACTATTCTGTTTTTGCTGTCTACTATAAAAACATCTCCCATTTCATTAATTACGGGATCTCTCAGCATACCGAACAGAACTTCCTCTTTGACCTCTATTTCCAGCATGCCAAGATATTTTTGCCTTTGCGAAAAAAGTTCCCTGTTATATGAAAACACCTGGGTATTGTCGACAACGTTGCGAAAAACATGGGTTTTAGCAGTATGTGAGCTTACCCAACCTTTTTGCTGTGGTTTATCTTCAATCATTTCCATAAACCGCTCACTTGCTTTTGTAACGGTAACGCTGTAATAGCTGCTCAGCATTTCACTTATAATAATATTATCAAGGTAGATACGAATGGAATATATACTGTTATTCTGAATAAGAATATTTTCAATCAGGGGTGAGTAATTAAACTGATACTGTTCAACCTTTTCATCCAGGTTTTCATATTCATACTCAAGGAAATTCATAAAATCCGAGTTTAAAGCAAGAATTGCAGAGATGTTTTCAATGACCTTTTCATTCTGAAGGATACTGGCCTTGGTTTGAAGCAGGTTTTGCTCCATAACCAGTGAAGCCTGGGCAATTGTTGATTCTGAAACCTGATAATGTAAATAAAAGCCTGTGAGTATAATGGGAAGAATAAGAATTGAAAAATACGCAAAAACAAACTTCCAGCTTACACTAAGATTTGAAATATAGCGAATCAGCCTTTTCACATTTCTTTCTCCTTACAACTCAAGTTGCATGGGACAGAATATACAGTCGTTGTCAACTTACTAGCCCATAAAAGTAACTGTCAGTGGTATTTGCATTACTTTCTTTAACTGAAGGTTCAATATTTTTAACTGTTATGTATAAAACCAGACCTATGAGTGCAAAGAAAATGACTATGGTTAACATGATTTTCAAAAAGTTCTTATACATAACTATTCACCCTGAACTTCGGATACTTTATACTGATAATATTTTCCTATATTGAGGATTAATTGTCAACTTACCCATTCCACCCGTTGAAAAAGAAATTTCCTGCAAAATGATATATAATAAATATATACTGCAAGATGCAGGTTGACACTGTCCAAAACACAGTTATGAAAATAGGGGAGATTAATATGGGATTTAAAGAAGAAGTGCTTAAATGTCTTGGAACTTTTCCGGAGCCCTGTGAATTAAACGCCAGGGTTGTGTCCACTAAAGAACTGGATACTCACGTCCTACAACTGGTGCAATACAATGTTGAAAAGGACGACCGGATTTCTGCCTGGCTGCTTATACCAAAAAACATAAAGGGTAAAGCACCGGCAATTATTGCTTCCCATCAGCATGCAGGCGAGTTCTATCTTGGTAAATCCGAGCCAGCAGGACTGAGCAGGAATAAAATGTATCATTACGGTCTGGATCTGTGTCTTCGTGGCTTTGTGGTTTTATGCCCCGATCATCTGGGCTTTGAAGACAGAAGACCTCCTGAATATCAAAGGAAAGAAAATCCGCATATTGACGGTGAAGGTTATGAGAGAATATTATTTTTCAAATACCTGTCGTATGGTTCCTCTTTGCAGGCTAAATATCTGTCGGATTTAACCCGTGGTGTAGACTTTCTTGAATCATTAGACTATGTTGACAGCAGCCGTATAGGTGCCATAGGTCATTCACTTGGCGGGCAGGAAACAATGTGGCTTACCTGGTTTGATAAAAGAATAAAGGCAGCAGTATGCTCCTGTGGAATCAGTCAGATGAAGTCTATTTTCAGGGACAATATTAACCATAATTTTGCCATGTACTCCTTTGGCATTTTAAATGTGGGGGATATTGCTGATCTTGTTTGCGATATTGCACCAAGACCTTTTATGATGACCAGCGGTAGCAGCGATTATATTTTTCCTATGGACGGAGTTATGGAAATACGCGAAAAGGCTGAAAAGAAGTATAAAGAGCTTGGAGTTTCTGATCATTTCCGTTCAGTTTTATTTAATGGAGGGCATTCCTTCCCCGATGATGTGAAAGATAAAGCCTATGATTTCTTAGACAGGTTTCTTAAATAGTATATCAGATATTAAAATGCCAGATCGCTTCATTTGAAGCTCTGATCTGGCATTGTTTACGGCTTTATATTAAGGGGGAATAATCAGGAAATATATACTTAAAAAATTGGAATAACCGCACCTTCGTAATTCTCATTGATGAATTTTCTGACCTTTTCACTTTCCAGTGCTTCCACCAATGCTTTAATTGCCTCGTTGTTTTCATTTCCTTCTTTCACAGCTACTATATTTGCATAGGTTTGAGCTGCCTCCGATTCTTTGTCTTCAACTGCTAAAGCATCTTTGCCAACGTTTAATCCTGCTTCAATGGCATAGTTACCATTAATTACAGCCAAATCTACATCCTGCAGTGCCCGGGCAAGCTGAGCTGCTTCGAGTTCTTTAATTACCAGATTTTTTGGATTCGACTCGATATCAAGAACTGTAGCGGTAAAGCTAACACCTTCTTTTAACTTAATTAATCCTTGGGCTTCCAAAAGCAATAGCGCTCTTGCTTCATTAGTGCCATCATTGGGAACTGCTATGGTTGCTCCGTCAGGAAGCTCGTCCAGGGATTTTGTCTTTCCCGGATAAATACCAAAGGGTTCATAATGAATGGCTGCAACAGAAACGAGTTTTGTCCCGTTCTCTTCATTGAAGTTTTTCAAATATGGAAGATGCTGAAAGTAGTTTGCGTCAAGCTCACCATTGTCGGTGGCAATGTTAGGAATAACATAATCGTTGTATTCCACTATTTCCAGTGTATATCCTTTTTCAGCCAGTATTTCTTTTGCTATTGCCAGAATTTCTGCATGGGGTGTAACACTGGCACCTACCTTTATTGCTGTTTTTTCTGCCTTGCCGCAGCCTGTAAGTAAAACAGTAAGTAATGTGATTGTAATTAAAATTGTTGTAATTTTTTTCATATAAATCCTCCTTTTATATATTAAATTTATTTTATTTAATTCTTTTATCCGAAAGTCTTGCAATTCTCATCCCAATCTCCTGAAAAACCTGCACAATTATTACTAGCAGTATTACCGTAACTGTCATTACGTCTCTTTGGTATCTGTAGTAACCATAATTTACAGCTATTGTACCAAGACCTCCACCTCCAACAAACCCTGCCATTGCGGAATGACCAAGTATTGTTGTAATCGCAATTGCAGCTCCTACTATAAGCGAAGGCTTAGCCTCCGGAATAAGAACCTTGTATACGATTTGAAAGGTTGAACTTCCCATGGACTGGGCTGCCTCTATAACACCGCCGTCAACTTCTTTCAGTGAAGATTCAACCATTCTTGCAACAAAGGGGAAAGCAGCAACAACAAGGGGAACAATTGTAGCTGTGGAACCTATAGTGGTCCCCACTATAGCCCGCGTAAACGGCAGAATAAAAACCAGCAGTATCAGGAATGGAACCGACCTTAAAAAGTTAATTATAAAGCCCAGTAATTTGTTAACAGCGGGTATTGGAAACACTCCGTTTTTATCGGTTATGCATAATACCACACCAAGGGGCAGGCCAAACACATATGCCAATGCAGTAGAAACAACTGTCATATATAACGTTTCCAAAATGCCTTTACCAAGTAATTCAAGCATTCCTGTATCAAACATTGAGCTCTTCCTCCTTATAAAAAATTCCTTTATCGTCGAGATATGCAAATATTCTTTTTATCGATACATCATCGTCGGGAAGCTGCAGCAGCATCTCGCCATAAGCCTTCCCGTCAATACTTTTTGTGTTTGCATACAAAATATTTACTACTGCCCTGCATTCAAGTGTCATGTTTGAAATAATGGGTTCAAATGCAGAATTACCGTCAAAGATAATGCGAAGGCATCTTTTGCCCGTCATATTGCGGATTTCCTTTCCCTTAGGCAAAATTAGCTGCTTTGCAGTGTCTGATCGGGGCCTTAGGAAAACCTCCCTGACTTCGCCGGTTTCAACCACCTTACCTTCGTGAATTACAGCCACACGATTGCATATTTGATCAATAACTTCCATCTCATGGGTTATAATCAGGATTGTAACACCTAAAGTACGGTTTATATTTTGCAACAGCTCTAAAATTGATCGGGTTGTGTTTGGATCAAGCGCACTGGTAATCTCATCGCAAAGTAAGACCTTTGGTTCTGTTGCCAATGCTCTTGCTATTGCAACCCTTTGCTTTTGGCCCCCGGACAATTGGGATGGATAAGCATTCAGTTTATCAGACAGACCGACAAGTTCCAAAAGCTTTATAGCTTTCGCTCTTGCCTCGTCCTTGGGAACCCAGGCTATTTCCAGCGGATAGCATACATTTCTTAAAGCCGTCCGTTGCTGCAGAAGATTAAAGCTTTGAAAAACCATGCCCATGGACTGCCTGACCTTAAGAAGCTCTTTTGAACTTAAATCTCCCATATGCATGCTGTCGAAAATTATCTCACCCGACGCAGGCTTCTCCAGCAGGTTAATACACCGCACCAGCGTACTTTTGCCTGCACCGCTTAACCCAATAATTCCAAAGATCTCTCCTTTTTTAATTTTCAGATTGATATTTTTCAGAACTTCAATTTTTCCTTCACTTGTATCAAAGGTTTTGCATAAGTTTCGTAAGACTATCAATTAGTTCCCCCCTCAAATAAAAGAGATTCCCGAAAAAATAAAAAAGTAGGAAACTTTCTGCTTCCTACTTTGAAAATATTGTATAATAAATTTTATAAGTATTATATCATTACAGATAGGAGCAGAAAGCAATATGAGAACAGCACAGCATAGACATGTACATACACATGTACATGTTAGACTGACACATACCAATAGCACTGATATTTAAATGTGCTGATATTTTGGTTCTCATAGTGCAACTCCTTTTTGACAATACTGATTAGTGAGATAATATAACAGTTTTTCTTAGATGTCAATAGGCTTTTAATGTTTTTTTATGTAACAAAAGGGCGATTTGCAAAACACTTCATACATTCCCTTACCCCCCCATTACGGAAATGTATGCGCAGAACGCCCTTTTGGTTCTAAAATTAAAACATAGTTTTTTCTATAACACCATTTTTCATGACAAATTTTATATGATCTTTATCAGCAAGACAACTTATGTCTTCCAGAGGATTTCCATCTGTAATTACTATATCTGCAAGTTTATTAGCCTCAAGGCTTCCAAGCTTATCCTGGCACTTCATAAGGTATGCTCCGTTAATAGTTCCGGCTTTAATGGCCTCCATAGGAGTCATTCCTGCCTGAACCATCGCTGCAAATTCCCTGCCATGCTTTGCATAGGGTGTGTTTTCGGAGTTACTGAAGTCTGTTCCCAAAGCTATACGGATACCTGCTTTTCTTGCCATTTCAATGGTTTTTATGTTTGCCTCGGCGCATAGTTTTGCCTTTTCTGCAACAACAGGATGTAAGCCCGGAAAATTCGCCACATTTAGCGAAATATACAGTGTTGTTACAAGAGAAACATCGTTTTCAGCCATTAAATCTATGGTTTCAGGCCCGAGCATTACCCCGTGTTCAATACATTTAACCCCTGCCTTAACAGCCTGAAGCGCTCCGGTATTTCCGGTGCAGTGTGCTGCCACATAGGTACCATGCCTTTTTGCTTCATCGACAATTGCCTTTAATTCCTCGAATGAAAACTGCACATCATCAACATTGTCGGTAATTGACGATACTCCACCTGTTGCGCACACCTTTATAAACTTAGCGCCCTGCCTGAAGTTTTCTCTGGTTGCGAGAATACATTCATCAACACCATCGCATAATCTTCCGGTTAAATTAGTTGCATTTACCTCTTCTTTTGTAGCATCGCCTGCTGTATCGCAGTGACCGCCTGTTATACTTAAAAGCCTTCCACCGGGCATTATACGGGGGCCCCGAAGATAGCTCCGGTTAACAGCACGCTGTAGTGCAAACCCGTTTACACTCATGTCCCTTAAACCTGTAAATCCTGCATCAAGCAGAATTCCAATCTCGTATGCCGCACCCAGCAGCTTATCGTATCTCGTGCTTTTCTGTCCGGCGGTTACTTCCCCACAAAGATGTATATGACAGTCGATAAACCCCGGCATTATAGTGCCGTTCCCGGCGTCTATTATTTCAGCCTTTTCGGGTATTTCTTTTTCATTATATATTCCAGCATATTTAATTGTATCATTAATAACAACAACAAGTCCATTTTCTATTGCTGTATCCGATACACCATCTATTACTCTTCCTTTTAAAGCATAAAAACCCATTTCCTGTCCTCCATTATAAATACTAAAGGTGTACCAGCCTCATTCTTCTACTTCAATAATGCCTTCTATTTCAACGGTAACATTCAGTGGCAGCTGGTTTACACCAATTGCAGACCTGGCAGCACATCCATCCGGGCCAAATATGTCTATTAACAACTGGGATGCACCATTTGCAACTATGTGTTGTTTATCAAAACCTGTTTCACTGCTGACCATAACGGTAAGTTTTACTATCTGCTTAATTTTATCCAGATCACCAATCGCATTTTTAACCGCAGCCAGCATATTTAATATACAAAGCCTTGCTGCCTCCTGGGCGTATTCAATATTGCGTTCATTACCTACCTTGCCCGAGTATTTAACTTCTCCATCCAGCCAGGGTATTTGCCCTGAAACATAAAGTACGTTTCCTACCCTTCTCACCGGTGTATATAAGCCACCGGCAGGCGATGATTCTGGAAGTGTGTAACCAAGTTCAATTATTCTGTTTTCAATTCTCATACCCATCCCTCCTGTATTTTAAAGCAGGCCACATAATGATTGTTCCCAATATCCTTTAATTCCGGAGCTTCCTCGGTACACTTTAGCCTGGCATGTGGGCAGCGGGATGAAAACCTGCAGACAGGTGCCGGATTGATTGGACTTGGAACCTCTCCTGACATAAGCATGTGCGGGCGGCTTCTTTCATAGTCAGGATCGGCCTCCGGAGCTGCCGCAAGCAGGCCTATTGTATACGGATGCATTGGGTTATTAAAAAGTTCGTTGGTTTCGGCCATCTCAATTATCTGTCCAAGGTACATTACGGCAGTGTCGTCGGAAATATGCCTCACCACATTTAAGTCATGAGCTATAAATAAATAAGTTAGTTTTAATTTTTCCTGAAGTTCTACAAGCAGGTTTATTATCTGGGCCTGTATTGAAACGTCGAGCGCCGAGATTGCCTCGTCGCAAACAATGAACTTTGGATTTACAGCCAGCGCACGGGCAATTCCTACCCGCTGACGCTGTCCGCCTGAAAATTCATGAGGAAAGCGGTTTGCATGTTCCCTCGACAGGCCTACAATCTCCAACAGTTCATAAATACGTTCGGTATATTCCTGTTTTGTTTTGCAAAGCCTGTGTATTTTCAAGCCTTCTCCGATTATTGCACCCACTGTCTTCCTGGGATCCAGGCTTGCATAAGGGTCCTGGAAAATCATCTGCATTTTTCTTGTAAATTGCTTATATTCCTTACCCTTCAGTTTATGAACATCCATACCATCGAACAATACCTTGCCTTCATCTGCATCGTAAAGTCTAATGATAGTGCGTCCGACAGTGGTTTTACCACAACCTGATTCTCCCACCAGACCGAAGGTTTTTCCTTCATCTATATAAAAGCTAACATCGTCAACTGCATGCAGCACCTGGTTTCTTCCCAGGCGAAAATATTTTTTCAGTCCTTTTACTTCAAGCAAATGCTCTGCCATTTACAAATCCCCCTTCAGGTCCGGTGTTTTTAATCTGCTCTTCCTTCCAGGCAGTTCATATTTCGGGGCCTGCGGATGCATAAGCCAGCAAAAAACACTATGCCCGTTTTCCAGTTCGGTAGCTTCAGGCGGCATTTCCTGGCAGATTTTCATGCAGTATCTGCATCGTGGTGCAAAGGCACAGCCTTTAGGCGGTGCAAACAGATCGGGAGGAGTGCCGGGAATAGATGCTAATGTCTTTCCTGTCTCCCCGCCCGAGGGCATACTTTCCAGCAAGCCCGATGTATAGGGATGCTTTGGATTGTAGAAAATATCCCGGGCAAGGCCTGTCTCAACAACTTTGCCGGCGTACATTACTGCAATGCGCTCAGCAGTCCGCGCAACAACACCGAGGTCATGAGTTATTATTACCACCGAGGTTCCCAGTTCTTCTTTTAATTCATTAATCAATTCAAGAATTTGTGCCTGGGTTGTAACATCCAGGGCAGTTGTTGGTTCGTCAGCAAACAAAACCTTGGGGTTACATACAAGGGCCATTGCAATCATAACACGCTGGCGCATGCCTCCCGAGAACTGGTGAGGATATCGCCTGTAGCTTTTTTCGGGGTTGGAAATACCCACCTTTTTAAGCATTTCTATTGCCCTTTGTTTTGCTTCTTTTGCAGATATTTTCTCGTGTTTAAGTATTCCCTCTGCTATCTGTCTGCCGATACGCATGGTTGGATTCAGGCTTGTCATTGGATCCTGAAATATCATGGACATTTCGTTTCCCCTAAGCCTTTGCATTTGCTTTTGGGAATAATGGGTTATGTTTTCACCGCAATAATAGATTTTACCGCTTTTAAGCCTTCCGGGCGGTGTTGGTATAAGCTTCATAACGCTTTGAACAGTAACACTTTTACCACAACCCGACTCTCCGACAACAGCAAGGGTTTCACCTTTATTTACATACAGCGAGACTCCTCTGACTGCATGAACCTCTCCTGCATATGTATCAAAGGAAAAATGTAAATCTTCTATTTCCAAAATTCTTTCCTGCATCAGATTAAGTTCTCCTTTCTACATACGCAGCTTTGGATCTAACGCATCTCTTAATCCATCGCCAAAAAGATTGAATGACAACATAGTAACAGATATTAAAACCGCGGGTATTAAAAGCTGTGACGGATAGACGCGGAATACCGATATACCCATATTTGCAAGTTGACCCCAACTTGGAATAGGCGGAGCAATTCCAAGCCCGATAAAACTTAAAAAAGCCTCTTGGAATATTGCTGCAGGTACGCCCATTGTCATGCTTACAACAACAATTCCCAGAGTATTGGGAATCAAATGCTGAAATATAAGTGTCGCAGAAGATGCACCGAGAGTACGTGATGCAAGAACAAATTCCTGTTCTTTCAGTTGAAGTATCATACCGCGTACACTTCTTGCGGTACCCATCCAGCCTGTTAATGCAAAAGCTATAACAAGAGCAACTGGTCCTGTGCCGATATATATGGTTATTAAAATTATATAAATCATATTTGGCACGCACATCACTATATCTATAAACCGCATAATAATCATGTCAACTTTTCCACCGAAATACCCGGATATTCCGCCGATCACAACACCTATTATTCCTGGTATTACCGAACCAAAAATACCAACTGCCAGCGATACCCTTGCGCCAACCCATACACGTACCCACAGATCCCTTCCGTGAGAATCGGTTCCGAATGGGTGTTCTATGGAAGGTGGTGCATTGGTATTCGTAAGATCCTGTTTTGTATACGAATACTGTGAGAAAATTGGAACAAATATAGCCAGCATTGTAATAATAATTATTATTGACAGGCCAATCATTGCTACCTTATTTTTAAATAACCTGCGGCGTGCATCGGCCCAAAATGTAATACTGGGCCGGGTAATAATCTCACTTTCCGTACTACCGGCGTTCATATGCGAAAAGGCATCCTTGGGCAGATCAATTGGTATGTTACTCATATTGGCCTCCTTTATTTTGTAATCCTAATCCGGGGATCCACGATTCCATATGCAATATCCACAAGGAAGTTTGCAAATACAAGGAAGGTTCCGTAAAAGATTGTTAAACCCATTGTCATGGTATAATCCAGACCTGTAATGGAATTAACAAAATGCTGGCCAAGCCCCGGAATTGCAAATATTTTCTCTATAACAAATGTTCCCATGAGCACGCTTGTAACCATAGGGCCAAGCATTGTTAAAACGGGAATCAACGCATTTCTTATTTGATGGCTCCAAACTATCCGGCCTTCGCTAAGCCCCTTTGCTTTTGCTGTTTTAACATAGTCCTGCATTACCACCTCAAGCATACTGGCGCGCATAACACGGGTTAAAGTAGCCATTAAAGACAGTGCCAGTGCTACCGTGGGTAAAACTGTATGTGCAGGTGTTTGCCATTGGGAGACCGGCAGTATTTTAAGTTTTATAGCAAAAATATACTGTAAAAAGGAACCCATGATGAAACTGGGTATTGATACACCAATTACAGCTACAATTACACAAATATAGTCGACAGCCTTTCCGCGCTTCCTGGCTGATGCAACCCCCAATGCAAGACCTATTGGCAGTGCAATGGCAAGAGACCTGAGCCCAAGCTCGGCAGAGATTGGAAAGGTGGATGCAATTATACTGTTCACTGTGCGGTTCGTATATTTCAGAGAATACCCCATATTTCCACGAAGCAGATTTTTCATATAGGTAAAGTACTGTTCGATTAAAGGTCTGTCAAGCCCGTAATAGGCCATCATTCTCTCCTGTACTTCAACAGACAAGAGCTTTTCTGTTTGAAACGGGTTACCGGGCAATGTGCGCAACAGGAAAAACGATATTGTTGCCAGAAGCCATATCGTTATTATTGAAATAATCAAACGCTTAAAAATATACTTTACCATTTTTTGTCCCTTCTCTGTTTATCGGTTTACAAGCTTTTAAGCAGCTGTGAATACTAAATTATAACAGGTGAAATAACTGATTTGCCTTTTCAGTTCCCTCATCTGTTATAATATAATCTTGGCTGGTTAATTTCAATTGCCTTTATTTCTCAAAACAGCCTTGCGTATTACAGCTCAGAGCCTGTGAATTCACAGGCTCCAAGTGTAAATTACCCCCCCACCGAAAAGGAAATAAAAACTTGTTATTTTCTATGGAAGGTATTAGTGCTCAAGGATCTTTGCGTATATAAATTCTATTGAACCTGTCTGACGTCCATAGAAAATTCCATCCACATAATCCCTGAATAAATATGCTGTTCCAGGCAGCCATAGTGGTGATACAGGACATTCATCCAGAATTAACTGATGCGCCTGTTGAAGCTTTGTAAAACGTTCTTCAAGGTTATCAGCATTCATTGATTCGTTAAACAGATCGGTATATTCCTGGTTCGACCACTTAGCATAGTTATTGGGGTTATGTAACGTGTAATTGTCCAGAAGTGTTTCAGGAGCCACTCCTGTACTCATACCGTTGAGGAATATATCAAACTCACCTGCCAGCAGGCTTCCAATAGCCTGTGGAACCGGCATAATATTAATGTCTACGTTTACTCCCAGCACATCCTGCCATTGTGCCTGCAGCGCTTCCGCATAAGCTCTGTGAGTTGGGGAATCCAGGCATACATAATTGATTGCCGGAAGTTCTGAGGGTGATGAAAGACCCATTTCGGATAAAGCAGCGTTCAGGTATTCCTTAGCTTTTGCCGGGTCTCCGCTGATATGAACATTGTTGGAAGCAGGATATTTCTCCACTATGGATTCACCATCCAAAGATATTTCGGGATCAATCATACTGTCCGCAACAACTGTTCCAGGGGAAGCTATTGCCTTTACTATAGAATCACGGTTTATTGCATAGCTGAGTGCCAAACGAAGATTTTTGTTTGATAAAACAGCGCCTTCCCTTGACATAAATACAAGGTGCTGTAACGTACCTCCTGCACGGGTTCTGAAAGAGTCGCTGTATTTTACTGTTTGAACGGCTGAGATACTGTAAATACCGTCAACTTCACCCAGGTCATACATACCGACGCGGGTATTTTCATCAGCAACAATATACTCAACAACCTGTTCAAGAATTATGCTGTCAGCATCCCAATACCCGGGGTTCTTCTCCATAGTAATTTTTGAACCCTGAGCCCATTCAGTAAGAACAAAAGGTCCGCACCCAATGAAACTTTCAGGGCTTGATCCGTAATTCTGCCCATACTTTTCAACATAATCCTTCCGGATGGGATAGAAATTTATACCCTGTGCCATTTCTTCAAGGAAGAAGGGTTCGGGCTTTGTAAGAGTAATAACCAGTGTTTTATCATCCACTGCTTTAATACCAACCTGAGATGTATCTGTTATTTCCCCTCTTGCATATTCCATGGCATTTAACACCGCACTGAATGATTCAATCTGCG
This sequence comes from Clostridiaceae bacterium, assembly GCA_012521105.1. Classification (GTDB taxonomy): domain Bacteria; phylum Bacillota; class Clostridia; order DSM-8532; family DSM-8532; genus Thermoclostridium. The sequence continues at coordinate 26,590 of JAAYNA010000122.1, forward strand.
TTGAGCCGGTTTCGGGGCTTAACAGACGTAAATAAGCGTATTCAAAGTCATAAGCTGTTACGGGCTTTCCGTCAGACCAATTAGCATCGCGCAAATGGAAAGTGTAAACAATACCATCATCCGAGACATCATATTTCTCTGCTATACCAGGAATTATTTCACCTCTGCTGTAGCGTATAAGAGCTTCATTTACTGCATACATCACTAATGCTGACATTTCGTCATTCATAAGGCTTACATCAAGTGTCATCATATCGTTGTGGCCAACGAAGGTCAAAATTTGCTCATCTGCTAATTTGGGTTCTCCCGAAGGAGTATCTGTTTTTTCTCCAGTGTCATTGCTTTCCGTCACATCGGTATCGATATTCTTTTGATCACCGGTAGTGGTACAACCTGCAAGGACACTGCAAAGTAAGGCAATTATTAATAATAATGCAGACAGCTTTTTCTTCATTTCTCTCTCCTCCTGACATATTCTGGTTATATTACAGCTCCCTTTACGCCGGTTATATTAAATGCTGTTCTTAAAAGTCGTGGCATAGTTCGGAAGCAATTTCTGAACCTGTTGTTTCTTTAATAATGCCGTATTTTATTCCGGCTTTTAATAACTTATTTAAAGCAGTTTTAAGCTCGCTTCGGGGTATGCCAACCTGAAAGCGGCAAAAACCCTCACCGCCGGGACCGTATTGACTTCCACGATCTACTGAAATACCGGCATCATTTATAAAAAAGTCATGCAGCTCATCTTCAGTAAGACCAAGTCTTCTAAAGTCAGCCCACAAAAGAGTTCCTGCCCTGTGCCTGCATATGGTCACATCGGGTAAGTACCTGTTAAAGAAATCTTTAACAATTTTTATGTTTTCAGATACAAATTCGATCAATGCATCAATCCATTTTTTCCCCTCTTCCGAGTATGCTGCAATTATAGCGTTATACATAAATGGATCAAGACTTCCATAGTGTTCAGCATCCCGTTGAATGGTGTATGCTTTACGAATTTTTTCATTGGGAATTATAACGTTTGAGTGGCTCATTCCTGTAAAATTAAAGGATTTTCCTATTGATGTACAAATAATACAATTATCCCTGGCTTCGGGTATTGTTGGGTAGGGTATAACTTTGTGCCCATAAAATGCATGCTCTGCAAAAATTTCGTCTGCGATTACCAAAACATCATATTTTTTCGCAAGCTTTGCTACTCTATGTAAATCTTCTTCTTCCCAGATATCCATAATAGGATTATGAGGATTACAAAGAATCATCATTTTATTCTCGGGCTTAGCCATCAAACGCTCGAGGTTCTCAAAGTCCATTTCATAATAGCCATCCCTGTATATTAAAGGATTGCAGACCTTTTTGCGTTTTGCATTATTGATTACCCGATCATACAGTACATAAACAGGAGGTTGCACAATAATACCATCCTGCTCATTTGTAAAAGCACGTATTGACGTACTTATGGCCCGAAGGGTTCCGTAAGACGGAACTATCCATTCTTTTTCTATCTCATAGTCTCGTACCGTACGCATCCAATTCTGAATAGCATTTAAGTAAGCCGGACGATCGGAAGGTGTCCACCCATAAAGCCCCGATGCGGCTCTTTTTGTAAGAGCTTCTATTATGCAGGGGGCTGTCTTTAAATGTAATTGTGCCCCCGACAAAACAACTAAATCGGGGTTATAGTCTGTACCAAAATCTATGTCCTGTGCATCTGCTAATGTTTTAAAATCAAAATTCTTCACTTATATCTCAGCCTTTGTGGATAATTTACTGAACATTTCAGTAAGTTAATTAGTTACATTATATTGCTCTTAACAGCCAATTGTCAATGCAATTTTAAAAATCACGGGGAGCATGGGAACGGTTTCTTTGCTTCCTCAGCTTCTCAAAAAGACTAAACACCCGAAGCAGGACCCGCGTACAGAGCTTTTGCGGATTTCAGCCTGTCTGAGCTGAACTGCACAGCTTAGAGATGTATAGTCAGAGCGAGGACAAGCAAGCCGTTACAAAAGTTAAAAGACGCGGGTGGTTCGGGTGTTTTTGGAGGCGCAGAGCAACACGCTTCGAAGCCTTGCTGCATTGCTGTAAGTTAAGAGCGTGAAGTTGAGCCACCCGGATATGGAGACCTCTATGCAGAATTATTTTTATACAAAGGAGCGTGCGTGCCGGTAGGTGCTTTGTTGCTCAAAAAGACAAAACGCCCGAAGCTGGACCCGCGTACAGAGCTTTTGCGGGTTTCGGCTTGCTTGCCCGAGCTGAACTATACAGCTCTTGCAAATGGAACGTTTGTTATTGCACTATATTTTTACTTCGAAGGAAGCAAAAGAACCGTTCCCATGCTTCATTTGCTTATCTGCTGAAATTTGAATTTCCAAGCTCCAGGTCCATTTTCAAATATTCCAGGGCTTTTTCTTCGTCACGGCTTTCTATTGCGTCAACAATTTCACAATGAAAGGTTTTCAGATTTTCGCCATTTGACTGATTTTTTAAATTAAGAGTACGTGTTGAAATGTCAAGAAGATGAGTTACTATTTCCTTTAAGAAATTATTCCCGGTCAGATCGGCCATTTTACAGTGAAATTCACTGTTTGATGCACAATCACTTTTAACGGCGAGGTTACGAAGTATTTTTATGTCTTCGGGATCAGCTTTCTTAATTAAAGTTCTTACAGCAAATCCTTCATTAATTAAACGCAACTGCTGGGTTTGATAAAACTCTACCTCACTTAATGAAACTATAAGATAGCCTTTTCTAGGATAACTTATAAGACGCCCTTCTCTGCATAAGCGATGAAGCGCTTCTCGTACCGGAGCTTTGCTAACACCATATCGTTTAGCCATTACCCGTTCCACAATGAACTCATCAGGGCTTAACTTAAAATTGTTAATATCTTCCTTTATTGCTTTATACACTTTATCGCTTAACGTTTCTTTCACATAATCCCCCCTGAAAGGAAATCGACGCAGAGGTATGCTCTTCTGCTTCCTCGATTTTGGGTAATATTATATAACGAAAGTAAAAGTAAAAAAGCAATTTATAACAGATAAATTAAGTTTAACCCAGAACAGAGTTAACTGCAAGGATTAAGGCATTTTTGAACTTTTGTAACGGCTTGCTTGCCCTCGCTCTGGCTATACATCTCTGAACTGTGTAGTTCAGCTCAGGCAGGCTGAAACCGGCAATAATGCGTCGGGAATATAATACGAAAAGCTGTTTGATCTGGATTCTAAAAACTGATATAATCTTCTTGCATATGGTGAAAGGATGAGCAAATCATATGAGCCAGTCAATTTCAGATAAAGTGTACATAAAGCTACGTGACAGCATCATTACGGGAGAGATATCAAACAGGGAAATAATCCTTGAACAATCAATTGCTGATAAATTTGGAATAAGTAAAATAACTGCACGGGGTATCCTTAAACAGCTTTGCCACGAGAAGTATCTGAATTGTTATCCTAGAAAAGGTTATCTGGTTAACGAGATTACTCATGAACAATGCAGGAAAATCCAGCAGTTACGTTACCAGATTGAAGCACTGGCACTTCGTTTAATTGCATCACAGAATCTTAGTAAAGGGCTGACAACCCTAAAGCAAATATTGGAGAAACAGAATTTTTCAAAGGATCCTTATCAAACAATAAATACCCAATTTCACCTGGCTCTTGCAAAATTGTCGGGCAACCAGTATATATACGATGTTCTTTATCCCTACTTAGGATACGTTGCCCGCTATGCCATAACGAGTATTGAACGGGGGCGTTTCTCGCGGGAAAATAACTATCACCACGAAATTGTTTCTTCTTTGGAGAATAATGACATTAATGCTGCATTAAACTATCTGCGTCTAGATCTGCAATTAAAGGAAAATGAGATATAACCTACTTTCCATTCACCTGCAGCTTGCTTAAGCGAATACTGGGTGAACCGACACAGTAACTTCTAAGTAAAAATTCATCAATTAGCAAATCGTTACCTGTCTCTTCAATATTATTAAAAAGATTTATAAGGTTTCCGCATATGGTTAAAGCTGTAACAGAGTGATGTGGCTTTCCGTCCTTTATAACAATACCCCTGCATGGTATAGCAAAATCGCCCGAACCAATGTTTATTGAATGGAAAATATCATAGGATTCAGTTATATATACACCATCGCCCATATCCTTAAGCATTTCTTCCACCGAACGAACCCCCGGCTGGATAAAGCATATCTTTGGAGTAACAATTACATCGGTTGGTACATTCCCGGTCAGCAATGCAACTCGTCCGGCATTTCCAGAGGGCTGGGCATTTAAATGTGACGAGCTGGACAAGTTATGCATAAGACCCGTGAATTTACCCTTATCTACAAGTATTGTTTCCTTTCCCGGCGTGCCCTCACAATCGAAGGGGAAACAATAGCCTGTGCCGGAATGGAAGGGTGTATCTATAATACTTAATGCCGATGAACCTATATATTCACCAAGCCTTCCCTTCAGTACGGTAGAGCCATCAAAGTATTTTATACCGCTGAATAGCTGCCACGCTGTCATCATAATATTTACCCCGACATTGTGGCTAAGAATAACGGGGTATTCTCCCGGCTGAAAGTTTCCAGGTTTTATTTTATTCCTTAATATGTTGTTAATCTGACTTACCAAAGAGTCCGGATCAATCTCTTCGATAGATGATGCAGACACCGAGCAGGCAGCGTCAACACTATCCCCCAGGATTTCTGCAGTAACCTTTACTTGAGCATAAACAACATTCCTTGTGAAATATACATCAACACCTTTTGAATTAATAACCCGGGATGAAAAAGTATCCACTCTGATATTTGCAAAAGCAGTATTTATTGACGGAACAGCAGAACGAACCAAATTTTCCAGCAGCATTGCCTTTGCTACAATATCCGAAAAATTTATTATATTAGCCGTACCTGCACATTTTGCAGCATTAAGTGAATTATAGGCCGTTTCAGGTGAATTTAATATGTCTCTTTTATAGCTGTCCGAAACAATGCCGTTATTGTAAGCTTTTAAAATTACCTTATTCGGATCTTCACTGAGATCTTCGGTATAGGCATATCCTGTTTTATCTCCTGAAGCCCGGACATACACAGAAGTAACATCCGAAACATCGGTTTTAACAATCTGCCCGCAACTTACACCTATCAGCACGCTGATTTTTTGCTCTGCATTAACCTCGGCTTCGGTTATATGTTCAGGTAAATTATTTATCGCTCTTTTATAGTTTTCAAGAAAATTCATACTTCGCCCTCCCCGCCTACTGTCATAGAAGATATGCGTATTCTCGGCTGAAAGCTTGTTGTAGTGACAAGCCCGGAAATTGAACCGCAAAAACCTCCGCCTTCGGTTTTTATTTTACTTCCAACCCGGTCCACCAGTTTAATTAAATCGATACCTCTGGCATTAAGCATCAGACCTTTAACCCTATGAGCTATTTTTCCGTTTTTTATCCAATAACCTTCACTTACAGATACCGAGAATTCTCTTCCGCTGTTGCCACCACCAAGACGTTTAACAAAAAGACCCTCATCTATTGAACTAATCATTTCATCCTCATCGTCGGTACCCGGCGCCAGATAGGTATTAGTCATCCGGGCAGCTGGAGGGAACATATATCCCTGGCGTCTTCCGCTTCCCGTTGAAGGCATGTTTAGTTTTCTGCCACCCAGTCTGTCACAGAGATAGCCTTTTAAAACGCCATTTTCAATTAATACATTTTTTTGTGTTGGATGCCCTTCGTCGTCAATTCCTGCAGTTCCATAAAGCCCCGGTATGGAACCGTCATCAATAACGGTAACTTTTGAAGAAGCAACTTTTTGGCCCAGCTTCCCTGCAAAATCGCTGTTATTTGCAGCTATTGCAGTTGCTTCAAGAGGGTGACCACACGCCTCATGCCATATAACTCCACACGAGCCTGCCTCCAATACAACGGGCACAACACATGAAGGAACAGATACAGCATTCATGCTGTCTGCAATATCACGGATAAAATTCTGTGCAAATGAAATGTAGTCATTTCTCTCTTTAAAAGCTTCAAATCCGTAAGGTCGTGGAAAATCTGTCCATTCATAATGGCTTGTTTTACCGTCCTCAACGGTGGCCTGAAGGCGCAGACGAGTTGTAACTCGCCTGTCTTCGGTATATAATCCTTCACTGTTTACTACAAGAATTCGTTGATCTGTATCAAAATAATCAACATTTAATTGCCGAATAGTATGTCCTGCACTTCTTGCGGCTGAATCGGTTTCACGGATTACCTCTATTTTTTTGGAATGAGGTACCGTACCTGGATATTGAATCACTGAATTAGGGTTTTTCACAGGTTGCATAGAAAAAACAATGCGGCGTTTTTCCAACTTTTCGCAGGCGTTCAGTAATTCGGCCGCCCTTTTTGCAGCATCCATCAGGCCGCTAAAAGATAGATTGTTGGTATAAACATATACACTTCGCGTGCCCAAAAGCACATATATTCCGGCACCAAAAATATGAACACTTGTAATACCTTTAAGTATCTGCTGCGAGCATTTAATATTAAGCTCGTCCTTATCTTCGAAAAACAGCTCTGCAAAGTCTCCTCCGCTTGAAAGAGCAGTTTGAAGGACTTTTTCCATTTCATTAGTGGTTATCACTGTGAAGCCCCCTAACTAAAATGTTCAGTGAATAGTTTAAGTATAGTATATTGTCGTTCTGTTCTCCTTGTCAACAGTTTATCTGACAGTTTTACCAGCATCAGACCCTTCATTTGCAATAGCTGTACAGTTCAGCCCGGGCAGATCGAACTTGCTTCCTGTTACACATTTAAGCTGCATTTCTCTAAAGTTTTCCTTTCATTGCACTGTGTCCGCAAAGTCCTGACAGTGACCATGGTAATACTGTAAGAATAAATATTAAATAAATTGTAAGCTGTCTATTCAAAAAAGAAGCAGGAGAACCGCACCCTGCTTCTTCAGATTAATTTTTTCAGCGTTATGGCATCCTCGAAAAATTGTTCTACACTATTATCTCTTACAAATTCCAGCATAGCATAGCGTTCTCCGGGTGCCTGCCTGATTATTTCTATGTACTGTTCCCACTCTTCAGCGCCTGATTCCAGGGGAAGCTTTTTCCCGTCAATCCAATGAAATACATGAATATTTGAAAGATAGGGCAAAATGGAATGCAAACCATTAATACGCTCTTCAACATTCATTTCCTGTGACGGCTGCCAATATGTTCTTATATTATCATGGTTAATTTCCTTTAATAATTTCAGGCACGAATCATTTGTGTCGGTAAGGGTTTTTTTATGGAACTCAAATGCTATCTGAATATTTTCTTTTTTTGCAGCATTAGTTATTCGCTGTGAATCTGTTACTACATTGTTCCAATACTCTTCATTTGCATCGGAAGACCCAACAGTACCTGCCCATACACGTATAACCGGGGATTCCAAAGCTTTAGCTGTTTTAAGTACATCACCGAAACTAAACTCGTTTTGCTCTCCAACCCTGTAATATGAACCATATGCAGCAACTTTCAGTCCTGCATCTTTTGTTAACTTTAATACTCGCTTTGCGCAATCAGTATCGCCGTGGGGAACATGCTTATCTCCTCCCCATTCGATACCATCCAGCCCTGCCTTTTTGGCAAGTTCTATAACTTCTTCGGGTGTAAATTGTCTGAATGTTACAGAAACAAGACCTGAATAAATCATAGCTGCTCCTTTCTATCATTTTCAGCTTGCGGATAATATGAATAATTGGTAAGGTTTATTTTCTTTCCGGGTTTTGCCCACGCAATATCCATTTCGCTCGGCAATTTCCATAGGTCATAGCATTCTGTTAAAGCTTCAGCCAATCCTTCCACATAAATTATTTCATCATCCGACTTGAATGCCCTCTTTTTGACCAAATTTTCAGGAAAGACAGTAATCTCGGGCATTGATTCCTGCATTCCATTAATAGATAAGATATGCGAAAATGCTGCTTCCGGACCGCATGAAACAGGTTTACCTTCCTGAACCTGATTAATAAACCTTAATAATTTCGTGTAACTGTCAATACGCGGGATATTGTAGGGAATAATGGTTCCATCGTTTAAGTGAGCTTCGAAGGAAATTTCTCCTTTTATATCAGAATAGAAAATCTTCCCTTCTGTAAACTCATAGCAAAACTTAAGTATGTTCCCTGTCTCTTTTCCATGGGCATGAGAAGCAACAAACATTATCTCCACATCTTCATCGGTGAAAATCCTGGCTGCTACAGTATCATAGTTTTCAATGTTATTTGCCCGGTATAACTCGGCCTGTACTGTTACCGGAACAGAGCTTGTGTATTTGCTTTTGCCTGTAACAAAGAACATATTATGCAGGTAGTGAGCAGTAGCGTTATTTGCAATACTATCAAGCACCCATCTTCCTGAAGCATCTTTCTTTTTTCCGGCCCAGTTTCTACTGTAATACTTTAGTCCTCTAGGCCATAATGCAATTGTCTTTAGCCTTTTTGCACGCCCGAAAACACCTGACTGTATGTCTTGTTTCAATTGCTGAATTTCATCGCTGAATGACCACTGATAGCCGATTGCAAGAATTTTCCCCGACTTGTCTCTTGCTTCCATCATCTTTTTTGCATCCTGCACCGTTGCACTGATGGGTTTTTCGCACAAAACGTGGCTTCCCATTTCTAACGCGTAACAAACCTGTTCACAATGAAATTGTATTGGAGATGCAATAATTGCGTAATCTGCAGAGCAACTCGAATAGAAATCTTTTAAACTTCTGAAAACAGGAATTTCTCTTTTTCTTACTTCGTCCATACATGCACAATTTTCCGGGTAAGGCTCAACAACGCCTGCTATTTTTATTCTATCCCTGTCACAATTGTTAATAATTCCGTTAAAATAAGTATGTCCGAACCCTCCGATTCCGACAATAACAACCGAAACTGAATGCTCCATTGCTTAATTCCTCCAAAATTATGTTAAGTAATTATGCTTCTATACGAACTAAACGTCCATTGGATCTTTTTATGGCATCTACAATTAAAACAGCTCTAATTGCCGAATGTCCATCAACAAAAAAGGGCTTATTCTCCAAAATGCAGTTGTAAAATAACTGTATTATCCTGCTATGAGACATCCCCCATTCGGATTTTTTCCCTTTCGGGCTATCACCGGTATAAATTTTTGTTTCATTTTCGGTGATAATTTCCAGCTTGCACTGATCGACAATAATTTTTGCTTTTTCACAGATTATTTCAACCTGTGCCAGTTTACCACATGTATAGCAATTTGTAAAATGTCCTACCGCACTGCCACCGTTACACAGACCAAAATTGGCCATGCAGCTGTCATCAACCTCGTAATCATCGGTATCACGAAGTTTTGTTGCAATGGCTGTAACTGTGCTAATTCCGCCACATAAATAATCGAGCAAATCAATTGTATGAATGGCCTGGTTAATGATTACGCCCCCTCCCTCGGTTGCATATTTCCCCCGCCAGCTGGATTCTGTATAATAAGCGCCATGCCGGTCCCAAGCCACTCTTGCCATTGCAGATAAAATTTTCCCGTATCTACCGCTTTCAATTGTTTTTTTTGCCATAACAGTAGTAGGGTTCATGCGGTTTTGGAAGCATACACCCAGGTAGCGATGATTCTTTTCCGAAACTTCAATCATTTTTTTAGCATCACCGGGATGTATGGACATAGGTTTTTCACAAAATACATGCTTACCATGTTCCAGGGCTTCAATGGCAAGTGCAGGATGCGTATGATGAGGGGTACAGATATGAACAATATCTACGTTGGGATCAGCAAGTATTCCTTTATGATCATTTAAAGGAATGCCTCCATACCGCTTTGAAAACTCTTTTGCTTTTTCTTCAATAATATCCATACAGTATAATAATTCGCCATTGGTGCTTTTTAAAACTGCATCACCGTGGTTTTTAGATATTGCCCCACAGCCTATAATGGCTATACCCAGTTTCTTCATATGTACATCTCCGTTTCATTCATATTGTATTTCTTCAGGTGCAAAGCTCTTTTTCCATTGCTTCTTTAAATTGTCCGGGGGTTATACCTTCACTTTTTTTAAACACACGCATAAAAGTACGCAGACTTCCATAACCTACCCGCTCAGAAACCGTCTCCAGCTTATGTCCGGCTAATATCAGCTTTTTTGCTTCTTTCAGGCGCATACTGTTTATGTAGTTTGAAAGACTTTGACCTTCATATTCCATAAAGGTACGTGAAAGGTTAACCACATGTACTCCCAGCTTATCTGCAATCATACTCACATTCAGGTTCTTGTCATTAAATTTACTTTTTACTATGGCAATACACTGCTTATGAAGAGCAGCTCCCTCAAGTTTGTTTTTCTCTGAGCTTTGTTCCCGAATCAGTTTACAGACAACATGAACGTTCTTTTCTATTTCACTGCACATCACATTAAGGTTATTTTCCTGCAACAGAGCCTGGAAGGATAATTGCGGAAAATTGTACTTCTTCTTTTCCAATTGATTAATTACCTTAATTATGGTTCCAACTATATTAACAACTAAATAGCGTATAGTTACGGGAGTTGAATTGTTTTCTATATTTAAGTTTATCACTTTTTCTATGGTTTCAATGACAGCCTGTTCATTGCCTATTTTCAAATTATTAATAATATGGTTCTCCATTTCCACAGGGTAATAGAAATTCTGTTCCATTGGCAGATTAACAAGTTCATGATAAAACACAACTTTATCCATATTGAGCATGCTGTTGTATTCAATTACCTGAAGCGCTTCGGAATACGCTGCAGGTATGTTCTTCCATGACTTATGAATATTGCTGCAGGCTGATACAAAACGTATTAAAAAATATTTATTAATGGAGTTAGTTATTTGATCAATCTTTTCAGCAACTGTTTCCAATATAACATCTTCATTTTCTTTTTGAGGATTAATGATAAAACCTATCAGCCTTCCAATGTGAAAGAAGTATGCTTTCATGTTTTTTTCTCCCAAAAGCTCTTCTGTGATATTTTGGAAGATTAATCTTATCATTTTATTTTTCTCTCTATCATCAATAACCTCGTTGTCATTAGGGAAAGGCCCCTCTCCATCATATACCAGGAAGGTTAAAACCAGGAAAAGATCGGACTGGAACCGGATATCATACTTCTCAAGCATATGCAAATCAACCTCATTAATAGCATCCCGGTTCTCGACCAGGCTAAGCACCAGCTGAGATTTCAGAGTGTTTGTCTGCTGTTTTATAATATCACTTGTGGCTTTCTTTTCGTGCTGAAGCTGTTTTATGGTTTGACTGATATACTGGAATTCATTCATTGTACTTCCGGCTAAACGCATAGCTGAGTCTTCTATAGATTTCACCACCGATTTAAGCGGCGAATAGTTCTGCCTTAATAGATAATAAATGGTAATGCCTCCTACAACACAGCACAGGATAATGCTAATAATCATTGTATTCTTAGTGACATTAAATTTGGCTAGGTAGGTCTTTTCTTCCATTAGTATTATATATTTCAATTTGGAAGCACTGGAGCTGGTATGTGACGCTATAACTTTTTCCCGGGATAAAGTCATGTTCAAACTGTTTAAACCCGGTTCAAACATTGTATAATCCAAATCATGATCATTTATCTGCATATCACCTGATTTATATAACACATTATTTTCATTATCGATAATAAGAAAAGTACCCCGCCCAAAAAACTGGTTTTTATAGTTAAGAAAAAGGCTTTCATCCAGAAAAATTAAAATGTTGGCATACATTGAATTATGTTTTGCAAGCATTATCGGACTTACCATTATTATTCGGGTTATAGTTTTTCCCGAAGACTCTTTGTCTTCATATGAGAAAAAAACAGTTGATGAATATTTATTATTTATAATATTGTCCCACAAATTTTGGGGCAGTCCATATTGAGAAATATAAATGTGATAGAAGTCTTCTGAGTTGTTATACGAATAATTAGTTATAGCAATATCGGGACGCGGGAAATAAATCAGAAATTCAAATTGCTCTTTTGTGGTAAGCATCAGACGGTTCAGCGTGGTTGTGGCCTGATACAGGTCGTATGCTGAAACTTCGCTCTTGTCTTTTATTGCAAGAAGCCTTTGAATCATTGGTTCAATGGAAATTTCCGATATAAATGTGTTCGCTTCATGAAGGGCCTGATCCATTTTCATTCGTGCCTGTTCTAAGATTAGTGAATTTGAATACTTAATCTCATCCTCATATACTGTTAAAAACTTCATCATACTTGCTGTGAAAATAATTAACGGAAGTATTAGTATGGCAATGTATGATAAAAGCCACTTGTATATAACACTTTTATTATATTTTGACATATTGCCCCCCACCTTTGCTTTCTGCATAATTTTCACGTTTCAATCTAACCCCTCTGGTTGCTGTCTGATAATCGGTTTATACACAGTATGGAGGTTTTTGCTATAACAGGTCGTATGGATCGTAAACAAACAGAGTTTATAGCCGGTCCCCTGACCCAGGCAGGTTATTTTGACTTTCGGTCTGTTGTGGGAAACAGATACGCATAATTTTATATCAGAGCCTTCCTCCGGCTTACCTGCACAGAAGGCTTACCGGAGGAAGGCCACCTCCCCTGTCGCACCTTATACCGCCAGTATATATGTAAGTTTTAATTTCGCACGAATCGGGTTATATTAAATTTTCCCACCTGCTTTTTCCTTAAGCATTTTGTAAAACAGCTCACCATCTACCGGAATATCAACCCAGTCACCGCCTGTCCAGGAAGAAAGGTGTATTGCATTGGAAATTTGCAGTCCTTTAATCCCGTCAAGACCGGGAGCAATCAGCTCGGTGCCGTTTAATATAGCGTCACAGAAGTTTTGTGTTATGCCAATATGACTGGTCATTTTACCTTCTACCGTTATTTCTGTTTTTGTACATTCGGGTTTACCAAGCCCTTTTTTGTAACGCTTGTTGAATTCGGGTTCGGGTTCGGATAATTTCCAAAATTCTATTTTTCCGTCTTCTACAACTAACTTTCCACACTGCCCGGTTATTTCCAGTCTGTTTGTTCCCGGCGCATCTGCTATAGTTGTGATATAACAGCCCGTCGCACCATTTTCATACTCAACAATGGCATAAACATCATCCTCTACTTCTATATTGCGGTGCTTGCCATAATAAACAACAGACTTAACTCTTTTGGGCATACCACATATCCATTGCCACAGATCAAGATTATGAGGATTTTGGTTTAATAACACCCCGCCGCCTTCCCCGGCCCAGGTTGCACGCCATCCACCCTGATCATAGTAGCTCTGCGATCTGTACCAGTTAGTTATTATCCAGTTTGTACGTGTAATTTCACCCAATTCTCCAGCCTTAATAATTTCTCGTACCTTTTGATAAACAGGGCTTGTTCTTTGGTTATACATGATTCCGAACACCTTACCACTTTTTTGGGCAACGGCATTCATTTCTTCAACCTGTTTTGTATATACCCCGGCGGGTTTTTCCACCAAAACATGCAATCCGGCTTCAAACCCTTTTATAGCGTATTCCGGGTGAAAATAGTGCGGGGCAGATACAATAATTGCATCGCACTTCCCCGATTCAATCAAATCCTCTGCTCTTTCAAAGGTAGATATCTCCCCACTAATTTTTTTTGCTTCTTCAAGCCTGGCTGGATCAATATCGGCGACTGCTGTTAATTCAGCATTGCTTACAGCGTTTTCCACCAGATATTTTCCATGCTTTGAACCCATTACACCAAAGCCGATTATTCCAATTCTCACTCTTTCCATAGTACCACCCCGAATAAGTTTATTTCAAGTCTAATTCTTTCAATATCTTTAAGGCTTTAGCAGCATCATTTTCAAAATCTTCTGTTTTACCTTCAATACTCATCCTGCCCTGATAATTAATTTCTTTCAATGCACCAAAAAATTGTTCAAGAAGGTTGTCTGAAGAGACAGGATATCTTCTTCCATCACGTGTTGCAATATGTGTATGCATTAGGGTTCCAACCCTTGTTATATTACTCATTGGTTCATTTTCGGTGAACATATGAAAACTATCTGCCAAAAGCCCAACATTGTCCATATTCACTTCTGCCTGTATCATTGCTCCCTCTGCAACAGAGTTTATTGTGTTGGATTCATTTCTGTTAAGAGGTTCTATCACAACGGTGATCCCATATTCCCCGGCTATTTCACCGGTCTTACCGATAACATCCACTAATCTCCTATGTCCTTCGCCAAAGCTCATCCCTGCGGGAATTGTTCTGCATTTACCGCTTCCAAAAACAACTATCTGGCCGGATAATCTTTTAACACGTTCAAAAGCTCGGTGCAGATAGTCATGAATAGTCATCCAGTCTGTAGATTGATCCAATAGATTCATTGTTTTTGGAAACAGGATATTAAAACATTCCACTTTTATTTCTGAGCTATCTGCTCGTTTTGCAAGCTCTTCAAAATCTGCCTTTTCCATTTGAGCCAATTTGGATATGTTGGCTTCAATGTAGTCAAAACCAAGCTGCTGCAGTTTTTCAATATTTTCAATTGATGTACATACACCAAATCTCATTATCTTAACCCCCCTACAAAGGTAAATATTATTTCATGCAAGCCTTCTCAATACTGATATCTTCAGTTAACAATACAACCTTTCCTGTTCCGTCTATTTCAACATCAACCCTGTCCAAATCCCCGCTGCCTTTGATATTAACACCATTTGGTGCTACCACCGAAACAAAACGTATTGGAACAGGACCTTTTGCACTAAGAAAAATTTGCGGAATTGGACTGCGGACTGAATAACCATATGATACCCAACCGCCTATTGGGTCTTCGCTCCCTTTAAGGTAAACTGAGGACACACCTTCATTCAGTAAACTTATATAGTTAAATTCAGTACCCTTTGGTGTTGTATACCGGTAATTATTTCCGCCGATATTCTTAAGTTCACCGGGAGCAAAATTGAAATACAACCTGAAATCATGCTCCTTTTCCCCAAGGCCTGTCAATTGATCATCTATTATATAAATGTCACCATTTAGTCGAATTACACGGCGCCTGTGAAATACAGGGTCCTCCATAAATGCATATCCATTATGGGACAAATCAATAATGCTATAATTTTCAGTTTCTTCAAAACGGTGGCAGTATGTTCTCACTCCACGTATTCGTTCCACACCAGGCATACTACCCATTTCATGGTCATCTATGTACAGTGTGTTGTGAGCACACGCTGAAAGGAAATAATGCCTCCAGTTTCTCCAACACGAGCTGTTGTAAATATATCTTCCGCTATCAATAAGAATATCTTCACCTTTTATATGCAGCTCAAAATGCAACTGGTCATTATGGGAATGAGTGCTTCTTTCGCCTCTTTCCAGTTGAATTCCATGCAAATGAAAATAACTGTCGTGTTTTTCCCATCCTGTACGCATAACATAAATTCCCTGATCTATCATGGGGTAATTACGCTGTTTCGGGGGTTCACCCTGAGTTCCTCCCGATGCAAAATATAAGAAGTCTTTTCTTCCTGTCAGGTCATAAAATTTTCTGAAATAAGCTCTTATTTCGTTCAGATCCTGTGGGTAAAAGGATAAATTCATTCCCTCATACGGTGAGGTATCACAGCGGCGGGCCAGAAGATCATTTCTGTCGGCATCACCTATCATTGGTGTGGAAAAATCCGGCTTTACAAGTTTCATAAGAAATTCTGCTGATTTTTCTAATGTAGGAAATCCATAGGGAGGCACCGGAATATTATTTTTTACGCACATTTCCCATGCCTGCAGAAAGGCAATACTTGACACCATATGATATATAGGGGTGCGCTCCATATGTACACCATCATTGTCAAAAGAATATTTAAGTTCATGCATAACACGGCGGTAACCGGTATTAAACCAGGTCCCTGAGTTTTTCATTTCGGGGAACATTATACCCAATTGAAGCAGCGCACTGGATTCCATGGTAAGCCAATTACTTGAACTTCTGTGATTGCTGTAATGGGATACTAAAAAGTCTCCGTGATCGCATATCATATTGAGGAAAACAATCCAGCCTTCCCTGTCCCATTCTTTTGAAAATCTGAAGGCTATATAGCATGGAAGCCAGGTTGTATAAATACGAATTCCAGCTTCTATTTCTCGCCAAGGATGTGATGGGTACTTCAAGTCTGGAGTTTTATTCTGAACATATTCATCATAACTTTCAATTGGCCA
Source organism: Clostridiaceae bacterium (assembly GCA_012521105.1). Lineage (GTDB taxonomy): Bacteria > Bacillota > Clostridia > DSM-8532 > DSM-8532 > Thermoclostridium. Next base: position 42,815 of record JAAYNA010000122.1, read on the forward strand.
TGCTTTCGAAAAGCTTTTAAGTTGATCTACAAATCCCCGGGTATACTTTTCATCCCCTGTTAAGACATAAGCTCTGGCCAACACCTGCCATTGTAAAGTTCTAAAAAGTGTCCAGCTCCACTCATTATCTTTAGATGTTTCAACAGTGGGATTAAAGGTCCAGTCTATTTCACCATCAAACTGATGTCCGTATAGATTAAGGTTTAATACATCTTCAGCCTCTTCGAATATTTTATCATCCTTTAACTTCTCCATATCTTCTCTTTTAAACAGGTATTCGGGCTTTTTCCGGGTGGAAAAATGCTTGATAACCTCATCTATGCATCCATCTAAGTCCTTATTCTGATACTTTTGCCTGGCAGAAGCAAGCTCAGGAAAATCTAAATTTATACGCTCAAGAAGCTTTACAATCGTCTCCATAAACATTCCTTTCCTACATTTTTCTATATTTAATGATCCATACTTAATTCCCAGCATATCGAAAATTCTAAACATGAATACCTGACCTGATTGCATTAAGCAATAAGGTCAGGCTTTGCATTATTTATTATTTTAAAAGGTAATTATCTGGCCATATATCTGTCGTAGCAGTTCTGCATAATTTCAATTGCTCTTTCAATATTGAAAGCTTTCAATTGTTCAACATATTCATCAAATTTACTTAATGATTCTACCCCAGTAATGAATTTACTTTCCATTTCTTTGCTGTATATATTAATATTGTTCATGATCTGTGCAAGCTCTTCACTTTCGGCTGATGTTGCAGAAACAGGTGGTAACAGGTGTTTACCCATATCGGTTTGTGTCCACATTCTAAGAGCTTCCTGCTGCTGGGGAAGTCTGTAATACTGCTCAATATAGCGTGGATCCTGAATAAAGGCACCATTTGTATGGCAGCGCATATAAATGGACATTGCATTCGTCATAGACAGACCATCGGGGTTGTCGGTTATTACTTCTGTATATTCGGGATTGCCGTTAACCATTTCATAGCTTACACCTTCAATACCGAAATTCACCAACATATGACCTTCTTCACCGTATGAAAAATCCAGAAGTCTTGCAGCTGCTTCAACGTTTTTACATGCTGTTGAGATAGCAGCACTTGGCCCGCTGTTGCCGTATATGGTGTTCATTCTGGAAAATTTCGCCAATCTTCCTTTTTCAGGACTCATAGGTGGTGCAGAACAAAAATCTACAGTTGGATCTATTTCCTGGAATGCAGGAATCCATGTTCCCATTCCGGAACCGCCAGGCGCATAGGTTGCTCCAACCTGACTGTTCATAACCTTTGTAGCTTGAGTGTTTTTATCAACAACCAGGAATTCACTATCCAGAAGACCTTCTTCATACCACTTTCTGGCTTCGGTCAGGTAGTCAAGGCGGTTAGGTTCAATCAATCCATGTTTTACAACGCCATCATCAACATAGAAATCATTCCAGCTGTCAAAACCAGGTGCGAGAAGACGATTAAGGTGATCGGTTCCACGAATGGTAATTGGAATTTCTACATTTAACTGATCCTTAAATCCTTTAAGCATTGCATACCATTCACCAGGTGTTTCAGGTATTGACATTCCGAGCTTGTCCAGCAAATCCTTCCTTATCGCAGCACCTTCCGAGAATACAAGAGGGTTATTATCCTGTGTTGTACCTCTAAGGAAAGGATATACATAATAATGACCTTCGTCTGTACGAATCATTTTCTTGATTTCCGGATATTTTTCAAGTAATGCGGTAACATTGGGGCTGTATTTTTCAAAAACTTCACTCAATTCAATTATTACACCATTCTCAATTGCAGATACGGGGCTGCCTGGATAATCAATCCACTTATACTCTATTATGTCCGGATAATCTGCCGATGCTATAAGGATACTGAAGGCATCATCAGCCTGTCCTGCAGGCGGGTGAAGATAGTTTACCTTTATACCTGTTTTCCCCTGCAGTACCTTAGCATACTCTGTTTCTCCTAAATTCTTAACAACCTGAGCAGTATTAGCATTCAACTCTGTCCAATATGTAAGTTCCGGAACTTCCTGTGGCTTAGAATCTACTGGCTTGTCTGCCTGCTGCTGTGTTCCACCGGAATTACCGGAGCCAGACTGTTTTGGCTGGCATGCTACAAAGGTAAAAACCATGGCAAATACTAGAATGCATGTTAATAATTTTTTCATCATTCTTTCACTCCTTTAATTTAATATTTCAATGCACAAGGCGTGCAAATTGAACCATGGATATTTATTGTTTATATACCGTGCTTTTTAAAGACAGAGGACAGAATGCTTCCGGCATCCACATACAGTGCCTTTGTAGGACAAACCTGGAAACAATAGCCGCAGCCTATGCACGCATCTGTTTTTCTGGCTTTTTTACCCACCATTTCAATGCCTTCAAGCCAGCACACATCAACACAATTACCGCAACCGATACATTCATCAGAAACAACATCGGTATTTTTGTAGGCTTTACCCAACAGCTCAGTACGTTCGTTGGCAATCTCAGGAGACATATTGAACAGTTTCAGTGCATCACCGCAAAGACTGTCAATATCCTTATAACCGTTATCATCCATCCATTTATCCAGATTCTTTATCATTCTTTCGCATGCAGATACACCACCTGCGCATGCGAGCGCTCCAACCTGAACACATTGACTGCCTGCCATTAGAATACGGGCTGCCTGTTCATACGAAAATACCCCTCCGCCCGCATACATTGGTGTTTTAATACCGGCACTTCGTGTTTCTGCAATTGTGTAGCATACAATCGGTGTTGCCTGTGTACCTCCGTAGCCTCCACCCGGGCGGGCCTGCGTTGCTCTCCAGTCAAGATCAAAATAGAAAGCTTTCCATCTGGCTGTAGGACCAACTGCATCAGCACCGGCAAGGTTTGCAACCTGAATTGATGTAAAGGGATCACAGCCCTCAACAGCAAGCTTTACCATAATCGGAACACCCGGAACTTCTTCTTTCATCATTTTTGTACAATTGTAAATTAGTTGGTAATAGTTAAATGAACGGTTTTTCATAGTTGCTACCCCAGGAGTGTTAAAATGCAGCTCCAGAGCATCTGCACCGGCATTTTTTATTTCTCTGGCCTGGTTTATCCAGTCTTTTTCCCAGTTACCGCCTTTAACTATGTCACTGTAATGGCCTACCGAGACCCAAAGCTTTATATCACTATCCATATTCTTTTTAATTTTTCGAATTTCTTCACAATACTGTTCCAGACTGTTAATATGGTCTGTTATCCTTGTACCAATTGCATGGCTGTGGAAGGCCTGCTTACCCGTGTACATAGCATTGGCATCCGGGCCAATAAAACTACCGCCACCGGCACCATGCCCGAAATTTCTAAGCACTATTGCCCCCGGACGACACTTCGCAATTTTCAGTACATTTTTTGCCCATTGTGTCGCCGGACTCGACGCAATAACAAAAGGATTAATCATATCGAGTTCTTTTACGTATAAATTAGCCATTTTTATCTCCTTTCCTTCAGTTAAAAGTTTTATAATGATAACACCTTATTCCACACACTCTCTTCAACAGGAATTCCAAGTCTTGAATTCTCTTCCCGGGTTCGAAGCATACCTTCCCCAGGGTACCGGACATTTTGATCCGGATTGATAGGTTCGGATTTACGTAGATCTTCAAGGGTTTCTGAAATTGTTGCCTTAATTTTACTTTCATCGGGAAAACCTGACAAATCAATTGCTACAAATACCTGCGACAGTTCTGTCTCATATGGCAGCTTACCGACCTGGCAGGTACTTCTGCCTCCGGCCAGAGTCGAGGCAATTAAATCAAGTGCCAGTGAAAGACCTGAACCTTTCCAGAAACCAATAGGTAATGGCTGATGGGTTTCAAGAATTTCAGCCGCATTCTTGGTTATTTTTCCTTCTTTATTAAAGCCTCCATCAACGGGAAGCGGTTTACCCTGACGTGCATATGACTCAAGTTTACCGTATGAAAACATTGACATGGCTATGTCAACAAGTACATGTCCATTTTCATTGGGAATACAGAAAACCACAGGGTTATTTCCAAGCTTTGCATTCTTACCTCCCCAGGCAGGCATATTGGGTATGGTGTTTGTCCATAAAACTCCTATACAGTTTTTATCTGCAGCCATTAACCCATATGCTCCCGGACGCATCCAATGGTTGGTGTTTGAAATCGCCGTTATTCCGATAACATTTTCTTTTGCCAGTTGTATGGCCCGGTCCATGCAAAAATATGCATTTAAATTACCAGGACCTCTTTGCCCGTCATAGCGTTCCAAAAAACCAATCCGTTCTTTTAAGACAGGCTCTGCATCAACTACTACACTGCCATTCTCAATACTATTAATAAATTTGGGGAAACGGTTTAATCCATGGGTATAAACACCATCAAGACTTGCGTCTGCAAAAAGCTTTGCTGCTAATTCAGCCCGCTCTTTGCTAAAACCGTATTTCAGAAGAACCCGTACAAATTCGTCATACATTATTTGATAAGATACTCTCACACCGGAACCTCCTCATTTTATTTTCTGCAACTTTTTGTGTACGTGGCCTTATCCTTTAATCGCACCTATTAAAACACCTTTTACAAAATAGCGCTGCAGGAAAGGATAGACGCATAAAACCGGAACGGTGGCAACAACTATTGTTGCATATTTTATGGTCTCACCTATTAATGCAACATCTTCTCCAGAACCTGATGTCATCATGGTTGTATCACCCTGTATCAGAATTTCACGAAGAATCAGCTGAAGCGGGAACAACTCTCTTTTCCTTAAGAATATCATGGCATGGAACCATGAATTCCAATGGTGAACAGCATAATAAAGTGTGAGCACCGCAATGGTGGCCTTTGTCAGGGGCACCATTATAGTGAACAGGATGCGCATATGGCTTGCACCGTCAATTTTTGCTGATTCACACATGCTTTCGGGCACATTAATCATGGCTGTTCTCATAATAATTAAATTAAAAGTATTTATCGCACTGGGAATAATTAATGCCCATATTGTTCCGTCTAGTTTAACCGATTTGACCGTTAGATAAAAAGGAATCATTCCTCCGTCAAAATACATGGTAATAACAATTAATACTGTGAGCACGTTTTTCCACATAAATTCTCTTCTTGATATCACATAGGCGGCAAGGACCGTAAGGAACAGATTTATTGCTGTACCTACAAACACTATAAACATGGTGTTCCGATATCCTGTAAAAATATTCGGGTTTTTCGCGACAGCTTTGTAAGAATCCAACGTAAAGCTCAACGGTTTGAGAATCATGCCCTTATGTCTCATTACCAGTATAGGATCACTGAAGGATGCAGATAAAATATGCAACAAAGGTACAATTATAACCAGTATCACCATAATAAAGAATATTATATTAAATACATCAAAAATTCTTCCGCCCAGGCTTTCTTTAATTTTGTTGTCCTTAACCTTCACAGGTCTTCCCCCCCTACCATAAGCTTGTTTCACTTACCTTTTTACTTATTTTGTTAGTGGTATAAACCAGAATAAAGCAAACTATTGAATTAAATAACCCAACTGCCGCACTATAACTCCAATTGAACTGTAATAAACCTTTACGGTATACATATGTACTGATAACTTCTGCTCTTTCATAGGTGAGTTCATTATACAGAAGTATAATTTTTTCATGTCCTACGTTAAACATTTTACCTATTCGAAGTATAAGCATTATTATAATGGTGCTGGCCAATCCGGGTAATGTAATATGAATCAGTTGTCTAAACCTGCCCGCCCCATCAATTTTTGCAGCTGTATATAATTCAGGATCAATACTTGTTAATGCTGACAGATATACTATAGAATTCCACCCCATATCCTGCCATATGCCTGAGATTACATATATAGGTACAAAGTATTTTGGCTGGTTTAGCATGGTAACCGGCTCGAAACCAAAGAAGGAGAGAAATTGATTTATTCCGCCATCTTTTACTGTTAGCTGGATAATCATGCTGCATATAACAACTGTGGAAATGAAATGTGGCATATATGTAACTGTCTGTACAACACGGGAAAATTTCCTGCTTTTCAATTCATTAATCAATAAAGCTAATATAATTGGTACAGGAAAGCTGAAGATCAAAGTACTTACACTAATAACAACCGTATTTCTGAGTACTCTGGTAAAATAATAGTCATTAAAAAAGGCTTTAAAATGCTTCAGTCCTACCCAATTACTACCTAAAAACCCTTTGTCAGGTGTATAATCCTTGAATGCAATTGATATTCCAAACATAGGTCCATATCTGAAAATAAGATAAAAGGCCAGGACCGGAAGAGCCATTAAATACAGTTCCTTATTTTTAATAAAATCTTTTTTTACACGTTCAGAAAACTTTATTTTTTTCTTACGTGCCGGCATAGCTGTGACAGATAAACAATCTTTTTTTATAGCGATGTTTTTTCCCACGATAACACCTCATTTAAACTAAATAGCTGTTTAATTTTAATTCTTAATTTGAAGTGGATGTCATTTTTTTGGTTCTGAACCGAATTATTTTTGACACAAATCATCCTAGCACAGTAAAATTTAAAGGTAAATTGACACTATTTTTTAATATGACAATTTTTTAAATTGAAACATCACGTACTGGACAATTCTTTCAGGACAGGACATTCTTTTCGAACTGTCTCTAACCCTTAAAAGAAGCATGATGGCGGTCCTTCAGCTTCCTTTTGGCAGGACTGGAGGAAGCCGTGAAACCATCCCCATGCTCCTCGTGCTGCCTGTATTTTTTTCTATACTGTAGAGGTGTTATATTCTCAATTTTCTTAAAACTTCTAATAAAATGATTCACATTATTAAAGCCCGAATTCATACAAACCCATGTAATATCCTCATCTGTATATAAAAGAAGATCCTTTGCTTTTGAAATCCTCTGCATAATCAAATATTCCTTAAAGGTAAAACCTGTTATGGCTTTAAACCTGTGAGAAATATAGTATTTATTCAGGTAAAACAACTTTGAGACTTCATCAAGACTAACGGGACCAGTAAAATTCTCTTCAATATATCTTTGAATTTTAACTATTACATCATCTGAACTGCTAAGATTATTTATTGGGAAATACTTCGGATAACTTCTGTATAATTGAACAAAAATAAGGTATAAAATGGATTTTGTTGCATCTTGCCAGTAATTCTTTTTTTGCTTTATTTCGGTGTACAGATACTCCAGATATTTAATAATCCTATCCTTCATTTCGCCATCATTTTTAAGAACATGCCGGAAATTCTCGGATCGATTGCTAAAAACCGAGGAAAAAACGGGGTTTTGTATGGAGGTTCTGAAAAAATCGGGTTTAATTAAAATATAATATCGCTTATAAGGATACTCTGAAACTTTTAGTTTATGGGTTTCCATATTATTTATAAAAATGAAGCTATCCCTGGAGACTGTATAATACTTATTATTTACCCAACATTCAACTTTTCCTTCCAATATGTATATGATCTCAAAAGAATTATGAAAATGATCTTTTAGTTCAAGCTCTTCCTTGCTTTCATCATATACAGCATCAATATCAAAGGTATTTATCGGATTATTAAACATAAAACTCACCTATAAGCAAAAAACGCTAATTTTTCAACAAGTATGTTATAGATTTTCAGGCCTTTCTAGTATATAGTATCAAATAGAGATAATTTTTCTTTTATCTTACCACAGCTTGTACAGCACATAAAGATAAAAAGTAAATTAATCAGATCAGGGTGGTGAAATAATGGATTTTAAAGAATTCAACTATAAGAGTGTTGAGGATTTCATTAATGAAATCAAAGAAATGGAACTGGATATTCCTTTTTCGAATAATTTAGAACACTTATCAGAGCAGGTGAATATTGGTGACTTTACATTGCCTAACAGGTTGGCTATCCATCCGATGGAAGGTGCAGACGGAAAGCTTGATGGCAGCCCGGATGAATTAACAATCAGAAGGTACGAACGTTTTTCTCGTGGTGGGGCTGCATTAATCTGGTTTGAGGCAGTGGCTGTTGTACCTGAAGGGAGAACAGGTCCACGCCAGTTACTGATCCATAAAGATAACCTTTCGGCATATCAGAAGCTATGCAACGACATAATGGAAAATTCCCGCAAGGAATCAGGGTATACACCTTTATTAATTATGCAGCTTACTCACTCCGGAAGGTTTAGCAAGCCCGAAGGAAAACCCGCTCCAATAATAGCAGCACATAACCCCTACCTGGATCCGCGTTTGAATATTGACGAAAATTATCCGGTAATCAGCGACAATGAGCTGGAAGAGCTTGAAGATAAATTTGTTGAAGCGGCAGTGCTTGCCAAGGAAGCTGGTTTTCACGGTGTAGATGTTAAATGCTGCCACAGGTATCTAAATTCCGAACTTGTTTCGGCATTTACACGTAAAGGAAAATATGGAGAGACCTTTGAAGGTAGAACCAGATTTCTTCTGAATACTGTGAAAAAGATCAAAGACAGACTTGGTGATGATTTCATTGTAACCACCAGATTAAACATTTATGATGGTATACCATATCCCTACGGGTTTGGTGTGGATAAGGATGACTATTTAAAGCCAGACTTTACAGAACCCCTTCAGCTGGTTAAAAAGTTAAAAGAGCTGGGAGTGCCGCTTATTAATATTACCATGGGAACTCCTTATTACAATCCGCATGTAAACAGACCATATGACAAGGGCGATTACATACCTCCGGAGCATCAACTAAAGGGAATTTACAGATTAATATCCGGTATTGGAGAAATTCAGAAGAATGTTCCTGATATTGCTGTTGTTGGCACAGGTTACAGCTGGCCCAGGGAATTCGCACCTTTCGTGGCTGCCGGAGTAATAGAAAAAGGCCTGGCAACAATGATAGGCTTTGGTCGTCAGGCTTTTGCATACCCGGATTTTGCAAAGGACATACTTTCAGGTAATGGCTTTGACCGGAAGAAATGCTGTATTGCATGTGGAAAATGTGCAGAAATAAAGCGTGTAGGAGGAACAACAGGGTGCGTTGTTCGTGATGCTAAAGTATATGCACCGATATATAAAGAATATTGTATGAAATAGAAGAAGCGCATTTAACTTTACACTAAAGCAGCCGGGTCCCTGTTAACAGGATACCCGGCTGTTTTATCCGCTTGATGATTTCCACTTCTTAATTATGTTATCCCATGATTACGGGAAAAAATATCCGCCCATTTTATCTACATTAGCAATATATCTAAGCTGCTTCGCTGTTGATGATGAAGAACATCCCGCAAATTATCTAGTCAATATATATCAAAGGTGCTGTTAAAATACCTAACTCTCTCAGCTGGTATTCATAGCTAAAAGAATTGCCTTTGGTGCGCCATGTAAAAGGCCCGTAATATTTCTCAAGCCTGTTGCAGTTGTGAAGCTGCCCGAACATATTAAACCTGTTCCCATACAGTGTTAATTCTATTGTATGGTTACCTGCCGATACATAACCTAAATTCAGCCTATAGGGTGAAAATATTATATTACCTTTTATGGTATTATCCAACGCTACTTCTACAAGGGCTCCTTTGTACTGGGGCACCTCAATTATCATATTACCTTCGGGTACATCTACATTTACAATGTAGGTGATATTACCGCCATAAAAACTTAGTCCCTGTCTTGTTATATCGCCAAAATATAAATGTTGTGCAGTTTTGGTAATAATGCTTTTATCACCTTTTACATATGTTCCAAAATTACCGGTAATATAGCACCATTCCAAATCGGTTTTTGCTCCAAAGGGAATTTTCAGCACTAAATGGTTAATACCTTTTTTTATTCCGGGTAATTTCACAACATTAAAACATCTGTCTATGAAATAGCTGTTGCTTTTTCCTGTAATAATTTCACTATTCCAGAACACAGTAATTCCATTCCCTTCAAAGGCAAGTTCTGCTTCATCAACATCCACTTCGGACTCAATTTCAAAATAGAGTTTCACTGTATGAGGATATGTATTTTCACCGGCTGTAAGCCAGGGCTGAGGAAAACTATCGGTTCTGAGCGGAAGCCCCAGTTTCGTTCTGATATTATCGTCAATTCTGAGTATTTCTTCTTTTTCACAAACTTCTCCATCGTCTATCTGGTATTTTGCCATATCCAGCAATAACACATTCTTTTCAGACAGTCTGTATTCCCATGGGCCGTTCAAATATTTTTTATATAAGAAATTCTTTTTGAAAGTTAAATGACTCTCAAAAACCTGAGTAACATCATTTACCTCTGTTTTTACCAGCCGGTAAAGAAAACTGTCATGTTCATATGCAACCTGTTCAAAATATGTATTCCCGTTCTTTATATTTGCCTGTATCCTTTGTTTTTTGCCGGTAACAGTATCATAATGCCATACTTCGTAACTTCCCTTAACACATAGGGTAAAAACTGTTTTTCCGGGTAATTTCAATGTTTCTGCAGGTTTACCGGGGGCAATAAACAACCATTTACACTCACCTTCATCCCGTAATTGGTACAGGTAATTTTCATTTCTTGATTTATCCACATTAATGATATCCACCCGCCTGTAGAGTTCCAATGCATCCAATAAATCATATTTTGAATTGTTTATAACATGTTGATTAAAACAGGAATAGTTAAATTTTTTATTACAATCACCGTCTATTATTTTGGGCAGATTACCTAAAAATATAACTTTTCCACCCTTCTCCATGTGCCCTTTAAGTAAACTAATGGTACTTTCCCGAATGGTAATCAGCTCAGGAACAATCAGAACTTCATACTTCATATTGCCAATTTGAGTGTAATTACCTTCTGAGCCTTCATGCAATTCAGGTACCATTGATTCTGAAATAAAATCAAAATCAAAATTGGAAAACAAAAGCCAATTAATAATATTTTCAAAATTCTCCTGCAGTCTCTTTCTCTTCTGTTTTGTCTGGCTGTTCGGGCCCCACATAAGCCAATAACTTTCTATTGGATGAATAACTCCAATGTTTACGTCGGGCACACCTCTTGTCATGCACACATTTACTCTTGAAAAATGGTCTTCTATTAAATGGTATTTTTTATACCATGGAGAATGGGCATCAATAGGAGAAGGATAATCTCTTTTTGATTCGCCACCCATACCCATCCAGCTAAGGTGTGGTACCCTTACACTGACACCCATTGCTGCCTGCCAGTCACCCTGAAGCTTGTGGCCCCTGAAATCAAAGTCCCAGTTCGTAACACCATATAATTCGCTTAGAACACCAGGTTTTCCATATTGCCTGGCCGCACTCTGAGCCTGTTTAACAGTACTGTACTCGTAACGGTTTGCCAATATATCAACTCCGGGAAGATCGAAACTACGATAGGATCTCATAGCTTCACCAAGGGATCTGGTTTGAGATTCAAGTGTATCTTCGGCCATCATATGTCCTGTTAGCATAATATTATGCTCTCTGCACCATTTCCCAAGTGTATCTGCAAAGGAGGAGGCGAATAATTCGGCTATATGTTCGTGATACCAGTACCTTATACGGGAAACTTTATTATCCTCAAGCTCCCAGAATATTTCAGGAAGGTTATCAAGAAAACTGCATTTGAACCTTTGTTTAAAAGATTCTTCGAAAGTGTCGGTGTATGGAATGCCTACTTCCTGTTTACTGTATGGATCGGCCAGGTTTTGTTTCAGTACAAACTGGGGCTCATCGGTAAAAATGGCAGGTACCGACTTTGAAAATTCCTCACCTAAAACTTTATAATACCTTTCATGGGTAACTTCGATGAATTTTTTAATAGCTTCCCGGTTAAGTGTATCCACATAGGCCTGATTATTGAACCAGGATAAATCTCCGGACACTATCCTGTATGCATACCAGGTATCACCATCGGTGTCATCATCGTTACTTTTTATTCTTTTAAATGAGTGAAGGTATCCATTCTTAATTTTAACTTTATATTTAGCAAGTAAAGTAAGGGACCCGTCTATTCCAAGGCGGTTTTCCCGGGGTATTCCCCGCTCATAATAACCATCTTCATGTAAATATGGTGAAAAAAGAAGATATCTGCTTCTAAAGTCATGGTTTTTTGTAACAAAACCGCCTCCAAAACCAGAGGGCCATTTATCTTCGTCATAAAGCCAGGTTAACATATCCAGCTCTTTGGCTTTTATATTGCATTTCTTAACATATTCCATGAATTCATCGCTTAAATAAGGAGTATTAAGACCTATTCTTGAGTGAATATGAAAACCACCCATGCCCATTTCTTTAAAAATTTCTATCTGATGCTCCATTTCGCTCCAATCAAGTTTTTTATTCCAGGCCCAAAAAGGAGTACATCGATATTCTGAAGTGGGGTTTTGAAAAAGGGAGTTATCAAATTCCTTTTTATTTTTTGGATACAGCATCACAGCAGCCTCCTTAATATAACCCTGAAGATAGCGGGTTCTATCTTTATATACGTTATAAATAATAAACAAGTTAAGTATTAAAACAACGAGAGAAACAGTTTGGCCAGTTCAATACACCATTGATGCCCATTTTCAGACAGAACTGTTTAAAATACTCATGCGATATTCGGTAGGTGTTATATTGTAATACTTTTTGAAACATTTGGTGAAATAGCTTTGGCTGGCATATCCTACCTGCTCTGTCACGTCGCTGATTTTTAAAGAACAGTCGGTTAAAAGCTCTGTTGCTTTTTTCATCCTTTGATTGGTCAGATACTCGATAAAAGTTTCCCCCGTCTTCTTTTTAAACATCTGTCGCAAATAATTTGGGCTTATATACAGCATTGAAGCCGCAATATCCAAATTAAAATCCACATTGCCTATGTTCTCTTCTGTTATGGATTTAAGTTTTTCAACAAAATCGTTGCTCTGCCCCTCTTTAAGCTGTGTAATCTCGTTTATTGCCAATGCAACGAAATCCTGCAATAAATACATTAAATCAGATATTGAGTCTGCTTTTATAATTTTTTCATAGGGGCTTATATTCTGGTTATATAAAAAGTAATCATCACCTTTTGACTCTTCCAGGTATCTTTGTATTGCCAAAACTATCTCTATAACATCTGCTTTTATAAAATTTGGCTTCATTACAAACTTGTTTTTATAATATTCAAACAGTTTTTTTGTTTTTTTCATTGCTTCCTCTGAATTTCCGGTTTTTGTATATAGGATTATTTCCTTTAACAATGCTGAGGGTTTTTCATAAGTTCTTGCTTTATTTAAGAATATATCATCATAATTTATCAGTGTATTGGCTTCAATTGCAAAACTATATGTCATAGCTTCTTTTGCTTCACAGTAAGATACGGGTAGCTTCAAAATATCTTCATATATTTTACCCACCGATGCAAATATGGTAACGTTATAATAATTAGCCATAGCTTCTATAAGTTTTGACAAGCTTTTGTTTATATTCTGAAAAAACTGGCGTTTATGCTCATAACAACCGCACATAATAATACCTAACCGATAGTCGGAAATTCCGAAAATAAAGGTTCTTATATTCGTATCAAAAAGTTCACCTACAATATCGATCAGAAAAAAATGTATAAGTTCTTCCTTAGATAGGTTTCTATTTTCAGCCGCTTCGCTGCCGTTAATTTTTACTATTGCCACATTGTAAAAGTCAGCAGAAACATCTACTTGTAAAAAACTGCTTCTATGCAGGATTTCCTCATAAGATAATTGATTAGTAACCAAATCTACAAAAAATCTTTCTCTTAATATCGGCATACTCTCTTCTAACTTATTTTGCAAAACCCTAATATTATTAAAGAAATTTCTTCGCCTGTCTATGCTGTCCTTAACCTTCAACAATACGTCTGCCAATTGTTGAGGTAAAAAAGGTTTTAGTAAATAATCAGACACATCCAATCTCATAGCACTTTGCGCATATGTAAATTCGTCATATCCGCTTATTATTATAAACGAAATATCCCGATTGTCCTTTCTTAATTTTTCTATTAACTGAATACCATCCATCTGGGGCATTAAAATATCGGTAATTACAATATCAGGCTCCTTTTCCTTATAAATATCCAGGGCCTGCAAGCCGTTTTTGGCATCACCCACTACTTCAAAATCAGGACTAAGCCTTTTAATGAAACTAACTATATTTTTTCTGATAATATCCTCGTCTTCCACAACAAGCACCTTATACAATTCTTTTTCCTCCTTAATGGTCTGCGTAAACAACAGGTAATACAATTATGGCTTTTGTTTCATTAAAGGGTTTGCTTACCAATCTGAGGCCATACTGCTGCCCATAAAACAGTTTTATACGTTCGTTGACATTGAAGATTCCATATCCCTCAGCAGTTACCTTTTCTCCGTTTTCTAATTTCCTGTTTATACAGTTTAAAACCTCTTCATCAATTCCCGCACCGTTATCATATACAACCAGTTCAAGCTCTTTCCTGTTATTGACTACCGAAACGCTGATACTAATTTCTCCGGATCCATTTATTTTTTTAATACCATGGTATATTGAATTTTCTACAAGGGGCTGCAATATTAGCTTTATAACTGAAAATTCCATGGCTTCCTCGTCTACATTAAAAGAATATTGAAGTTTATCACCGAACATATATTTTTGAATGGCAAGATAATTTTCCACATGTCGAATTTCCTCCCTTAACGGTATTACTTCCTTCCCTTTGCTTAAGGCAACCCGGTAGAAATCCCCCAAACTTGATGTTATATGGTAGATGTCTGTTTCTCCCCGATTGTAAGCCATCCATGTAACTGCTGAAAGTGTATTGTAAAGAAAATGCGGATTTATTTGAGACTGCAAGGCTTTTAATTCAGCTGTTCTTTTTAATTCCTGCTCTTCTTCCACTTTCTTTTTCTCTATTTCAAGCTCTTTTATTGACAGGTTCAAACGTTCAATCAGGTCTCTTATCTTAGAAATCATAAAGTTGAAACTCCTGCCGATTGTTCCAACCTCATTGTCACTTGTATACGAACACCGAACATTAAAATTGCCTGCGGTAACTTTATTTATAGTACTTTCAACAACTTTCAAAGGTTTTACTATTGCTTTACTTATAAGAACAGAGGCCACCATGCTCACCGTGACACCGGCAAGAGATATAATTAATATATAATTCTTCAGATTATTAGTGCTTTCTAATAAAGTATCCTCAGGTTGAGCATTAACAATTATCCAGGGCACAACCTCAAGATGCTGATAGGTTAAAATAAAACCATTATTGTTCAGAAATCCCCCTTCCCCGCCTGGAATAATTTTATCCAGAACTTTTTTATCCGAAATAATTCTTTCTGCTGTTTTAGAGTCGGTACTAACTAATAAATTGCCCGATTCGTTAATCAGAAAAACCTCGTTATTGATATCTATTTTTATACTCTCCAAATAATTTCTCATCTCTGCCACGTCAATAAATATCACCATGTACAGCCACTGGCTGTACCCTTCTATCTGATATTTCATGGCCATTGGGATGAAGGATGATTTGCTTTGAAAAATCTCATTTGGCCCTGAATTACCCAAATATAAGCCTGAAAAATCCGGCCGGTTTAAATGTTTATATATACTTGACCGTTCAAAAGAGAAATCAGGTCTTATAAAGTTATTATGATCGTAAAAATCACCCTTTGGCGTGTAAATATAAACAGATGATATAAAATCTTCAGTCCGTTCAACTTCCGATAATATTCTTGCAATATTGGTCAAAGCAATTCCGTAATTTGCCTGTTCAACAACGAGAAAATTATACAATTCACTGGTAATTTGGGTATTATATTTAAGATCAAAAAAGCATTTAATTAAATCCTTTATCCCTTTATCATAAAAAATGGCATCCTGCCTGGTAGTTCTGATCGAATGCAGATAGTATTCCTTTGTTATATCATTACATGCGTAATGGTAAAATAAACAGGATACAACCGCAAGTGTGGCTATAATTAATAATATACTGGTAATGATAATCCTTATACCAAATTTGGTGTTTTTTATTATATGTATCATATAACCAGCCCCCGTTTATCTTCTAAACATATAGCAACCCCTGACCATTCTATCTTTAGCAGACTACCAGTTCATCAAAGCAAAACAACCTGCGGGAGCATTATGCTACCAGGACTTGTATGTTACAGGTAATTCCATCACACTTCTACAAGGTTCTTCCAATACCATATTATATCTTTATGTATACCAAAGTAAAGAGTATTCTGCTATTCTTTTACGGCACCTGCTGTCAACCCCGAAATAAACTGCCTGTTTGTAAAAATATAGAGAATTAGTATTGGTACAATAGCCAACGAGGCCCCTGCAAGCATAATATGCCACTCTGCAGCAGCATTCATTGAATATTTTAGTTGAACCACCGCCACAGTTATAGGCATTAAATCAGGATTGGAAATAGTCATTATAAGCCCGATTAAATAATCATTCCACGCATACCGAAAAGCAAACAGGGCAATTACCCCAAGAATCGGCCGGATTAAAGGGATAATAATTTTATAAAAAATTGTAAGATAACTGCATCCCTCCAGATATGCAGCCTCATCCATTGAAACCGGGATGCTTTTAACAAATCCTACAGTTAAAAAAACATTGGTTGCCTGGCTGCCTGTTAATGCAAGAGCCAACCCCAGGAAACTTTTTGTTAACCCTATTTTATGAAATAATATATATATGGGATAAATAGACACCGCACCTAACGATATAAACATCATTGCCAAATATGATGATATCAGTATTTTTTTGCCGGGAAAGGTATGCCGTGCAAATATATACCCAGCCATAGATGAAGTCAAAAGAGCAACAATCATTGATATACCGCTGATTAATATACTGTTAATACTGTATTGAAGAAAATTAGACTGAAGATATGCCTGTGCATAGTTTGAAAACATCCACTTCTTTGGTAAAAAGCTGCCTCCGGAGGTCAGCTCCCAATTGGTTTTAAATGAACCCAATAATGTATATAGAATCGGATAAACAGTAAAAATCAATATTATACCGATAAAAACCCATTTTATTATGTTAATACAGGCTTTAGTAAGCTTCATTCAATATAACTCCTTTTATTAGTAAATATCATCCAGTTTTTTTGAAATTCTCAGGTATAAAACCGTAATAACCCCCACAATACAAGCAGATATGACACTTACTGCCGCCCCATATCCGTATTGAGGCATAAATGTTGCAGTATCGGATGCGCTAACAGGAAAATACAGTGAATAAACATACAGGGACATTACATTTGTTTTCCCAAAAGGTCCTCCCCCTGTTAACACAAGAATATTCGACATGTCCTGAAATGCAGTTATTAATGCAAGCATTAATATGACTTTCAGCATAGGCCCAAGCATTGGAACAGTAATATAGAATAATCTTTGAAAACTGTTTGCTCCGTCTATTGCTCCGCTTTCATAAATCTCATCCGGAATGCCTTGTAACCCTGCCAGAAAATAAACCATATAATTACCTAACCCTGCCCAAACACTAACTATTATCGTTGACAGCATGGCATATTTGCTGCCAAGCCAGTTAACAGGTGAATCTACCAACCCTATATTTAATAACAATCGGTTTACTTCACCGTTATATACATTAAGCAGCAGGTAAAAAACCAATGACATTACTGCAGAACTTATAATAGTAGGACTGAATATTAAAGCCTGCAGCGCACCATGTATTTTTGATTTTCTATTCAGAATAAGAGCCAGAATAAATGCTAATGGTAAAATAATGAGAATTTTTCCACCGGCATAAATAAAAGTATTTTTTACAGCATTTAAAAACAAGGGATCTCTCTTAAAGGCTCTGATAAAATTGTCCAGCCCTATAAATCTTGGATTATTAAAACCATTGTAATCAAAAAAGACATACCTTAAAGCCCACATAATGGGGTATACCGATAATACAGCAAAAATCAGCAGGCTGGGGAACAGCATTAAATAAATCTGAAAATATGTGCTTGCTTTACTTTGCCGCCACATTAAGCTTAACCCCCTTCAATTCTTAGAATCATCCAATGTTACATGTACACATCTATTGGAACGCGATTATTAATTTTAACCGCGTTCCAGGTATGTATTAATACTATTTGCTAAAAACCGCAGCAGGATTTTTAGGATCAAAATCAGGATACTTTATTTCTTTTACCATCCCATTCTCTATAGCATTGTCTAACGCCTTATTATAACGCTCTGTTAAATCCTTTAA
The DNA here is from genome assembly GCA_012521105.1 of Clostridiaceae bacterium. Taxonomy (GTDB): domain Bacteria; phylum Bacillota; class Clostridia; order DSM-8532; family DSM-8532; genus Thermoclostridium. Next base: position 61,000 of record JAAYNA010000122.1, read on the forward strand.
TGTGCTGTCAAAATCTTTTTCAATACCAAAAATTAATTCAGCAAACACGTCATACATTGCTTTTCCTTCGGGAACAATATTGCTCATATCAGAGGGTGCGGGCGGCCAGATTTTATCGTCGGAAGTGAAAGCTAAATTTGGTCTTTTAGCAATGGTAGCAGGTTGTTGTGTGATTTTATCCAGTACGCTTTTCACTGTTACATTTCCAAGCCCTTTTTCATGATAACCCTTCAAAACCTCATCGCTATATAATTCGGTCATAACCTTCCACGCTTTATCCTTGTTCTTAGAACCCGAATTCATCAAAAACCACCTGCCGGCCAGCAGCATGTGCTGTGAACCTTTAACCGTTCCGTCAATTGTTGGCAGCTGGGCCACATCCCAGTCTTCGGTAGTTGGGAACTGGCTTTCATATACGCCGGGTTCCGAGTGGGTCCATGATATATACATACCAATTTTTCCATTAGCAAATTGACTTCTGAGCGGATCAATATCCAGCGATTCGCAGCCCGGAAAGGCACCGCCATTGGTGAACATTTTTTGGTAAGCCTGCAGGATCGGCTTATATGGCATAAAATCATACCTGCCGGTTGTAAAATCATATCCTCTGTAATTGCCCCCGCTTCTCATAAGAATAAAGTCTATAGAGCGGTTTAATCCGCCGGATGGACTCTTCAGATTCTGAGCAAACCCATAAATACCTTCGCTTTTAAGTTTTTCGGATATAATGATTGCCGTTTCAGCCATTTCATCAACTGTTCTGGGTACTTCAGCTATACCTGCTTTTTCAAAAATACCTTTATTATAAATAAGTCTGGCTGTTGTACCTATTGCAGGCAAAGAATATATTTTCCCGTTATACATGTTAATACCTTCAAGGAAACTGTCTTCACCAAACCGGGCTTTCATTTCGTCAGTAAGATACTCATCCAATGGTTCGAATTTGCCCTGACCAATAAACTTAGAATAAATGCTTCCGCCATCAAAAAGAATATCGGGAGCTTCGTTTGTTGCAAAGGCTATTTCAACAGCTTGTTCAAAGTTTTCAGTATAAATCTTATACTCAACATTAATATCAGAATAATCCTCATTTATCTTTTGTATTACCGAATTCATATAATCTGCGTCATGTCTATTTAATGTCCATATTGTAACAATGGCAGGTTCAGTATTATTATTCGCCTGCTCTTCCCGCTGTTCATGCTGTGATTTTGTGTCACTCGAAATGTCGCAACCTGTCATGGTTACTATCAGCAATGAAGCAAGTACCAAATAGCAAAGAATTTTTAATACGGGTTTCATTTTTTCATATCCTCCTTATACCAATATTTACTACAATTTTAATTATAAAGAGGATTGAAGCCTGGGACTATAAAAATCCATTCTATTAATTTGTAATATCTTAATATTTGTTGGGATACTGTAATTAAACATCAAAGCTTTTATGAGAAAATTAACGTTTCAGCTTAGTAAAAATAATTAATTGCATGATGGTTGAAAAATTATTCATGTCAGAAATTTCAGAAAAAATTGAGCTGAACTGTCTTCCCCATATCCTTCATCGCTTTTGCGAGCTCTTCTATAAGGCTTATTTTTATATTAAATTGAATTGGCAGATCAGGATTTTGGTGAGCCGGATTAATTGCAGTTCCAACAAAAAATGATATATTAGTAGCCTCTTCAAAAAGAATCCTTGCAATTTTAGACGCTCCGTCCTGTTTTATGCTCCACTCACTGTATAAACTGTTATCATCAAGGTAGTTTTTTGCATACTCCAGAACCTTGCTTATTGTAATAACCCCTTCGGTTACAAGATCTACACCTTCAATTGTTGCTGTAGGAGGTATTTTAGGATCAACATAATCCAGGGGGATTTCAATTTTTTTATTTAAATATTTGGCTGCCAAAGTTGAAGTTGTTCCGCCGCAAACTATATGGTACCCTTCTTTTGAAAAGAATAATGACATCATCCTGTCAACATCTTCTGGATTTGCCGGTGGACCTATCATAAGGTTGCAATTCCTTTGTTCCCTTACCCTGATCGTTGCAATGGTTGTATCATCACCCGGCTTGTTTGCATATAACTCGGCACATTTTTCAGTTATAAGATATGTAATTGTTTTAGCGGTAAGTCTGCGATCGTAGTTTGCTTCAATAAACTTAATAATGTTTTCTCTTTTCCAGCCAAAATTCAGTTTCTGCCCCACGCCTGCATAAACTGCCCCGTCACTCATCGCTATTAAAACGTCGTCCTGTTTTATCCTGACTTTGGATTCATATATCCTCTTATTGCCAATTATGCGGCTTTGCACGTCATAATCAAAGTTCTTCCCATCACGAAGAAATATAATCATAGGGTTATCGTACTGTATAATTTCAGCCTCGCCGTTTTGATTCACACTGATTATTGAGAATGTTGAATATGCTATTCCTCTCATGCTGCACACTGGCAGGGTAGCAGCAATTGTCGACACACAATCCTCCAATGTCATTGAATTAGCCAGCATTGTGGCTATTATTTTTGAAGTGAGAGTGGACAAAATACTTGCCTTCACCCCGCTTCCAAGCCCATCGGCAAGTACAAGAATCATAGAATCGTCATTTTTCTTAACTATTTGAATACTATCTCCGCATAACTGTTCACCATGTTTATTTAAGCTGCGGTATCCAACATCGATGCAAAGCTTATTCATCTACCAGTGTCTCCTTTAACCGTGTAAGTGCGATTTTAGTTTCTGCTGTTGTTTCCCCTAAAAGGGAAGCAATTTCCTGAACCAGTCTCATTTGCTTTTCTACAACTCTATCGGTTATTGTAACAGCCTGTTCAATTTTCTTTTCTCTTAAAATTTTGTTTGTCTCCTTTTCTGTTATGTCTTCCATAATACTCATAATAATGTGATAAATTCTATCATATATAATTGTTTCTTCAATATATTTTTTATATCGGTCAAGATACTTTCTTTTTCTATAAATATTTCTTTCATTGCTTAACACAAGCCAATAATCCTCAGGATCCAAAAACATATCCACAGGTTTTCCAAGAACACTGGACATATTAGGCATGTTCAGGATTTTTAAAGACGCAGCATTGACCTGCAGTAATTCCAGTTTTTCGTTCATTACTATAATACCATTCGGTGAATTATTAATTATTTTGTCGGAAAAGGACTCTGCTTTTTCTTTAAGGTATGGAAGACACATGGTAAGATCGGCTTTTCCCATTAAAACTGCTATCGCTTTATCTCTGCAGGTATTATACCCGCAGGATCCGCAGTTTAGCTCCTGAGCTTTTGAATGTTTGCCCATTTTATGCAGGATCCTGGTTATTGCACTGCTTCCGGGCAGTGTCTGGCCTTTCCCTACATATTCAAACTTTTTTTTTATATTGAAGTTGACCAGTCCTTTTGAAAAATCATAATTCCCGGAAAATTTATTCACCATCACAAAATCTTTTACCGGGTTATGATGTTTCCTGCTCATTACCGGTCCACCTATACAGCTTCCGCTGCAGGCCGACATTTCAATAAAACAGTTTGATAGACTACCGCTGCAAATATCGTCTATTGCTTTAAGACAATTTTCAATACCGTCAATAGTTATATAATTAAACTCCGGGTCAAGATCCATTGAACGGATTATCCCACCTGCGGTTGGGAAAAGTCTAGTCCGGCCTTTTTCGTCTACATCAGAGGATTCTTCGAACTCAATATTCTCTTCATTCATCCATTCGTCCAGTTCTTCAAACGTCAGTACACAGTCTGTTATTCCCTGATACATTTCAGCTTCGTCTTTTTTTGCAATACACGGGCCGATAAAAACGGTAAAACATTCCGGGTACTGATCCTTTAATATCATACAGCTAACCTGCATTGGTGACATAACTTTTGCCAGATAGGGAAGGGCCTCGGGACGGTGTTTTTGAATCAGTAGATTAACGCTATGGCAGCAAGAAGAGATTATAACATTATTCTTCCTTTCGCTAATGATCTTTTCGTACTGCTTATTTACAACTGCTGCTCCAATCGCAGTTTCTTCCGCTCCGGCAAATCCAAGTTTTTTTAATGCCTTTCTCAGTGAATTCATTGAAATTCCATTATAATTTGCCACAAAAGAAGGAGCAACGCTTGCATAAACCGGTCGTGATGAGGCAATAACTTCTTTAACCTTTGCTATATCATTGCGTATATGCTTTGCATTTTGCGGGCATGATACAAAGCACATTCCACAGAGTATGCATTCATCGGTTACAATATTTGCCTGGTTATCTGCAAACTTTATTGATTTAACCGGGCAATTCCTAATACACTTATAACAGTTCTTGCAGTTTGATTTTTTTAACTGCAGACAATTAGTCAATTAAGTCGCCTCCACAAACAACATCTTGTTTATTTTGTAAATTAAGCCTTTTAAGCACGGTTTCTTTAAAAAACTCATGAAAGTTCTCCGGGAAAATACCGCATAGTACCTCATTATCAATTTTAACACATACACCATCGGTGCACTTGCCTAAACAGACAGCCGCAGCGATATTAACCCTGTCTTCAAGAGAATATTTTTTTATATTCTCCTTCATAAGGTTAATAATCTCATAAGAACCTTTTAAATGGCAAGAGCTTCCCACACATATATAAATGTCCATTTCCACCCACCTTGAATAGTATATTTTCAGACTTCAAAAACAGGCACGGTGGTGTAATGTTTTACACCACCAATACCCGGAATTACCAAGCTAAATTGTACCGTAATATGCCTTTTTGTAAATTTCCTCAAGCTCGCTGACCAATGGATAACGAGGGTTTGAAGTGGTACATTGATCTTCAAATGCTCTTTCGGCCAGCTTAGGGATTTTTGCCATAAACTCTTTTTCGTTTATTCCTAACTCCTTGATGCTCAATGGCATATTTACTCTCTTCATTAAGTTTACCACAGCGGCAATTAAAGCATCTACCTGTTCTTCCTGGGTTGTACCACCAAGGTTCAGCTGCCTGGAAATCTGTGCATAACGGTAGTCTGCCATGTACTTGCCATATTTTGGGAATATTGTGAATTTAGTAGGTATCTGCGCATTATACTTAATAACATGGGGAAGTAATACCGCATTAGCCCTGCCATGGGGAATGTTAAACTCGCCACCCAGTTTATGTGCAAGAGAATGGTTTATTCCCAGAAAGGCATTTGTAAAGGCCATTCCTGCTATGCACGAAGCATTATGAACTTTCTCCCTTGCAACCTCGTCTTCAGGATTGTCATAACTTCTTGGCAAATATTTAAATATCAGTTCTATTGCTTTCATAGCCAAACCATTTGTGTAATCCGAAGCAAGAACCGAAACATAAGCTTCTATGGCATGAGTTAACACATCCATACCGGTGTCTGCCGTAATGGATTTAGGCATTGTTTTAACAAACTGAGGATCTATAATTGCAACATCGGGTGTTAATTCATAGTCGGCAAGAGGATATTTAATATTTCCATTTTTCTTGTCTGTTATTACCGAGAATGAAGTTACTTCGCTTCCTGTTCCGGAGGTTGTTGGTATAGCAACAAGCTGAGCTTTCTTACCAAGGTTGGGAAACTGGAATGCTCTTTTTCTTATATCCATAAATTTAAGCCTTAATCCATCAAAGGATGTATCAGGATTTTCATAGAACAGCCACATACATTTAGCAGCATCAATAGCACTTCCTCCACCAAGGGCAATTATAACATCGGGCTGGAAGATATTCATTGCATGAACACCTTTTTGTATGGTTTCAATGGATGGATCGGGCTCTACTTCAGGGAATATTTCACTATGGCAGTAATCGATGCGTTTTCTAAGATAATACAATGCCTTATCCACATAACCGAGTTTAATCATTACCGGGTCGGTAACAATAAACGCCCTGGAAATGTTAGGCATATGCTCAAGATACTGTATTGATCCTTTTTCAAAATATATTTTCGGAGGTATTTTAAACCACTGCATATTTACCCTCCTTTTTGCTATTCTCTTTTTGTTTATCAGGTTTACAGATGAAATATTTGCCGTGGTTGAATTGTGCCCAAAGGATCCACATCCCAAAGTAAGCGAAGGTGTGTTTGTATTGTAAATATCTCCTATGGCACCCTGTGAGGAAGGTGAGTTAACTATTATCCTTCCAACCTTCATTTCATTGCCAAAAGCTTTGCACAATGCTTCATCGTTAGAATGTATAACTGCAGAATGGCCAAGACCACCCAGTTCCAGCATTAAAGAAGCATATTCAAAACCCTGCTTTTCATTCTCGCAAATGAAATATGCAAGAACAGGAGAAAGTTTTTCAAGCGACAGGGGATATTCCCGGGATGGCTCTGGAAGTTTTGCAATCAATATTTTCGTATTATCAGGCACAGAAATTCCTGCATTTTTGGCTATAACCGAAGCCGGTTTTCCCACCACCTCAGGGTTAACAGCCATCTTCTCACGGTTTATAACATAGTTTGATACAAGCTCTGTTTCCTTTTCATCAAGAAAATAGCAGCCATACTTTTTCATTATTCTCTCGAACTCCTGAGAAATTTCCTTATCCACAATCACAGCCTGCTCGGATGCACAGATCATTCCGTTATCAAAGGTTTTTGAAATAATAAGGTCGGTACATGCCCGCTCCACATCCACGTTTTTATTTATATAACAGGGCACATTTCCAGGACCTACCCCAAGTGCGGGCTTTCCGGCGCTATAGGCCGATTTAACCATACCGCTTCCACCGGTTGCAAGAATAAGGGATACCCCAGGGTGATTCATTAATGCCATTGTTGCCTCAAGAGACGGGGTTTCTATCCATTGAATGCAGTGTTTTGGAGCACCGCTTTTAATTGCCGCATCTCTTAGAATTTTTGCAGCTTCCCTTGAACACTTCTGTGCAGACGGATGAAAAGCAAATATTATAGGATTCCTGGTTTTTGCACAAATTAACGATTTAAACATTGTAGTAGACGTAGGGTTGGTAACCGGTGTTACACCTGCAACTACACCAACAGGTTCTGCTACTTCCACATAACCTTCAAGGTCATTCTCCTCTATTATGCCCACACTTTTTTCATTTTTAATGCTGTGGTATATATACTCAGTGGCGAACATGTTCTTTATAACTTTATCTTCAAACACTCCGCGACCAGTTTCTTCCACCGCAAGCTTTGCAAGGTACATATGGTTATCCAGACCCTTCAGCGTCATTTCATGTACAATTTTATCCACTTGTTCCTGGCTGAACGTCAAATACTCTTTTAACGCTTTTTTAGCATTTGCAACAAGCTGATCGATCATTTCATTAACATTAACATTAACTTTTTTTTCTTTTTCTCCCACTTTTGTCACCTCTTTTTAAAAAATGTCTATTGATTAGCTATGAACAAAGCATTTCATCCATGTTAAAAATTTAACAATGTCTTGCAAACAAAACGTGTTGTTCTATACAACACTTTTTTATCATTATATTCCATATCAAAATGTTTGTCAATATTTTAACAAAGTTTTTTAAAAAATTTTTAATGAAGTAAAAATCCGAGTTAAACTTTTTCTGCACCCTTTAAACGTATTTATTGATGCTTACTTGGCTTTTATATATGCCTCGCTTAGTTTAACATACTGACCTTCTTTTAATGTAATGTATCTTGGATCCTCAAAATTATCATTTGCAACAATATCATCAAGAACGTGAGAACTGCCGGAGGTTATTTCATAATAGCCAAAACCCAGCGTACTGCCTTCCTCGGGAAAAACCTGATACTCACCTGCAGGAATATCAAATCCAACCTTGTACATACCACTTGGATATCTACCGTCTTTAGGCCCAGATGCTGTTGCATCACTTACAGGAACGGCGCGTGCATCGGTAAACTTAAAATATTGCCCATCTGCAACGGTAACATAAGTGAAGGAATAAAAATTATCGTTGGCGATTATGCTTTCAAGTGTATTTGAGCTGTCTTTTGCAATTTCAAAATAGGATAGATCCGCTGTGCTATAGAGTTTGTATTCACCAGCGGCTATATCCTGGCCTACTTTATACATACCACTGCGAATACCAGCTTCTTCTATGGTCGGTGAAGGGGCAGGAGAATTTGCTGTATCATCGTTATTTTCTGCGTTCATACCATTTTCAGTATCCTTTTGTGCAGTATCATTCTGCTGCCTTACCTGGTCATTTTGCTGTTGATTATTGTTACCGGCACAACCGCACATAAATACTGTAATCATCACTGCAATAAGACATAAATATAGAATGTGTTTTTTTGCTTTCACAAGTTACCTCCCTGTTCCAAGCGACTTAGTATACAATTCAGTAATTTAGTATTAAAAGACTGTTTTTTATACCTTTTAATATATAGTAAACAAAAATAAGCCTGATTTTTTACTATATATATCTTTCCGAACTTTACTGAAAATAATACAAAAAAATATCAAGTCAGAACAGAATTCCCAGACTCTTTATTCAGTGTCTTTATTGGAGTCTTTGCTGAAATTTAGTAAAGAACCTCTGACTATGTATTTACTACCATACTTTTCCCGTATTTTGTCTATGCTTTCATTAAGTTTTTTTCTTTCAGACTGTTTAATAAGCAAATTATCAAACATATTTAGTTGTTCAACCGGCTCCCTTACCAGTTCGGATGTAGCAACTCCTATCAAACGGATGGGGTCATTTCTCCAAACTGTGTCAAATAACTCGATTGCGGTTTTAAATATTACATTTGTATCCTGAGTTGGGTTACCTATTTTTTTCCTCCGGGAATAGGATTCAAAATTACTGTTCTTTAAATTTACTGCTATTACTCCAGCATACAGCCCGGCCTTTCTAAGACGCATACCCACTGTTTCGCTTAAAGATAGCAAATACAGCCTTGCAGTTTCCCTGTCTGTAATATCAAATTCCACAGTGGTTTCATTACTTAAATCCTTTGCCTCAGATTCCTGCGTTTGTACAGCCGAATCATCTATTCCGTTGGCATATTCCCAAATCATCCTGCCGTATTTCCCAAATTTCTGCTCCAGCAAAACAACATCGGTTCTGGCCAAATCACCTATTGTTTTTATCCCCATAACCTGAAATTTCGCGTTAGATGCCTTGCCAACCATAAACAGACGGGACACCGGAAGCGGCCACATTTTTTCCTGTATTTCTTCCCGAAAAAGAGTGTGCACCCGATCAGGCTTTTTAAAGTCCGAAGCCATTTTTGCAAGCAGTTTGTTTTCTGATATGCCTATGTTGACAGTGAAGCCCAGTTCATCTCTAATCCGGTTTTTCATTAAGTAGGCCAAAGAAAGAAAGTCATTTTTATATTTAAGCTTAAGTCCTGTAACATCTATAAAACATTCATCGATACTATATTTTTCAATATCGGGAGTAAAAGAGTAAAGCAGGTCTGTCATAGCCTTTGAATACCTGGCATAAACATCATGACTTGGAGGAACAATTTTGACCGCTGGACACTTTTTAACAGCCTTGACTACAGGCTCTCCTGTAATAATTCCATATTTTTTTGCAGGAATGGACTTGGCAAGGACCACACCACGCCTTTTTGACGGATCTCCGGCTACAATTGAAGGCACAGTGCGAAGATCAATATTACTTCCCTGTTTTAACAGCTCTAATGCTTCCCAGCTCAGATATGCCGAGTTAACATCAATATGAAATATTACTCTTTCCGGTACCATGAACAACCCCTGCAATATATATTCCTCTACAGAATTATATTATATCAGATAAACCCTGTATTTCTTTTGAGAGTATACCATGATGCGGGAATAAATAGTTATTGTCCGGATATTTCATTAAAAATTGAGCAATTACAACAGGGAACAAAATATTGTAATACATTTTATATTGTATACAGTTTCTTAATTATTTGCTCTAATTCAGGGCCTTCAACAGACATGTCCCTTATTTTGCTTTCCTCATTTACTTTTTGTATAAACTTATTTAGTTTCACCACAGAAAGATCGATAACCACTTCAATGTCATAATCGGACAATTGCTTTCGCACTTCAATTCCCTCTGTGTTTTCCAGACTTATCTTTTCTCTTGTTGTAATATGAACTGTTCTTTTTTCACCAAGATGCTGCTTTAAATTTTCCATGCTGTCATCAAAAACAATTTCACCATGATTAATAACAATAACACGTTTTGCAAGCTGCTCTACATCTTCAAGGTCATGAGTGGTCAGTATAAATGTAGTTCCTCTTTTGTTCTGTTCATGGATAAAGTCCCGTATTTTCCCTTTGGCAATAACATCCAAACCTATAGTAGGTTCATCAAGAAAAACAATGGGTGGCTTATGCAGCATTGCCATTATAAATTCGCATTTCATACGCTCACCAAGGGAAAGCTGACGAGTGGGCTTTCTTACAAGATCAGTCAGATCCAGCATGTCTATCATTTCACTGAGAGTTTTTTTGAACTCATTTTCGGGAATACGGTAAATAGCCTGATTCAGGCAGAAAGAATCCAGGGGCGGAATATCCCATAGCAGTTGGGATTTTTGTCCGAAAACCACACCTATATTCCGGACATATTTTTTTCTTTCCTTCCATGGAACAAAGCCCATAACATCAACAGAACCCGAAGTAGGATGTAAAATGCCCGTAAGAATTTTTATAGTGGTTGATTTTCCTGCCCCATTCGGTCCCAGGATACCTACAAGCTCACCCTCTTCGATATCAAAGGAAATGCCTTTGATTGCATCAATATTCTTCTTTTTTCTTATAATAAGGCTTAACAATGCTTCCCTGAAGCTTCCTCCGCGTTCATATGTAGTAAATGTCTTTTTAAGATCGGCGACATGAATCATAATAAATCATCCTTTTCGTAATAAAGCTGCTGTGGTGAGTAATACTGTAGTCAGCCCCCTGCACTGGTGTAACGGCTTACCATTTTATAATAGAATATAATTCCTGAAATCAAAAAAACTATTGAAGACAATAAAGCTAATAATACGGTCTGATCGGCATTCCCCAATAAAGCTGATGCAGGATACGAAGCCAATAGACTTACCGGTATAATGTAAGTTAAAATGGACTGGAAAGTTTTTGTGAAGATGGATTTAGGGTATAAACCAAACTCCATCACCGACATAAATATATCATATATTCTGTAATTCCCAACCCAGACTATCCCAAGCCCGGCCATAAACAAGGCAAAGCCGAACATAAGAATAAGTGAAAAAAGAAACAGAATAACAAAGGAAATCCAGTGAGACAAAGGTTGTTCAGGTAACTTCTTAAGTGCAATTCTGAATACTAAAAGACCGCCTATAAGTTTTCCCAGGTCTTCACTGTCAAATGCGGTTACAATAGACATAAGCAGTATGGATCGGGGCTTTATAAGTAATAAATCAAAAGTTCCCTCCTGAACCCTCTGAATAGTATTCCACACTATTCCCATGAAAAATGGGAAGGAAATCCCGCGGGATAAAAGGAATATTCCCTGAAGAAGCAGAACCTCGTATTGACTCCAGCCCGGGAAGGATGCTCCGTTTCCATATATTATCAGGGTAATAACCGGCCCTGAAAACTCTACAATCATCATAATAAGCATACTCATTAAAAAATCGCCACGGTATGCCATTCTTGTTGCCAATGCAGTTTTTACACCCTGTATGTACACTCCCAACGTAGAAAAACGTAAACTTCTTGCCTTGGTTTCAGAATTTAAGCCGGTCATGCCCCCACCCCCGTAAAACGTTCTATGCCCATATACCACAATGCCCGGTTAAAAAGAAACATTACAACAACCATTCCTGCCTGAAGAGACACAATCTGAGGAATGGACATGGTTATACCCGCCAGTTCATAATGCCCGATGAAAACCCTTACAGGTACATAGGTAATAAACTGGAATGGCAGGTAAAAAAGAAACTTTTGAAAACCGTACGGAAATAAATTAAGAGGCAAAAAAGCACCGGAACAAATGCTGGTAAACAAATATACCGCCCGCCTTACTCCATCTGTTTTTACAAACCAAAAGGCCAAAGTTCCAATAGTATAGTTTACTAAAAAGGACAGAACAAAACTAAGAAATAACGAAATTAATGCCCAAAAAGGCTTCGCAGGAATGAACCTGATACCAAAAAGTAAATAGAAACAAATCACTGGAAGCATTTCTATTAGAAACGCCATAATCCGGTGTCCTACTTTCTGAAAAAAGGAATAATATATATGCGATACCGGACGAAGCTGGAAGGTAATAAACTGGCCGGTTTGTATAAGTCTTTGCAGCGTATTCCCCGAAGAATCCCAGCTTAAAACCCCGGTAAGAGATGATATGGCAAAATACATAAGCATCTGCTCAAGGGTCAGACCAGAAACTGTATCCCGGATTTGGAAAATTGCCTGCCAGATAAAGTAGTGCACTAAAAAATATATAGGGTGAACAAAAATTGAAACAGCCATTTGACTTCTATATGCAAAGTGTTCCTTATATGTAGCTGTAATAACTGCTTTAAAAACCCTTGGCGGGCTGTTACCTTTCTTCACAACAAAGCTCTGCATAAACAAAAGATCTCCCTTAATAACGCAAATGTTACACGAGACAGGTTATGGGAAAAACTGTATCAATATACATTATATTAATTTTATATACAGTTATCAATACGGTTTATGTTTTTGACAGCATTAATACATTGGCGCTTTTTTCCTAAATTAAAGGATATCTTTATAAAACAAGTTTTCCTAGGTTAACTTAACGCTGGCATCTTTTTAGAAGTACGAGTCTGCGAAAGAAAAAAGAGCAATATAAAGTGTTTTATATATAAAAAGGCCGCCTGTTAAGGCAGCCCTGGCAGTATTAATAGATTATTATTACTTATTTACTTTCTTTAACTTTCCTGGCAAATTCCTCACCGTATTTAATGCATTTTTCTATGTCTTCAGGTGTAGGTACAAACTTTACTCCTATTGGTTCCAGTACTACATCAATACCCGAATCTTTAAGCCCGTCATACAGTTTTTCGGGTGCTGCATTGCTCCAGCCAGAGCTTCCAAAGGCCGCACCTATTTTCTTTTTAAACTTATGACCTTTAATTTCAGACAGAACTGCAGCCATTGAACGCAGATAACCGTTATTAACAGTACAGCTTCCAAGAATAATACCTTTTGAACAGAACATTTCGGTTAACAGGTCTGATATGTCGGTAATAGAGCTGTTGTATATTTTACATTTAACCCCCTGGCTTTCTATTCCTTTTGCAATTGCCTCTGCCATTTTCTTGGTAGAGTTGTACATGGTGTCGTATGCTATTGTTACATAGCCCTCGTGGTAATCTTCTGCCCATTGTGCGTATTTTTCCACAATTCTCATCGGGTCTTTTCTCCATATAACTCCATGGCTGGGTGCAATAACTTCAACCGGAAGGTTTAGAGCTTTTATTTCAGCTAATTTCTTTCTGATTAACGGTGTTAATGGTGCAAGGATATTAGCGAAGTACTTTAATGCTTCCTGATTAACTTCACAAGGGTCGGACTCATCTTCAAAGATACTGGCAGAGCAGTAATGCTCACCAAAGGCATCGTTTGACAACAACACATTTGCCGGGGAAACAAATCCGGCCAAACTGTCAGGCCAGTGTATCATTGTCATTTCTACGAATGTAATGTCTGATTTGCCAATGTTTATTTTATCGCCTGTTTTTACAGGGATTAAGTTCCATTCTTTATGAAAATGACCCTTTATAGATTCTACTCCTTTTGGAGAACAATAAATAGGCGTATCCTTCGGTAAATGTTCCATCAGTGCACCGAGGCTACCACCATGGTCGGGTTCCATGTGATTAATTATAATACCGTGAATATTGGAAAAACCAACTTCCTTTTCGATTATTTCAAGAAACTCTTCCTGAAAAGGATTCCAAACGGTATCTACAAGTATATTTTTTTCATCACGGATAAGATATGTGTTATAACTGGAACCACGATGGGTGGAAAGCTCATGTCCGTGAAACCTTCTTAAATCCCAGTCTCTAAGGCCAAGCCAGTAAACATTGTCTTTTACCTGTATCATAAACTCATCCTACCTTTCTTTTGTTCTATTTTTTATATATTCCCAAGTTAATACTGTAAAAAACAGAAAAGAAGGCTTTTGCTTTCATGCCAAAAGGGCTGAACCAAAAAATGATTCAGCCCTAATATATATAAAGGCCCTCATAAGGCCGATTATTCTTAATTTTTGCCCTTGTGGGCGCCCCCTAAGCTCGATAATTTTTTACAAATTAAGGGGTTTACTATTAAAAAACTGGTCAAGCTTTAGGGGGTACTTAGCTATTTTTAAGTATTGAAAGAAGCTCTGTCGGTTTGTCAGTAAACTGTTTGATGCAGTCTTTATTGCAGAATTTCTTTATTGAATGTCAATCTGGATTTTTCTTTTATTATCCGGCTGTGCCTTAGGCAGTGTAATTGTAAGTATTCCATCCTTATATGCGGCTTTGATATCCTCTTCTATTACATTGTTAAGATAAAAGGATCTTTTAACGCTGCCATAAGCTCTTTCTCTTCTTACATAGTTTTCTCTTTCTTCGTTAAATTCTTCGTTTTGCTCTACAGAAATTGTCAGGTATCCATCGTTAACTTCTATATTTATACTGTTTTTGTCTACTCCGGGAAGTTCTGCGTCAATAATCCATTCTTTTTCTGTCTCACGTATATCTGCCCTCAGCGCCGTATTCCATCTGGTGAAAAAAGGATCAGCAAAGAAATCTTCAAAAAATCTGTCAATTCCAAAGAAATCATTTCTTTTTGCTAAATTGCCATGCCTTCTCGAAAATGGTACTAATCCGAACATATACAACACCTCCATAAATGTATTTTTATTTTTGTATTTAACTTTGACTTTCCTTGACCTTCCTTGTTTACATTTTAATTTGAACTGCTAAAAAATGCAATGTCTGATTTTGACTATCTTTGACCATTATTTAAAATTATATGGAATTACGTAAAGATTACTTTGAATTTCGCGTTGTTTCTTCGAATTTCTGTCAGAGTTAAAACAAACAGCACTGTATATCTGTCGGCTTATCATAAAGTGAATTCCATGAAACAAATAACAGAAAGAAATTTTTATATCTATAAGTATTCTAAATTTTTCGATATTTGTCAATGCTGAATGGAACCATGTGGCGTATGTCCTTAATTTCAAAGACACCCATTAATATAAGCATTGCAATCATTAACTCGCCAGACAGCCCTGTAGACAGGAGCAGTATTATCATGGGCGATTTAAAAACCGATCCAATGGCAATTTTTATTATTGGTGCTGCTATAATTCCTGAAACAGAAGCAACCAGAGGTTTTATTATCCAGTCACCAACTTCAAGAGACATACCCGTGTTTTTTATTACTGTGTTCATATTCAATATAGCCCCCACAAGGTTACTGATAATAAGGGCTATAATATATGCGCTAAGCCCAAAATACGGGATACCAAACCATACAAAACCAAGCCGTATTAAACTTGATATCATTGAATGCTTCAGTGTTGCTGTTTCCTTACCAAGTCCATTCAGAATACCTAAAAGTGTCTGCTGAAGGTAGAAAAACACACCGGTAAATGATAACAGATATAGCATATGGCCAACATTCTGGCCTGGATATATTAAATCGGAAATTTCATAAGCAAAACAAATAAAGATACTTGAGAATAAAAAACCAAGGACAAGGGTAACACGTATTGACCTTGAAATTTGTCTGTTAGCCTTATTTCTTTTTCTTGTTGCAATAGCCTCTGCTATTGCGGGTACCAGTGCTGTGGCTAATGCGGCCGTAAGCATTGAGGGAAAGGAAATGATAGGGGATGCCATACCTGTTAATTTACCATACTGAGTGAGAGCTTCTGTGGAAGACAGTCCATAAACCGATAAACGTTGCGGAATCCAGAGGAATTCTACAGTGCCAAGCAGCGATAAAACCAGACGGTTTGTTGTTATTGGCAGAGAAATGCCCAAAACTTTTTTTAATATATCTCTTTTTCGCATAATCCTTTGATTGGGCAAAGGCTTATCTGCTTTACGTATCCTAAATGCAATATACACCGTAAGAACATTTGCTATTTCGCCTGCAATAAGGCCAATTGTAGCAAAAAGACATTTTTGTTCCATATTTCTGTAAACAAAAATATCGGCTATCAGATAAACAACAACAAGTTTTATAACCTGCTCAACAACCTGGGATATTGCATTCGGTACTACCTCCTGCTTCCCATAGAAATATCCCTTTAAAGATGTAAGAGCAGCAATAAGGGGAATTGAAGGCAGCAAATAATACAGTGCGCTTTTTGTTCTTGCATCTCCTACAAGTATATTAACAATGAAGTCAAGATTCAGCATTAATATGAAAACAATTATAGTCCCGGCTATAAATATGGAAACACCTGAGATAACAGCAATTCGTTTGGCATTTTTGTAGTTCCCCCTTGCCGTTTCTTCTGCGACAAGTCTTGATATGGCAATACCCACACCCGCTGTTAAACCCAATAAAATGAGACTATAAACGGGAAGTACCAGTTGGTACAACCCCATGCCTTCAGCACCGATAGAATTTGCAATAAAGATTCGGTAAAAAAAACCTAAAAGCTTAACAATAAAACCCGCAACGGTTAATATAAATGTATTCTGTTTAAGAGATTTTTTCCTCATACGCCCCCAATATAACCGCATTATGAAAAAATGCAGCAAATTTTATAATCTAATATATTCATATAAAATATATGGCCTTGCCTTCAATATCATTCAAAATAAATTGAAAAAGCCTGATTAGCAGGCTTTTATGTTAACTGTTGTTTGTACATCTCATTACTTATTTGCTCTACATCTTCTATTTCATGAAGTGATCTGTCATTTTCAGCGGCATCCTGTCTGTTACCAAGGGGCGCACCATCCTGCGGAGAATCCGAAGACCCAAATGATAAGACTTCTTCAAGTGCCTGCTCTCCATCATAAGGTTCGTCACCACTAATATCGTGCAGAAAATCACCGCGCATCTCCTTTTCCAAAACATCCTCTTCCACAGGACGGTGAATAGACTTACTAACCCTGTCAAAATTTACCTCATGCTCTATTGAACTTTCACACTTAATACAATTTCTTGCATATGGTATTATTTCAAGCCTTTTCGGATCAATCTCCTTTCCGCATGATTCACAAATTCCATAGGTATTTGTTTTTATTTTGTTCAAAGCATCGTCTATTTCCTTAATTGCGTATTCCTGGCTCTTTCTTAATGCAAATAAGTGCTCGGCGTCAGATAATTCGGTGGCGGTATCTGCAGGGTGATTGTCATATCGCGACAGTTCACTATCCTCTGATACACGATAGCCTCCAGGGGCTCCCTGTAGCATATCGTCTACAACTTCCGTATGATCTTCTCTAAGCTGTTTAAGAAGATATTTATAATGCTTATATTGATCTTTATTCAAATTATTGACCTCCTAACTTATAAATTTACTGTAGTTAAACTTTAAAATGGATCAACTGCTTTTTTCTTTGTCATTCATTTTTTTATTATTTCCTGAATACATAAATTCAATGTGCACTTGCGGCAATTGTGATAAAAAACGTACGATAAGACGCCTTCTTTAAAGCGCTTTGTGTAATGCCGAAAGTATTTTGAGATTTCTATAATGCCAAGAGCCTCCACTGCGTATTGCCCGAACAAAATACAAAGAGCTCGTATGGAGTCTTACCATGCAACGATTTCCTGGGAGTTGAATTAATATGTGAAAACATAATATTTACGCTGTCCTGTGTTAGCCTGTCCAATGGCCTTCCTTTAGGGATTATGTCCCGGGCATAGTTGTGATTGCTTTCAACGTGCGATTTCTGCGTAGATTGCATGGCATCACAGTAGATTTTTAAAGAACAAACATGTTTCAGTGATCAACCTGTCTGCCTATTTTTTAACCACTTTGATATCAAATCAAATACTACAGAAGTAGAGATAAAAAAAGAAGGCATTATAAAATATCTATATCTAGTTTGTACTTCAATAAATAAA
>JAAYNA010000022.1 GCA_012521105.1 Clostridiaceae bacterium
GAATGTAAAGGCTAATGGTGACACTGAAATATCCGCTCGCTCTTGGGTTGAAATCTGACCTTACCTCAAAAAAGTAGACACACAAAACGGCTTGTATCTTCTTTTTTCTTTGCCTTTTTCCAGTTTTATGCTGCTTCGCGCTTCTGACTTGGAGATATATAGCCATTTGAAGAATGCAGCCTGTCCCTGTTGTAAAATATCTCTATATATTCAAATACAGCTGCTTTTGCTTCTTCTACTGTTTTGAATTTCATGTCGCAAAGCCATTCACTCTTTAATTTCCCCCAGAAGGATTCCATAGGTGCATTGTCCCAACAGTTGCCTTTCCGGCTCATACTGCAAATAAAACCGTTATTTTTGATTATCTTTTGATATTCATTGCTGCAATACTGCGAACCTCTGTCAGAATGCAGCAGAAGTCCTGCTGTCGGCCTGAACCTCCCGATTGCCTTAACGATGAAAAGGTTTTATTGCTTAACACTGAAAACCTGCAGTATAAATTCAGCAGGAAGTCACAGGACATGATTATTAATTTTTTTGAAGACTGTATTACACTTGTATGCTATAATGATCAAATAAGCTTAAAACTGATAGACATTATGAGAGACAACGAAATTATTATACCCGAAGAATTATCGCTGGTCAGTTTTGACGATTCTGATCTGGCATTCGCTTCTGAAGTAAAACTGGCAACAGTTATACACCCGAAAGAAAAGCTGGGTATAGAAGCAGCAAACCTGATGCTGAAGATGACAGCCGATAAAGAAAAGGTTTTTAAAGTTAAAATGATGCCCGGGCTTGTTGTAAGAAACAGCACCGGGCCTGTTACCGGTTAACTGCAGCTGCCTTATTGGCTGCCATTTAATATAGTATTTCTGAGATGGAGGTTTTACTATGCAAAAAAAGTATGCCATTGGTGTTGATTTTGGAACCTTATCCGGAAGAGCAGTATTGGTAGAGCTTGCCACGGGTAACGAAATTGCAACAGCTGTTAAGGAATATCCACAGGTGTTATGGATGAATACCTTGCTTATGGTAATATAAAGCTTGAACCCGACTGGGCGCTTCAGCATCCGCAGGACTATCTTGATGTACTTGCCGAAATCATTCCCGATGTATTAAAAGAGTCTGGAGTATCACCAGACGATGTTATAGGAATAGGTATTGACTTTACAGCCAGTACAATGCTTCCAATAGACAAGACAGATCAACCCCTATGCTTTGACGATAGATTCAAGACAAACCCACATGCATATGTTAAACTGTGGAAACACCACGCAGCACAGGATGAGGCTAACAGGCTGAACGAAATTGCTGAAGAACGCGACGAAAAATTCTTAAAGCTTTATGGAGGAAAAATACTGGATTGTTCTTCAGTTAACGGGCGTGGAAAAAAGGAACAGCTGTACCGCAGGGTATAAGGCAATATGGAATAAAAGAATGGGATACCCCCAGGGAGTTCTTTAAAGCTTTGGATCCAAGGATTGAAAACCTGGTTGATGAAAAATTAAGCAGGGACATATATCCCATTGGTACAAAAGCAGGTGAAATTACCGCGAAGGACGCTGAATTAACAGGGTTAAAACCCGGAACTGCCGTTGCTGTTGGTAATATTGATGCTCATGCTGCTTTGCCTGCTGTGGAAATTACAGAACCAGGGAAGATGCTGATAATAGGCACATCCACATGCCATTTGGTACTCGAGACAGAAGAGAAGATGGTTCCGGGTATTTGCGGTGTTGTTGAGGATGGAATTATTCCGGGATATTTGGGTTACGAAGCAGGCCAGTCATGTGTTGGCGACCATTTCCAGTGGTTTATTAAAAACTGCGTTCCCGAAGAGTACGAAAAAGAAGCAAGGGACAGAGGGGTAAGCATACATAAGGTTTTAAGAGAAAGGGCCAGTAAATTAAATCCCGGTGAAAGCGGCCTTGTTGCTTTGGACTGGTGGAACGGAAACCGTTCTGTTCTGGTGATGTAGACTTAACAGGCATGATAATAGGCTGTACACTTCTTACAAAGCTCGAAGAAATCTACAGGGCATTAATTGAAGCTACTGCTTATGGTACACGCATGATTATAGATAATTTCGAGGAACATGGTATTTCTGTAAATGAACTATACGCAGCAGGCGGCATAGCGCAAAAGGACGAAATGATGATGCAGATTTATGCTGATGTTACTAACAGGAAGATAAGAATTTCCGCATCTGCCCAGGCTCCGGCATTGGGTTCCGCCATGTTCGGTGCAGTGGCGGCCGGTTCTCCAAGAGGTGGCTATGACAGTATTGTAGATGCAGCAAAAGCTATGACAAAAGTTCTGGACAGGGTTTACAGACCAATTCCTGAAAACGTGGAAATTTACGAAAAGCTTTACCAGGAATACAGGATACTGCACGACTACTTTGGCAGAGGACAAAATGATGTTATGAAGCGCCTGAGAGAAATTAAAAAGAGTGTTGTCAGATCATCATAATTATATCAATGCCCGGGGCCGATAATATGCTTGATAAGTTGATAGAGCAGGCCTTTCAGCCAACCTTGCACTGCCGAACGTGGTCTGGTTACTTTCACATGGGGAAACGTAAGCGGAATAGACAGGGAAAAGGGCCTTCAAGTGATAAAACCAAGCGGGGTTCCTTATCGGTCATTAAAAAAGAGCACCTTGTAGTTGTTGATTTGGATGGAAACAAGGTTGAGGGTGATTTAAAACCCTCAACCGACACCCCAACCCATCTTGTGTTATACCGCGCCTTCAAGGATATTGGCGGAATTGTGCACACCCATTCGTCCGGGCAAGTCCTTTGCCCAGGCAGGAAGAGGCATACCCGCCTTTGGCGCAGCCTCGTGCAAATAATTCAAAAAGAAACAACTACAATCGATAGAAAATTGAAGAATTCTATACGAACTTGAGTGTGAGCTGTTAAAGGATATTTTATACGCGGACTGACACTTCTCAGAATGTATTAATTATGCTAAACTATTTGATAACTGTGTTAAGCAAGACTATTAATTTACAAAGGGAAATTGGCATGTATAAAAATGAAATAGTTGATAAATATACTTCAAACCCGGAAGTTAAGCTGATATTGGTACAGGTTCTTGATAAACTTAATCAGACCCGGCAAAAAAACATTCTTACTATAACCCATTTCTTAAATGAACATCAAAGGGCTGTAGCTGAACAACTGATTAAAGACTTTGGAAATCCCCCGCATGTTTTTTTCGGGGGATATGATGGTGCACAGCGCACCGTTCTTATTTTCCTTCCCGATTATATTGGGCCCGAAGATATAACCGACCAGGACATAAACCCCCTTTCCTGCATAAGGGCAGAATATTCTGTTGCTAACTCTCTTACCCACAGGGATTTTCTTGGTGGGATCCTGGGAACAGGTATAAAAAGGGAAATGATTGGCGATATATTGGTAAGCAGTAAAAGCTGCGATATTATTGTTATGAAGGAAGTATTGCCTTATCTTGAAGGCAACTTCAGTACTGCCGGAAGAATTAAACTTGATATATCTGTTATTCCGCTTAATATTATTAATGTTCCTGAAACGAAATATAAAATTATTAATGATACTGTAGCTTCGTTACGGCTTGACAGTGTAGTTTCATCGGGATTTTCAATCAGTCGTGAAAAGGCTGTGGAAGCAATAAAGGCAGGCAGAGTATTTATAAATCACCTTGAATGTAGTAAAATCGACAAGCAGGTGAATCAGGGCGATTATATTACTGTAAGAGGCATGGGAAAGGCTGTGTTACAGGAAATTGGAAGTACAACAAGAAAAGGCCGTATACGGATTATAATCGCAAAGTATATATGATATTCATTGCAATTGTATAATTATTCGTTTGCATTTTATTAGGTTTGTTGAAATAAGTTGAAATGATATTAATCAATTAGTATAATTATTCGGTATTATGATTTTTAAGGAGGAGAACTAATGACAGGGGATAAGCTTCAAATGCTTATTGCAATGTTTGCATATATGACCCTGGTTGTTCTGATTGGGTTATACTATGCTAAGCGTGCAAATGAAAGCAGTGAAAACTTTTTTATTGGTGGCAGAACAATTGGACCATGGGTAACAGCTTTGAGTGCCGAAGCTTCTGACATGAGCGGTTGGCTTCTGATGGGGCTTCCGGGTGTTGCTTATTGGTTTGGATTAAGCGATGCAATATGGACTGCCATTGGGCTTGCTTTAGGTACATATATAAACTGGCTGTTTGTTGCAAAAAGACTGCGCAGTTATTCCGCAATCTCTGGTGATTCTATAACTATACCCGACTTTTTAAGCAACAGATTTAAAGAAAAGAAAAAAGTAATAATGACAATATCCGCACTTTTTATCCTGGTGTTTTTCACAGTTTATGCATCAAGCTGTTTTGTAACTGTAGGTAAACTTTTTAATGCAATCTTCGGAATAAATTATCAGTTGATGATGATTCTTGGTGCGGTTTTTGTACTATTCTATGTTATAATCGGCGGATTCCTTGCTGAGAGTGCTTCAGACTTCATGCAATCGCTGGTAATGATATTTGCACTTGTTGTAATACTCAGCGTAGGGATTTTTTCTGCAGGCGGAGTATCAAACATAGTAAGTAATATCCGTCAGATTCCAGGGTTTTTTGAGTTTTTCGGTATAGCCACACCATTAGTTGAAGATGGTGTTCAAAAACTTTCACAGGCAGGACAACCCCTTTTCAGCCAAGCAGGTTCATATGGTTTCTTATCAGTAATATCCACATTATCATGGGGATTGGGTTATTTTGGAATGCCCCATGTTTTGTTAAGGTTTATGGCAATACGTAAATTGGATGAACTCGACAAGTCCAGAAGAATTGCTACAACATGGTGTGTAATTTCACTTGTTGCGGCAGTTGCAATAGGTCTTGTGGGAAGAACCCTATATCCGAACGCTTTATTAACACGAAGCGACGCAGAAAGCATATTTGTTTTAATGGGTTCGAATTTATTGCCACCTCTCATTGCCGGGATAGTTATGTCAGGTATTTTAGCTGCAACAATAAGCTCTTCAGACTCGTACCTTTTAATAGCTACTTCGGCCGTATCGAAGAATATATACCATGGTATAATTAGAAAAAAAGCTTCGGATAAAGAAGTTATGATTGTTTCAAGAATAACTCTTTTATTAATTGCAATAGTTGGAATAATAATTGCCCTTGATGAAGGAAGTGTTATCTTTAAGATTGTTTCCTTTGCCTGGGCAGGTTTTGGTGCTACATTTGGTCCTATCATACTTTTCTCCCTTTTCTGGAAAAGGACTACGCAAAGCGGAGCCATAGCAGGTATGATTTCAGGTGGTTCGATGGTATTTATCTGGAACTATCTGATAAAACCCCTTGGCGGAGTGTTTGATATATATGAATTGCTGCCTGCCTTTGTAATATCCTGTGTAGTTATTGTAGTTGTTTCTCTTTTATCTGAAAAGCCTTCTCAGGAAATTATAGATGAGTTTGAGCGTGCAAAGGCATATAAATTAGAAGCGTAGGCAAATTTAGAAAATATATATTTAGCAGGCTGATAACAATTTATAAAGCAAAAATAATAAACATCCATAATCAGGAAGATAAATCTGACTGATTATGGGTGTTATTCTAACGAAATGGGGGCATAAATATTATGGATATGCTAGAACTTGTTAAAAAATTTAATATTGAAACTTCTCTGAAACTCAGTAATGAGTGCAGTTGTGGCAAGGAACATACAAGCGATGTTAAGGAAGTTCTTATAGAACAGGGTGCATTGGTTAAAGTTCCAGGCATAATTAAAAAATACGGTGGTTCAAAAGTTTTTATTATTGCGGATAGAAATACATATAATGCAGCAGGAAAAGATGTTTGCAAGTTTATTCAGAATGAAAATCTTTCTTATTTATTATATATATATGATAACGACCCCATAAAACCGGACGAATTGGCAGTTGGTAAAGCTATAATACATTATGACAGTGAATGTGATTTTATTCTTGGTGTTGGTTCAGGTACTATAAACGACATTGGTAAAATAGTAGCCCACATTACAGGCCTGCCATACATGATTGTAGCAACAGCTCCGTCTATGGACGGGTATGCATCTGTTACATCGTCGGTAATAAGGGACGGAATAAAAATTAGCGTGGATAGTGCTTGCCCCACTGCTATTGTAGCTGATTTGGATACTTTATGTCATGCTCCTTTATATCTTTTACAGGCCGGGATAGGGGATATGCTTGCTAAGTATATCAGTATTTGTGAATGGAAGCTTTCCCACATAATTACAGGAGAGTATTACTGTGAGAACATTGCCACAATTGTTCGGATTGCTGTTAAGAAATGTCTTAATACTAAGGCTTTATTGAATAGAGATCCTGAGGCAATGAAATCCCTTACCGAGGGTTTAATTATTTCAGGCATAGCTATGAGCTTTGCAGGGATTTCCCGACCTGCTTCGGGAATGGAACATTACTTTTCGCACCTGTGGGATATGCGTGCACTTGAGTTTAATACACCATCGACCCTTCATGGTATTCAATGTGGAGTTGGTACACTTCTATGCTTAAGGATATATAAATTTATCTCGGGTATTACGCCCGACAGGCAAAAGGCTTTAAATTTTGTCAATTCCTTTTCGATTCAGGA
The DNA here is from genome assembly GCA_012521105.1 of Clostridiaceae bacterium. Classification (GTDB taxonomy): domain Bacteria; phylum Bacillota; class Clostridia; order DSM-8532; family DSM-8532; genus Thermoclostridium. The sequence goes on from JAAYNA010000022.1 coordinate 6,648, forward strand.
CTGGAATCAGTTCCTGGTATCTTTCATAGGGAAAGCTGCAGAAGGGTTAATTGAACTTGAAAAAATAGAAGGGAAGTATGATTCTGAATCCCATGCAAAAAGACTTGATATCATTATTGCCCGCTGGGATGAGATTCTGAATATCATTCTTGAAGAGCTGCCTTCCTTAGAGCAGGTAGAAAAGTATATGTCAGAGATAGGTATGCCAACCAGACCAAAGAAAATGGGATATTCGGACGCCGAAGTAGAAGCCACATTTTTAGCGACAAAAGATATTCGCAATAAATATGTGGGCAGCAGATTACTATGGGATCTGGGATTTCTTGATGAAGCTAAGGCTGTATGTAGAAGCGATTGGTAGATTTAGAAATTGACACCCTTTTTATTAAATGGTATGTTAAAGTTGAATAAAGGGGGTTTGAATATGAAGCTAAATTATAAGCGTACAACAATTATTGGTCTTGCATTTTTGTCTATATGTGCTTTTTGGCAGCTTTACGACAGCATTGTTCCTCTTATTTTGAAAAACACTTTTAAGATAGGTGACACCGTTGCCGGGGGAATTATGGCACTGGACAACATTCTTGCACTCTTTATGCTACCGTTTTTTGGGGCATTATCGGACAGGACTTCAACTAAAATAGGTAAAAGAATGCCGTATATTATTGGAGGTACGGCATTATCTGTTGTATCAATGAATTTTCTTCCGTTTGGCGATAATACCGTTAATCTACCCTTATTCGTTGTTGCTTTGTTTATAGTGCTTTTATCAATGAGTACATACCGATCTCCGGCAGTTGCGTTAATGCCCGACGTAACCCCTAAACCCCTTCGTTCAAAGGCAAATGCAATAATTAATCTGATGGGAGCAATGGGCGGAGCATTTACATTAGTTGTTATATCCTTATTGGTACCGGACATTTTGAAACCTGATTATTCTTCATTATTCTTTATTGTTTCTGCATTAATGGTTGTTTCGGTTGTTGCACTTGTTTTAATTATTGATGAAAACAAGCTGGTTGCTGAAATGAAAGCAGTAAACGGTCATGAATCCGACACAGATGAAACCGAATCTGAAGAAAGGAAGGCTTTACCTAAAGATGTTAGGAGAAGCCTTATTTTTATTCTTATGTCTATATTTTTCTGGTTTATGGCCTATAATGCTGTTACTACAGCTTTTTCAAAATATGCGCAGAGCTTTTTGGGTATTGCAGGAGGGGGCTTTGCCACCAATTTGCTTGTTGCAACTGCAGCGGCAGTTGTTTCATATATACCTGTAGGTTTTATTGCTTCGAAAATAGGGCGCCGGAAAACAATTCTGATTGGTATAGCTATGCTGTTTGTTTCTTTTGCAATAGCATACTTTTTTACGTCGTATCACCCCATTTTAACCATAATTTTGGCCCTGGTTGGATCAGGATGGGCAGCAATAAATGTAAACTCCTATCCAATGGTTGTTGAAATGGCCAAAGGCTCTGACGTGGGTAAATACACCGGATATTACTACACTTTTTCCATGGCAGCACAAATCCTTACACCCATACTTTCGGGAGCTCTTCTGGAACATGTAGGATACCGCACATTGTTCCCCTATGCGACGGTATTTATGGGTATAGCATTCTGTACTATGCTAATGGTCCGTCATGGCGACTCTAAGCCCATTCCACCAAAGGAAAAACTTGAGATGATGGATGTAGGAGATTAGTAATATGGATATTGAGTATATTTTTGCTTTTATTGCCGTTATATTTCTGGTTATTCTATATTTTATAAAACCCAACAGAAAGCGGATTAAGGGACTGCCGGTACAGTTATTCGCACACCGGGGTCTTCATGGAGAAGGTGTTCCTGAAAATACAATTGCAGCATTTAAAAAAGCATATGAAAGAAAACTTGGAGTCGAACTTGACGTTCGTTTTACCCTGGATAAAAAGGTTGTGGTATTTCATGACGACACCCTGAAAAGGTTGTGCGGGCAGGACATAAAAGTTAATGAACTTACATATAATGAACTACAAAATTATAATATTGCTGGTACCAGTGAGAGAATCCCCTTATTGTCAGATGTACTGAAGGTTTTAGACGGCATGCCGGTTATTTGCGAGATAAAATCCAATAATAAAGAACCCGTTGAAGAACTGTGTACTGCTGTGGCCAATGAAATAACAGGGTATAAGGGTTTTATATGCATCGAATCCTTTGATCCCTTTGTTGTGAAGTGGTTTAGAACAAACAGGCCTGAAATCATCCGCGGGCAGCTTTCGATGAAGTTTTGCGGCAATAACAGGCATAACCTGTCTTTTATGCAGGCATTTTTAATGACTAACCTTTTTGTTAATGTGCTATCGCGTCCCGATTTCATTGCATACCGCTATAGAGATAATACATTGGGGTATTTTTTGTGCCGTCATTTATTTAAACCACTGTGTGTACCGTGGACCATAAAAGGTGAAAAGGAAATACAAGAGGCTACAACTGTTTACAGTTCCATAATTTTTGAAGATATGTAGATTTAAAATTATGAAATCAGGGGAGTTATACAGTGGATGCAATTATATTTGCTGCTTTTTTAGTTGCATATGGTCTTAATTTGTTTTTCACAGCAAGGAAAAGCAATTATGGCTCCATAATTACAAAGCTTTTATTAACTCCAATGCTTTACCTGTTTTATCTTTTCCGGAATGATACCCCCGAACTGATTGTTTTCTTTGCACTGTTATTTTGCTTCTTTGGGGATTTGTTTATGGAGTTCAGTGAAAAAGAATCCTTCTTTATACTTGGACTTACTTCTTTCCTCGTGGGTCATATATTCTACATAATATGTTTTAGCCACCAGATAATCAACCCTGTGTCCTGGTGGCTGTTTTTATTCCTGTTAGTCTATGCAGGTTATGGCCTAAGCTTTTATAGAATCCTTAACCTTCAGGGCAATAAACTAAGGGTACCGGTAGTTCTTTATTGCGGAGTAATTTTCCTGATGAGTTTTTTGGCGATACTTAGGGTGCAAAGTGTCTCAACTGTCAGATTTTTACTTACGTTTTCGGGTTCTCTTTTGTTTATTGCTTCGGATTCAATTCTTGCATATAACAAGTTTAACAAAAAGGTAAAGCATGCCGGGATATTGATTATGTCTACATATGGAATGGCTCAGCTATTAATTATATCCGGGCTGTAAAGGTGAAATTACAGGGACTTTGGCTTTCGGCCCGTTGTATTTAAAGACGCCCCGCAACTTATAAGAGGCGGGGCAGGAGTACGTTTTTCAGGTTTATTATAAATTAATTGCAGTGTTGATAAGTTCTTTGGTTTTTGCTATAATTTACGGGTATATCGCAGAAGCAGCACAAAGTATAAATGTAATCAAAATGTGCCGCTAAGTTAATATCTTATTGTAAATAATACCACGAAGGTATATTTGCTTTCAGAACGAAAGTGTATATTTTCGTGGTTTTTTATTGCAAAATAACAAAACAAATGGGAGGAGAAAAAAATGAGAAAGGAACTTTCAACGAAAAATATTGCACTGTCCGGCTTGTTTATTGCCTTAGGGTTGGTATTGCCCTTTCTTACCGGCCAGATACCTAATATCGGAAGGATGCTTTTACCCATGCACATCCCTGTTTTGCTTTGTGGGTTTGTCTGTGGAGGGCCATATGGGCTGATTGTAGGTTTTATAACACCTTTACTGAGAAGTGTTATGTTTGGTGCGCCCCCTATGCAGTGCAGTTTCAATGGCTTTTGAATTAGCTACATACGGATTTGCAACGGGTTTCCTATGCAAAATTTTTGCAAAGAAAAACATATTTGTTTATGTTACATTGATTATTTCCATGATTTGTGGGAGAATTGTCTGGGGAATTGTAAGTTATGCCTTATATGGTTTTGGTTTAAGCGGTTCGCCATTTACATGGAAAGCTTTTATTGCGGGAGCGTTTGTTAACGCTGTACCGGGTATTATATTGCAGATAGTAGTGATTCCTGTAATAGTTATTGCATTAAAAAGGGGTAACCTGATAGACAATGATTAATGAAATTAGAGAAATACTTTTGCAACACTTTAATAAATATCCGAAAATGCAAGTTCAGGACATGATAAAACTTATATATCAGAATGAGTTTGCAGGAGGCCATTTAATAAATAATGAGGCAGAAAGCTTAAAAAGACTGCAGGCAGAAGCAGAAAGTATAAAGAATAGCAGCTTTAGTAAAGATATACCTCTTTTTGAGGATATAGGGAACGGTCTTGTAAGGCTGTATCTGAATAACATTCCTGAACTTAATGTAGACTTCAAAACAATAAATGGTTTTTTTGTAAATACATCAAATAAAATTCGCGGAAATGTTAAAAACTTTGAAAAGAAAGTAAGCGTCTTAAGAAAATGTTGTGAAGATGGTATGTTACCCTTTGCTGTCCGTGAAGTGGATATGCATGTTAAGGAGCTAGCAGCAAGGGGTTACCCCCCGATTAGCCACAGCGATGAGTACAGAAGAGCGTACAATCCCAGCTATCGAGTGGTATTATCCGAGTATCGTACATTCTTTCAAATATATCAGAGCATTGATTCATTGCTGAGAACAAAGAATTTAGTTAATATTGCAATAGATGGAAACAGCGGTGCGGGAAAAAGTTCGCTTTCACAGCTGATAGGCCGTATATATGACTGTAATATATTTCATATGGATGATTTCTTTCTGGCACCAGAACTCAAAACAGAAGAACGACTGAGAGAACCGGGTGGTAATGTTGATTATGTACGCTTCAGGCACGAGGTTTTAAACAATATAAGAAGCCAAGAAGTGTTCACATACCGGAAATATAACTGCTCAAAAGGTGCATTGGATGAGCAGGTGGAGGTATTCCCAAAAAGATTGAATATCATAGAGGGGTGTTATAGTATGCACCCTTATTTAATTAATGATTATGATTTGAAAATATTCTTACATATTGACAAAGAGAAGCAAAAGGCTCGAATACTTAAAAGAAACGGTCCATTAATGTTAGAGAGGTTTATTAATGAATGGATACCTCTGGAAGACAAATATTTTAACGAACTGAATATTCCTGACAAATGCGATTTGATTTACAAATTATAAGAATACGTGTCTTTATTGCATTATACACATTAGTCAACTTTTCATTTTCCTCTTAATAATTCAACTGCAGAATTTCAGGGTATAATTATAGAAGTTGTGCATATAGAAAAACAGGTGTATATGGGATGGTATTAAAGATGGGTTGACATTTAAATACTGTTAGATGGAGGTTCGGATGAGAAACAAAGGTCCTAAAAAGAATGTTGGAGGCGTTCTTGCAAGGCTTTTTATAAAAAACCATGATAAAGTAAATGATCAAAAAGTTCGCAAACAATACGGAAATCTTTCCAGCATTGTGGGGATTACCGTGAATTTTCTTCTTTTTATAACGAAATTTATTGTAGGTACTCTATCGGGCAGTATAGCTATTGTTGGTGACGGATTTAATAATTTGTCGGATGCCGGTTCCTCGGTTATATCTTTTATAAGCTTTAAGATGTCAAGTAAGCCTGCAGATAAGGAGCACCCCTTCGGACATGCGAGAATTGAATATATATCTTCCTCGGTGGTTGCTGTTGTTATTCTTTTCATAGGCTTTGAACTGTTGAAAACCTCTATAAGTAAAATTATTAATCCGATAAATGTTGCTTTCAGTATACAAATTGTTTCTGTTTTAGTTTTTTCTATTATTTCAAAACTATGGCTTTACTTTTTTAATAAGAGAATAGGGGCTCATATTAATTCAACACTGATGAAAGCCACAGCTGCAGATAGTCTTTCAGATGTTCTTGCAACGTCGGTTGTTCTGTTGTCAATTATTGTTGGTCACTTTACGAATTTTAAACTTGATGGTTATATGGGAGTTATTGTGTCTGTGTTTATCATGGTGTCGGGAATTAATATACTTAGAGAGACTGTTAACAGTATAATAGGGCGCGGTCCGTCAAAAGAGCTTATTAATCTAATAAAAAACTTTATAGGTAAATACGACGGTATTATAGGCATTCACGATCTTGTAGTTCATGATTATGGACCGGGGCACTGCTTTGCTTCTGCCCATGTTGAGGTGGATGCAAATGAAGATTTGCTAAAGAGCCATGATTTAATAGACAATATTGAACGTGACATATCAATAGATCACGGAATAAACTTGGTTATTCACTTGGATCCAATAGTTACCGACGATCCCTATGTACAGGAATTGAAGCAATTAACTGAAAAAATTGTTACCGATATTGATAATTCGCTTTCAATTCATGATTTTAGAATTGTAAAGGGTTCTACGCATAAGAATCTTATATTTGACGTTTCCATGCCGTATCAATGCAGTCTCAGCGAAGAAAGCATCCAGGAGCAAATAATAGAGAAAATAAGTGAAGTAGATAAAGATCTGCATGTTGTTTTAACCATCGACCATTCCTTTGTTTCTTCTCCAAACCGGAAGACAATGAAATAAAGACATATTTTTCTACGCGCCTTGACAAATTTATCATAATCGTTTTATAATAAAACAGTTATGTTCATTAACTAATTCTATTTGATTTTGTTAATGTTGTAATAAAATATGCAATAATTACATAAATTACCTGGCAGTTTTTTATTATGAAATGAAATAGTCAGGTACAATTGTTATATGCTCTTTAAAAAAGAAAACCGGGGGGGAATCATCATTGACCGGGAGTAAGGAATATATTACTGAGCAGCTTCAGGATTTACTGAAGCAAATTAGTATGGTTCTAAGTTTCACTCTTTCAAAGGTTCTTGAGGATTCTGCCCTGACAGTCCACCAGGTTTATGTTATGAAATTAATAAGCAGAAAACCAAGCATAAACCTTACCGGCCTTTGTAAAGAACTTAACCTGTCTAAGGGTGCCATGAGTTTAACCCTTAATAAGCTGGTGGAGAGGGGATATGTGTTACGGTGCGAAGACCCTGCAGACAGAAGAAACAGGAATATTGTTATTACCGAAAAGGGACAGGAAGTTTTAAGTATAACTATAGAAAAAATCAGGGGAGCTTTTAACAGGCTTACATATAATTTAACTTTGGAAGAATTGGAAGATATAAAAAACAGCCTTGTAAAGTTAAATTCATCAATGTATAGCGCCCTGCAGCAGCAATGGGAGACTAATAAATAAAGAGAATTTTATAATAAATTTAAATTTATCATAAAATATACAGTATAGGGAGTGTTTGAAATGTTTGGTAGCAAAGAAAGCAAAATTGCAAGACTTATTAAGAAAGGAAAGTGGGAAGTTCTTAGTAAAAAATATCTTAATTCTGATACAGAAACCAAGATACTTTTGGCGCGCGAATGTGCAAAAGCTAATGAGCCTGGCGTTAACAGCTTACTTTCCACTCTGACACGCGATAGCGATCCGAAGGTTCAGCTGGAAGCTGTAAAAGCGCTTACAATTACAGGCAGAGATCATGAAGTGGCTCAGCTTCAATGGTTACTCACTCAGGTACCTGCTGAAAATAAAGAAATGGTTGAAGCAATTGAGCATGCAATTGGTAGTTGCCGTGGTAGAAGATAATCAGAGTATTTTTTTTTAAAGCCATACCTTGCATAGCGTCTGCATGGTATGGCTTTAATTGTTCTGTTTTTGCTATTCACTCTTTTTTTCATCGGGGTTACTGTCTTTAGGCTGCACATATACAATGGCTTTTTCTAATTGGTGTTCTTTTATTTGTAGCACTTTTATGTTAAGTCCATATCCTTCAACTTCAGGTGTACTGCCATCTTCGGGTATGTAACCCAATATTCCAAAAACAAACCCGCTAAAAGTTTCATATTCATCATCGGGTAAGCTGATGTTTAAACTTTCTGAGACCGATTTTAATGAAGTCAATCCATTTATTTTCCACGTATGAGAGTCAACCCTTTCTATTAAAAGCTTAGGCTCTTCAGGTGGTGTTTCATCATCAAAATCCCCTACTATTTGCTCCAGCAAATCTTTTATTGTTATAATGCCGCTCATTCCGCCATATTCATCCAGAACAATTGCAAAGTGGTTACGGCGTTGCTTCATGTTGCGGAACAAAACATCTGCACGAACAGTTTCGGGCACAAAATACGGGGATCGTACTGCATGTTTCATTACATTTTCCCTTGATTTATCCTTAAGCCGGAAATAATCCTTGGTGTTAAGTACTCCTACTATGTCATCTGTAGTTTCATCACATATTGGATAATTTGTATGTCTGCTTTCAATAATTGTTTTTTCCCATTGCTCATCGCTTTCCTCAAGCCATAAAAGTGAAACCTCGGTTCTGTGTGTCATGACCTCTTCCGCAGTTTTATTATCAAATTCGAAAACATTCTGAATCATTTCTTTTTCTGAATGATTTATAGCACCTTTTTTACTTCCTTCATCAACCATCATACGGATTTCTTCTTCTGTAATCTGTTCATCTACCGACGTAGGATCTATACCTAACAACCTTAGCATACCATTTGTAGATGATGTTAAAAATGATACCAGAGGGGCAAAGATTTTTGATATAAAATATACCAGCCCCGACATACCAAGAGCAAGCTTTTCAGCGTTTTTCATGGCAATTCTTTTGGGAACAAGCTCGCCTAATACAAGAGTAAAATAAGATAAAATCAGTGTAATCACAATAACCGATATGGTATCCAGTGTAGCTGTCGGAATTTTAACACCGATATTTGTCAACCAGTCTACAATCCGGTCCGAGAAGTTATCTGCAGCAAAAGCACTTCCAAGAAAACCTGCTAATGTAATTCCAACCTGTATTGTTGCAAGAAAGCGGGCAGGCTGGTCAGTTAATTTTGCAAGCCTTATAGCCCGTTTATCACCTTCAGTTGCCAGTTTTGCCATCTTGGCATCATTCATTGAAATTACAGCAATTTCTGCAGCTGCAAACAATGCATTTAAAATTATCAGGAAAAGTTGTAGCAATAGTTTCCCTAATATCGAGTTTTCAGACAAATCAAAAACCTCCCCAATAATAAAAGCCTTTTAATATTCCGGCATATATTTTTATAATTTAAACTATAAAAAGCAAAGCACGTAATAGGAATGCAGATTAATAATCTGTTCCTTATTACGTGCTTTTATTAACACAAATAAATTTTTATACTGTTTAAATATTGCTTGCTTCGCTCAGGTAAAGGCGAATCGTCCATTTGAAATATATCACTCCTATTTTGAATAGATTATACCTTAAAACAGGAACTAAAGTCAATATGGTCAGAACTGCTTTTCTCACCAACAAACGTAAAGCTAAATTTTCCAATCGGGTTTAAACAGTTGATATTACCGGGCAATCTTCCATTGTATACCACAGGGAGAAGCTATCTTTCAACAGACAAACTTTCCACACGGTGTATGTTAAGGGTTAAATGGGTTTAATGAGCTAAAATAGCAAGAATATTATAAATTTAGCATTATTAGCCGATATAAATAATGTGCTGTGCTATTACTGTGTTTTTATAAGGAGAAATGTATAATGAAAAAGCGGTCAAAAGTGGTTTTTGTTTTTATGACCCACATTTTTACAGCAGTTCTGCCGGCAGCATTGATGACTGTTTCTTTTGAATATAAATCAGATAGTACTAAATTGATTATCATAATTTCATTGCTTTTAGTTTTATCAGGTGCTGTAATTCAGTATTTTCTGTCGAGAAAAATAACCAATGAGTATGTAACATTAACTGAAGCAATAACAAAAGCTAGAAACGGTGATTTAATTACATCATTACAGAGCTATAAAAATAATCACATAAAAACTGTTGTAACTGAGTTCAACGAGTTTGTTCAATATCTTAACGATGTATTTTCCAGAGTAGGACAATCAGCAGAAGAGGTGAAACATCTTGTAGATACGGTAAAAGCAACCTCAAAAGAGGCATCAGATGTTGCAAATCAGATAGCTGTGTCAGCTGAACTGGTATCCAAAGGTGCAACAGAGCAGGCCAATGATGCCGAAGAAAGTACAAAAATAACAACAGAACTTGTAAATAAGTTTGAAGATGTTGCAAACTCAGCAGAGCTTATGACTAAAAAGGCCGACATTACAAAAGAGATGTCCGAATTCGGAAAAGCCAATATTAATGATTTGCTTAAGAAAAGTAAATTAACAGAAATAAATATGGACAACACAAACAATAAAATCAAAGAATTGTATAAAATGGCTGAAAACATTGGCCAGATAACTGCAACCATGTCGCAGATTGCAAGCCAGACAAATCTTCTGTCTCTGAATGCGTCCATAGAAGCTGCACGGGCAGGTGAAGCAGGGAAGGGTTTTGCAGTTGTTGCTGATCAAATTAAAAAGCTCGCACAGCAAAGTGCTGTCTCTAGCGATGAAATAAAAAAGATTGTCATTGGTATACAGAACCAAATTAATATAACAACAGAAACAATTATGTCAACTTCTGATACAATAAGAATGCAAACCCAATCGGTGTGCAAAACAAAAGATGCATTTAATGGAATTTCAGAAGCTGTTGATGCTCTGTTTAATCAACTCCTTGAAGTTAAGAACCGAATCAGTATTCTGGACAATTTCAAACAGAAGCTTTACAATTCCATAGCCAATATTTCCTCTGTTGCAGAAGAAACTGCTGCTTCAACACAGGAAATCACAACTTTAATGTTTTCTCAAATAAATTCTTCAGAAATACTTGTGCAGCTTTCAGAGAGTTTTGATTCGGTTATCAAAAACCTTGATGAGTCAATAAATAAACTAAAGTTTACAAAAATTACATCAGAAAAACGCTCTTTTGCAATAATACCCTGTGTTGATATTGAATTTTTCTCAGATACAAGAGAAGGTGCCGAGGATGCGGCAGCAAAACTGGGTGTGGACTTAATCTGGCGAGCACCTGTAAGCTACGAACCCAAATACCAGGCAGAACTAATTGATGAGGTAGTAGAAATGGGCGTTTCAGGGATAGGAATAGGCCCGAACGACGGTCCGGAAGTGAGAGAAAGCCTTGGAAGAGCATTGGATAAAGGAATAAAAATAGTTTGTTTTGACACCGACATTCCTGATATTGGCAGGGACGGTTTTATAGGAACTGATAATTTTAAGGCAGGCATGACATTTGGCGAACTAGTTGTTAAAAAGCTTAATCAAAGAGGCAGAATAATTGGAACACAAACCAGGAAGCAAACGTTAAACAAAAAAGAACGGTTAGCAGGATTTATGGAGGTCATTAAAAAGTACCCTGATATTGAGCTGATTGGTATACACGAAACCGAAGAAAGCGATGGCGAGTTAAGATGGCAGGCTGTTAAGGAGTTTATACAAAAATCACCAGACTTTGATTGTTTTATATGCATGGATGCCTTCGGCAGTTACCTCGCAGGCAGAATAAAGGAGAAATTGGGTATAACACCAATTTGCGTGGTATTTGATAAAACTGAATACTCAGAAAAACCCTTAAGGGATGGATATACCACTGTACTTGCTCAGAGGCCAAGGCTATGGGGTGAGTTATGTATAAGAAGACTTAATGAATTATGCAACGGCAAGACCATAAAAGAAAAAGAAGATACCGGCACATATGAAATAAATAAAGGCAATATGAAAGTATTTATTAAGTAGTATAGTATCAATTCCATATTGAGCGGGTCAGACGTTGCTTCTTATTAAATTTACAAACGCTCTTGGCGTGATACCTTCATACTTTTTAAAAAGCTGGGTAAGGTACTGGGGGTTGTTACCGCATCCTACCATTTCAGCTACAATATATATCTTTTCATCAGGGTTTTTACGTAAAATTTCTTTGGCATTTTCTACCCTTACCCTTGCAAGAAATGAAGAAAACTTCTCACCTGTTATTTTATAAAATTGCCTGCTAACATAGTCAACGTTCATATAAAGGTGTTTTTCGGCAATATACTTTAGAGTAAGAGATGGATCGGAATAATTTTCCTTTGTAAATTCAACACACTTTTTAATAAAACCTTTAGTACTGTCCTGAGGTATGTTTTCCTTATTTACCTTTTGGCTTATAAATTTCAAATGACTTTTCAAAAATTGTTGAATGGATTCTTTAGTTTCTGAATTCTCTAGTTCATTATAATATATTGTGGAATCAATTAAATTACCATACGAATACCAAATATTCGTTAAAAAACTCAGTGCCACAGCTTTGGCATAATCATAGTCATGACTGTCGGGTAACAGCTTAAACAGATCATTAAGGATTTCTTCAGGCTGCCTTGCTTTATCTACAAAGTCCTGACTCAGTTTTCTGGCTTTTCTGAAAATATAACTTGGCACTACTTTGTCTTTCTTCTTACGGCAATCTTCAATTGCCTGCTTTACAGTACTGGTAATTGTCTCTCTGCTGCACGGTTTTAAAATGTAATATTTAACATTTAGCGCCATTGCGGTACGGGCATACTCAAACTCGCTATACCCCGAAAGAATAATAAATTCAATATCCTTATTAAGCTGTCTTATCCTTTTAATAAGCTCCAGACCTGAAAATACAGGCATCCGGATGTCTGTCATGACTATATCGGGATTTTCATCTATTATCATATCAAGCCCTTCCATGCCATTTGAGCATAATCCGACAAGCTCAACCCCTAAACTGTTCCAATCGATCATTGAACCTATGGTTTCGCGTATTATCTTTTCGTCGTCAATGATGATAAGTTTGTACATATTTTTCCTCCCCAATTTTGCTTTCTATCTTTGGTAGTTTAACTCTGACAACAGCCATATCTTCTTCATTCGACACAGTTAAGCCATATTGCTGCCCGTAGGCTATCTGTAATCTGTCATGTATATTGCGAAGCCCAATTCCAAAGCCCTGTGGTACAACATGGCGTTCCTTAATTTTTTCTATAATATTATCTTCGAACTCCGAACCGGTATTTTTAACGGTAATGCATATATCGTGACCGCACTGTTTTACTGAAATAAAAATATAACAGGTTTCGGTGTTTTCCTCCAGCGCATATTTTACTGCATTTTCCACAAGAGGTTGTATTGTTATTTTTGGAATGCAGCAATTGAGCAGATTTTCATCAGCATCAACAAAGTACTCTAAGCGATTTTCATACCGTATTTTCTGAATTATCATATAGTTATTCACCAATTCAAGTTCGCTTTTTATCGTAACGATATCGCTGCGTTCAAGAGTACTTCTAAGCGTATTACCAAGGGCACGAACGAGCTGGGCAATTTTCAGTTCCCCTGCTGACTCACTATACCAGTTAATTGTTTCCAGGGTGTTATATAAAAAATGAGGATTAATCTGTTGTTCAAGCTGTTTAAATTGTGCCTCCTTAAGTAATAGTTGTTTTACGTAATTATCGTTAATTAGGGTTCGTATTTGATCTGCCATTTTGTCAAACTGGCGGTGAACCGTACCTAATTCATCATTGCGCTTTGAATAATCGTACCCTACGTCTATTGATTCAAACTTACCACTGCTATAAATTTCCATTTTTTTAATTAATGTATCAAAATGCACTGTAATAGAATCGAGGATATTTTTACTGGTAAATAAGAGTATGGTCGCAACTAAAATAATGATTACTGTCGTTATAATATATACTGAACGTATAAGATCATATTTTTCATAATAAGCTATATAAAAGTATCTTAATCCAAGTCGTTCAAATTTTCTTTCCATGACAAAGTAATTTTTCCTGTCGATTTTGGTTACTATGTACTCATCACCCATACTGAGAATTTTTTTACAGGTCTCTTCAGATAATTCCTGGGAAGAGAAGAGAACTTCTTCATCATTCGCCAGTACGAGTATAGTTGGTTCAAGGGTATTATTTGCCTTTGAAAGATCCTTTAAGAGCCTCTGAATATTAAGACGGATGACCAATACACCGTGGTTTAGAAATGCATAGTCATCAATTGTATGTATAACACGGGTTAGAAAAATTCCGTCCTTATCTTCATCAAGAAAGCGGTATTCTACATTCCCTTTTTTCTCTACAGCAACCTCATTCAGTTTACGCCGTGAGTCTTCCTTAATCATTGACGCAACCGGATAATACCTTGAATATCGTATAACGGTGCCGTCTTCATCATGGTACTTTCGGTTTGGCCATAAATATATGTACGATATATACGGATTATTATTACTGTAATTGGCAAGGGCCTTTGTTATTTCACCCGTTCTGGTAAATTCCGATTTAATGTTATTAACGGGTTCCTTAACGTAGTTAAGCAATACGGGATCCTCTGCCATAAGTGTGGCGGTTCCTGATGTTATATCAAATACACTGTCCAGGCGTTCTGCCGCATAGCTCATAGCTTCACTCATTAAATTCTGCAGCATTTCATTACTTATATGCCATAGAACGATGGTAATAAGGATCGAAGAAGCACATATAATAACAATTGCTACGGTAAGCATATACAAAAGTTTGCCTTTTAGTGAATCTGTTTTTTGCATTAAGCGCGGTATCATGAATACACCATCATCTCCAGCCCGGTTTGAAATGAGCAATTCCTGCCCCTATAATATATCATGCATAAAAAAATAGTGCAATTAACTGATTTTTTATGCAATAAGTCAGTTTTTTAATGATAATACACAGTTTTGCTATATTCAAGTTTGGAAAAAACATGCTAGAATTTATATTGTATTAGAGTATATTTACGAATAAAAGTCATCAGGAGCATTTAAAGAGTTCTTAGTAAAAATTCTGTACACTCCTAGCAAAAGCCGCTTGAGCTATATCTGAACATATTATTGCAGCAGGGCAGACAGATGACCTCTTTGGTGATGCTTAAGCGTACCGGCTGCCTGTACTGTTTTAGAAGACAGCCACCATATTTGCTTCTACTCTGCTGAACCCGGTTGGATACACTTCCTGTGAAGGACACTGTGACCGGTTCAGAGAAAGGATAAATTTTCAAGGAGGGTCTATATGGGAGAAAAAGCTGTTTATTTGGATCCAAGTTACTCTTTTGAAGAGCGTGCAAAAGATCTTGTGTCCAGGATGACAACAGAAGAAAAAGTATCGCAAATGCTTCACACATCACCTGCAATTGAAAGACTTGGTATTCCGGCATATAACTGGTGGAATGAGGCTCTTCATGGTGTAGCCCGGGGTGGAACTGCAACCATGTTCCCACAGGCCATCGGGATGGCAGCAACCTTCGATGAAGAGCTTATTTATAAAGTGGCCGATGTTATTTCAACCGAAGGCAGGGCAAAATATCATGAAAATTCCAAAAAAGGTGACAGGGGAATATATAAAGGTTTAACTTTCTGGTCACCTAAC
>JAAYNA010000123.1 GCA_012521105.1 Clostridiaceae bacterium
ACTATGTATATCGGAATGTTAAGGAAAATCTTAATACTTTTTTATTATATCATTTGACCAGGTGGACAGGCTTGTATATCTATAGAAAGAGTTGCAATTAATGTTGATGATGCATCAATAGCTGATAATGATGGCAATATACCTATAGACCAGCCCATCTTTGAAGATGGTGAGAATGCTTACTTTTTAAACCTTCCCATCAGGAACATGGTTGAAGCCATGAAGAAAGCTGGACGCACACATCAATACTATTGACTTGCAAAAATGTCTACACACGTTTATGTTTTATGAAACATAATCTTTTTGTACTTGTATATAATAGCAGTTACAGTAATACAAAGAGTAAGAAGCACAATAACCGCTCCATTTTTTGAAAAAATCAATGGAACAACACCAAGAGATAGATTTCCCACTGCATGAAGCAGCATAGAACCAAACACGCTGCCATTGCTCATAATATAAAGTAATGTTATTAAAACAGAGATCATAACAGTATATAGAAAATATCCCAAAATTACAGGAATACTGCCGAATGAAGTCAAGGCATTTTGTGTTGTTCCTTTTATGAAAAATAAGGGTAGATGCCAGAATGACCAGATCATTCCAAGCAGCACAGCGGCTTTCATTGGAGACAAATTCCCTAGCATCTTCTTAAGCGCAAATCCCCGCCATCCTGCCTCTTCACCCAGTGGCCCCATAAAAATAAGAATATACACAAAAGCGATAGGAATAAACCAAGGAGAAAACTGCATCTGTGGAAGAGCCCCTCCTGAAAGGTAAAAAAGCAGGCATGAAACCGCCGATACTACCGGCAGTACTAAGAAGACGAATAGCAGCCATTTTACACTGATATGCACATTTAGCAGTGATTTAAATAATGAATATACTTCAGCTTTTCCGCCGAATATGTATGTAAAGAAGAAACCTGCTACAGATGGAACAAAGGTTCCGACGGTTATAAAAAAATCATAAGAGAGCCTCATAGGGATACCATGATTTTGTATCAGAAAAGCAGGAAACCACAGAAGCCAAGTTAATAAAATAGTAGTTATAAAGAATAAGATAACTTCATGTCTTAATTTGGGATTGTCCGTCTGTTTCATTCAGTGCTCTTCCTTTTATATTATAAACGCAATTTCTGTTACCTCTATCAAATAGAGTTTCTTCATAGTCTGACAGATTTATTTTTCTATATTTACCAATGTAATTTCCTCGATCAATAATAACAGCTGTAATATAGATATTTCCCCGCTATCAATTTCTGCCATCCCGGCAATGATTCCACATTTATTCAATTTTAATAAATCCATAAACTCCCTGAGAAAATCACCATCTGGAACACTTTCGGCTACAGCCCTTAGCAGTTCTCTGTCCTCAAATACATATCCACAGTTACACAATTCAGGTAAAACAACTATATCACTCTCAAGACTTTCAAATTCTCTCCAATAATACAGTTTCTCCTTTCTCATCCCCTACCATTTCGCAGGGAAAGCCCGTTCTTGGCTTTTGGCAATAAAATATCTTGAAATGCTTTATCATGCTCGACAAGAAAAGATTCTTCAAATCCTTTTTCAGTATTACTGATAAAATACGACTTTATATACTTTATTGTATCTGACGGAGCTTCCAAAATAGTATCGCCGATTTCGATTGCTCGCTGTAATAGGTCAGAACTATTTGTAATTTCGCTCACTAATCCAATACGCAGTGCCTCTTTTGCATCAATTTTACGACCTGTCAGACAAAGTTCTCGTGCAATACCGTCTTTAACTATCCACCTTAGAGGAGTATAAAGCGGAGGTGCGCCGAATTTTACTTCGGGATGCCCAAATGTTGCAGAATCGGAACATATCCGTATATCACAAAGGGTTGCTAAATCAAACCCACCACCCATTGCCGCTCCGTTTATGGCGGCAATCGTTGGCTTTGGAAATTTCCAAATGACTCTGTGATATTTTGAGGAAGTTTCAAAAAGTGCATCAAATATAGCAGGATTATTAAACTCATCTAAATCGAACCCGGCTGAAAATGAACTATCTGCTCCGGTAAATATTACAACATTTATATCTGATGACTGCTCCAATTCATATAGACAATCAGAGATCTCAATTCTCATCTGAATGTTTATAGCATTTCGTTTTTCAGGGCGATTCAAGGTAATTACCCCTATACCGTTTTTCACCTGTCTGTACTGAATAGTGCTATATTCCATGCTGCACCTCCGTCTTTTTATATGTTCTGTGTGTTTTTTTGCATCCATTCATTCGTGTTAAGACGTTGCTGAATCTCATCGCCTGGGTAATTAAAATTACTTTTAACCAGCAGGTGAATTCGGTATGACTAAAGCCTTGAGCGTATAGTACCTGAACTCTAGGTTGAGAGATATGCCATTTTTCATCGAACTGTTTTGCTGTTATATAATCCATATGATTACTTCTCAGAGTATAAAATTCCAATCTTTATTATATGCGAAGAAACAAACAATTTCAACGTATTTCAGCTTACACAATGATGATAAGCCTATTCGAGGAATGAGTATCCTTGCATATTGCTAACATCCATTCTGTCTCTTCAACCCTATGAAAAAAGCCCGTTATCTAACCTGTCAACTCAACCCTAACAAGTGCTGAGCTCAAATTACATCCGAAAAATACCCTCACGAAATGTTTCCATGTACGTGTTTCGGCACCTTAAGTTAAGTAGACAACTTGGCTGTAATCCAGCAAAATCAAGGCTTACGTTCTTGATAGAGTAGAGCAGTGGGGTTTCCACCGCCCCCTCATCAAACCGTACGTGCGGTTTTCTCGCATACGGCTTTCCGATATTCTTCTTCCTTCAGCATTCAGCCGCAAATACTAGTCAGTCC
>JAAYNA010000124.1 GCA_012521105.1 Clostridiaceae bacterium
CAAGAATTGAAAGGGTTATGAAAAGAAGTCAACTAACATACGATGAAGCGAGGAAGAGAATTAAATCTCAAATGTCAGATGAAATGTATATATCAATTGCCGACCAAATAATATATAACGATGGAACATTAATAGAATTAGAAGAGAAAGTTTGGGGTTTATTGAAGGATGAGAATTATAGCCTACCATAAAAAAAGGCTTTCATATATTTGTGTTATTCTTCTTTTTTTTATTTTAATTTTTGCTGTGGCTGCTGCAATATTAAGGAGTTTGTTCCCAACACCTCATTTGGATGCTGTTGAGAAATATGCCAGAGACAATCAAATCAAAGCGACCATGATATATGCTGTTATTAAGGCAGAAAGTGGTTTTAGAAGCAGTGTAGTGTCACCTAAAGGTGCAGTGGGACTTATGCAAATTACAGAATCAACCGGCAAATGGATAGCATCTGAATTGGGTATAACCGAATTTACAACCGAAAAGCTTACCGATCCCGAGTTAAATATCAGAATGGGTTGCTGGTATTTATCCTATTTATTAAAGAGGTTTGATGGGAACAGCGAATTGGCACTGGCAGCGTATAACGCAGGAGAAGGAACTGTTAGCAGATGGATTAATTCGGATAATATTGGATGGAAAGATTCCAAAATAATATCTTTACCATATAAAGAAACTGAAAAATATCTTGTTCGTGTTAACAGAATCTATTTTGTATATAAAACCCTTTACCCCGAACTGGATTAGTGGTAAACTTTAAATGTTGGGGGATATGTTAATTATATACAATACTTGGAGGTTCCTATGAATAACGCTATTTTTGAAAGGGATTTGCTGTATCCTACCAACAATTTTTTTGAACCGGGCAGTGTTCACTTATCGATACTCAAACCCGATACAGAGGGTAGGCTGGCTTTATTAATATCACCTAAAACAGATCATAATCCTTTGGACTATGCTGATACAATAATCAGAATTATCCAATTGGATATTTTTAACAGAGTGCGAATTGATATCAGGAGCACTGGCATTTTCTTTTTTGAAACAGATAATAGAAAGTACATAAAACTCACTTATAAGGATGGTAAACCCGTAATCGAGGAACAAGACTGCGCTGGTATGTGTTTTTCAGGAATTTATCCTTGATTTTATTTTATGGTCTGATAAAATTAATATGATAATTTTGTAACAAACTTAAATTGAGGTTTAGGTTTTACATTTTAGAAATGGATAGGAGTGAATAGAATTGCCATTAGTTACAACAAAAGAAATGTTCAAAAAAGCATATGAAGGAGGCTACGCCATTGGTGCCTTCAATGTAAACAACATGGAAATTATTCAGGGAATTACCGAAGCAGCAAAAGAAGTTAACGCACCTTTAATTTTGCAGGTATCTGCAGGTGCACGTAAGTATGCAAACCATACTTACCTTATGAAATTAATTGAAGCTGCTACTATCGAAACAGATCTGCCAATAGCTGTGCACCTTGACCACGGCGATTCCTTCGAACTTTGTAAATCCTGCATAGACGGTGGGTTTACATCGGTCATGATAGATGCCTCGCATCTTCCCTTTGAAGAAAACATAAAATTAACAAAGCAGGTTGTAGACTATGCCCATCCAAGAGGTGTGGTTGTAGAGGCAGAATTAGGACGTTTAGCCGGTGTTGAGGACGATATAAACGTATCCGCTGAAGATGCAGTTTACACAGATCCTAAAGAAGTTGAAGAGTTTGTAGAGCGTACCGGTGTTGATTCATTGGCAATAGCAATTGGAACCAGCCACGGTGCATATAAGTTTAAGGGCGAGGCAAAACTTCGCTTCGATATCCTTGAGGAAATACAAAGAAGGCTTCCTGGTTTTCCAATAGTTCTGCATGGTGCATCATCAGTTATACCTGAATATGTAGATACTATTAATAAGTATGGTGGCCAAATGCCCGGCGCTAAGGGTGTACCGGAAGATATGCTTCGCAAGGCTGCTTCGATGGCGGTTTGCAAAATAAACATCGATTCCGACCTTCGCCTTGCAATGACTGCAACAATAAGAAAAGTATTCGCAGAAAATCCGGCCGAATTTGACCCAAGAAAATATCTTGGCCCTGCCAGAGAAGAAATCAAGAAACTTGTTAAGCATAAACTGATAAATGTTCTTGGTTGTGCAGGAAAGGCATAATTCATATTACTACTGTGAAAAAGTATTATATATTAATCATAAGAAAACGACGCAGTTTAAAAGCTGCGTCGTTAGTTTTCTTTGTCCTTTAACAGACTGTTTGTTTTTTATAATCCGAAGGTGTAAAACCTGTGTATTTTTTGAATACCTGGCTGAAATACTGAGGATCTGAAAAGCCAATCTGATTGCAAATCTCATAAATCTTGTAATTGGTTTGACTGTTAAGTATTTCTTTTGCCTTTTCAATTCTGATTCTCATAACATACTGGGAAAACTTTTCGTTTGTTTCCTTGCTGAAAAGCCTGCCAAGGTAGTTCTCGTTCATAAACAGGAGCTCTTTAGCTATCCACGTTAATGATAAGTTGGGATTATGTATGTTGGAATTAACACAGTCAATCATTTTCTCTACAACCGAGCTGTATTTTCGAGTATTGTTTACGAAATGGTATTGTGTTATTTTAACAGTAACTTCTTTCATAAATTCATATATTTGATCAAGTGTTTCCATGTCCTGTATCTTGGTAATTTTCTTCATATATTTTCCCAGTTCTTCTTGCCGGCATTGCCTTATAATCACTTGATAAAGCTCAGAACAGTAGGATTTAGCCAGAACGGTATCCATTTTATCAGACCTGATTTTTTCAAAGAAAATACCAAGTTCTTTCTTTGCCGATTCCATGTTACCAGTGCGAACCGACATGGCAATTCTGTTAAAATTAAAATCCAGACTGTAGTTTCCGGATTCATGCAGCAATATATCTTCTCTTGAAACAATACTTCCGATACCTAAATAGAAGGCGTATTGCATACACTCCTGAGTTTCAATATACATACGGTGTATTTTATTAAAGCTGTTGGTATTACTGATTGCTATGGTTAAGTTGATTCGGTAATAGTTATAAAAACAGGTTTTGATCTTTTCCAGAACTTCATTCAAAAAGGTATTATCCAGTGAATTGATTAATAAAAGTGCGTTTTCCTCAATAACAGTACTTAAGTGAACATTAACATCATTTTCTATCATTATTTCTTCAGATATTTTTTTCAAAGCAAATTTTTCAATATAATCACATTCTCTTTCAGGTTTAAATAATACAAGTTTGAAATTATCACAGGAAATTTGGAAGAGGTTTTGAAAAAAGTCGAAGTCTTTAGCATTATAGGTCTTACTGATTATGCAGTCTCTTAAGAATTGTTCCTTTACCTGGGGAAGTACCTTCTCCAGACTTTTTTTAGTCTCAAGGAAGAAAAGCTCTTTTCTTTCCTGGTTTTTTATTTCATCAACAATTTTAACAAGCACCGGATCAATTTCATCTTCATCACAGGGTTTCAAAAGGTAGTGTTTTACACCATATTCTATTGCCTTACTTGCAAAATCAAATTCGCCATAGCCCGATAAAATCACAAAAATTGTATTTGGTAATTCCTCATTAACCTTTTTTATCAGATCCAATCCGCTCATACCAGGCATTTTTATATCGGTTATAACAATATGGGGACGGTGCAGTTTTATCAGATCATATGCTTCCAAACCATTTTGTGCAGTTCCGGTAAGTTCAAGGTTATATTTTTCCCAATCAATTAATTGTGATATACTGTCAATAATAATTTTTTCGTCATCAACCAGTAAGACTTTATACAATTGATTCACCTCTTGTCTTAACAGTGTTATATCTATATTACATAAAATATATTTACTTGTACACTTTTTAACCCCAATTCCTTTCGTTGTATTTAACAGAATGTTATAATATAGAAAAGTATTACTGCTTTCAATTCGGCTGGCCATCAATTATCCCGGGGGCGACTTAATTGAAAATTGTGAATTGGTACAGAAATCTGAAAATTAAAAATAAACTGCTGTTATTACTGATAGCATTGATATTGTTTATTAGTATTTCAAGTGTATTTGCATTACAAATATCATATAAGATTTACGATGAACAATTAATTAACCAATCATCGGTTATTCTTAAACTTTATTCAACAAATATTGAGAGCGAACTGAGAAAGATGGAAGCTCTTACTTTCAGTATACTTTCCGATCCAAAAGTACAATCCTATCTAAAACATATATATGCTGAGGAAAGTTCCTATGAAAGAACCATGGCAGTAAGTGCTATGACTCAAAGGTTGATGGCTGAGGCTCAAGCAGAAAGTTACATATCATCAATGGGTTTTATTGATAATGATGAAATTGCATATGGGGTTGGAAGACAGACAAAATTAATGGATGACAGCGAGAAAAAAAGACTTATATCAGCCGCAAGGGAACATAAGGGTGGAATTACATGGCTGAAATCTTCGGGAGAGGATAATATTATTATTGCTGCAAGAGAAATACGGGCAATAGAAAACATGGAATCACTTGCTGTGTTATTTATAAGAATTGATCTTGATAACCTGATAAACAGATATATCTCAATGGAATCTACGTATAAACCAAATCTTCAAATTTTATCCAACAACAAGATAATATATGATAACACCGATGACTTACAATTTGATATAAATGAATTCTTCAAAAACAGGGTACGCTCATATTATGTTGATAACATAAACGATGAGAAATATTTAATATATTATGGCACTTCTACTTATACAGACTGGACTTATGTAAACATTCTTCCATACGACAACATATTTCAGAATATATCAAAAATGAGAACAACAATGATAGTGATACTGGTTTTGCTATTAATGGCTACTTCTTTTATTGGTACAAGGTTTGCAAACAGTATAACCAGGCCTATAATCATGCTAAGCAGCAAGATGGAAAAGGTCAGGGACGGAAATTTTGATTTATCGCCATCAGATAGCAATAATATTTATCATAACGATGAAATTGGCCAGTTGAATCATGATTTCAATGTTATGATAAACAGAATAAACTCTCTCATTAACGAAAACTATGTTAAGCAGCTGCTTATTAAGGAAACCGAGCTAAAGGCTTTACAGTCACAGATTAATCCCCATTTTTTGTATAATACATTGGCATCTATAAATGGACTTGCCAAAATGAACGGTCAGCAAAAAATATCTGCCATGGTAAAATCTCTGAGCAATTTACTGAGAGGTGCAATAAGAAATAAAGAAATTGTTATAACAATAAGAGAAGAAATCAATCTGCTAAAGGATTATATAACCATCCAGAAGATACGTTATGGGGAACGATTGGATTTTAGTATGGAAGCAGATGAAGAAATACTTGATTGTTCGATTTTGAAACTAACTCTGCAGCCAATTGTAGAAAATTCAATTACTCATGGGCTTGAAAATTTAACCGGTCCATGTAAGATTAGTGTTACAGCGAAGCGCATTCAGGATTTAATCAGAATAGAGGTAACAGACAATGGTCCTGGTATAAGTGAAGATATCCTTACCAAGTTAAGAAATATGGAGATTGAATCGAAAGGATTCGGTATAGGGCTAAGCAATATTGATAAAAGAACAAAATTGATTTTTGGTGAAAAATACGGTCTTGTCTTTGAAAGTGAGTTACGGAAGGGAACTACAGTAGGTATTGAATTACCTGTTGTTGAGAACATGAGAGTCAGTCCTGATACGATTTCCTTATAGTAATTTAACGTTAGTCTTACCATTGAAAAGCACATGTATATATCTGTAAAAAACATATAAATATGATAACTCATAAGAGAATTGTCTGATTTTTCAACAAAAAACTCAGATTTATTTATGGTTTTTTTATGTAGTTTAAATATAATTAAAATGCGAATAAACTTTTATACCATATGGGTTCTATGGTATAAGGGTAAATATTTGACAATCTTTATTCCCAATCTAATATCAAAGGAGTTGAATATTATGAAAAAAGTTTCATTGTCACTACTGCCAATGCTACTTATTCTGTCTTTGCTTATTGTTGGATGTTCACAGACCGGGAATGTAAATGTTGAACCTACCCAGCCTGCAAAAGTGCAACCCGAGGAAGAAAGCTCAACTAAACATGTTTTGCTCAGTATCACCTGGTGGGGTTCCCAAACCAGACATGATTATACCGCTAAATTACTTGAAATGTATTCCGAGAAATATCCTCATGTAACCTTTGAATCCACTCCATCGGGCTGGGACGGATATTTTGACAAAATGGCTGCTCAGGCAGCAGGAAATACTATGCCGGATATTGTTCAGATGGATAATCTTTATATAGCTACATATACCAAGAACAATGCAATCGCCGACCTTTATCCCTTCGTATCAAATAATACACTTGATATAAGTGATGTGCCAGAATCCATGGTTAAAACAGGAGAAATTGACGGAAAACTTACCGGTGCCGTATTATCAGTTACAGCACTTACAGTACCATATAATCCGGATGTCTTTGCTGAAGCAGGTGTTTCCGAACCAACCCCAAACTGGACATGGTCAGAATTTGAAGAGGCCATGTTGACAATAAAAGAAAAGACCGGAAAATATGGATATGCCAGTGATGTTTTGTCTGACACCAATCTCCTGACCTACTGGATCAGACAATATGGTAAGTCATTATATTCTACAGATGGTACACAACTGGGATACGAAGATGATCAAATATTCATTGATTATTTAAACATGCTGTACAGGCTTACCAAAGCAGGTGCAATGCCTACTGCTGACGAGTGGATGCAGATTGCTACAACAGGTAAGGAAGCAAGACCTGTTGTTACCGGAGATGCCGGAGCAATGTTTGAATGGGCTAATTTTGGTGTTATTGTCGAGTCGGTAAATCCAGACATTAAGTTAGCAATCCCGCCCTATGCCGATAATGGTAAGAAATCGCTCTGGATTAAACCAGGTATGTTTTTCTCAATTGCTGAGTCCTCCCCAAATAAAGAGGAAGCTGCCAGATTTATCAGTTGGTTCATTAATGATATTGAAGCTAATAAGGTTATTAATGCTGAAAGAGGTATACCCGTAGCATCAAAGGTCAAAGAGGCATTGAAACCTCAGCTTACAAAACAGCAAAAGGCAATGTTTGAATATCTTGATTTAGCAGCAGAACATGCTGGTCCGGTAAGCCCCCCAGAGCCGGCAGGATCTGCCGAAGTAACCAAAGCTATGGCAGATCAGATAAATTTAGTACTGTATGACAAGAAAACACCCGAAGAAGCTGCAGCTGACTTCAGAAAAGCTGCCAATGAAATACTGGCAAGGAATGCACAAAACTAATTGTTTAATTAATAACCTTTATAGAATCCTAACAACAGGCAAACTGCCTGTTGTTAGGAAATGATGTGAGGTATGGCATGAGATTATCAGGACATTCTAAAAAAAACAGTAAAGAAAACATAACGGGTTATATATTGATACTCCCATGGTTGTTCGGTTTCCTGTTGCTTTATTTGGTGCCTATGTTTTCATCTGTCTATTATTCATTTACAAACTATAATTTGCTGAATGAGCCCAGGTTTATCGGGCTTGACAATTATAAAAGAATGTTTTTTAATGATCCAACCTTCTGGAAATCCCTTGGAGTTACAATTTATTATGTATTTGCACTTGTTCCGTTAAGATTAATTTTTGCTCTTTTTATTGCAATGCTTTTGAATACTAAAATGAAGTTTATGGGAGTTTACAGAGCCGCCTATTATATTCCCTCCATAGTAGGGGGAAGTGTTGCTGTATCAATAGTCTGGAGACAGATATTCGGAAACAAGGGCGTAATTATGTCTTTGCTTGAACTTATAGGAATACATCAGGAGGTTTCTTTTATAGGTAATCCGTCTACTGCAATATGGACAATCATTTTGTTAGGGGTGTGGCAGTTTGGTTCTTCTATGTTAATATTTCTGGCTGCACTAAAACAAATTTCTGAAAGCTTGTATGAGTCGGCCATGATTGATGGAGCGAATGGCTGGCAGAAGTTCACAAGAATTACATTACCAATGCTTACACCTATAATCTTTTTTAATCTGGTATTGCAGACCATTAATGGTTTCAGGGCGTTCACAGAAAGCTTTATTGTAACACAGGGAGGTCCGCTTGACAGTACTCTGCTATATGTTTTGTACCTGTACAGAAGAGCGTTCACATATTTTGATATGGGATACAGCTGTGCTTTGGCATGGGTTCTGGTTGGTATTATAGCTTTATTAACTCTCCTGATTTTTAAGTCTCAAACTGTATGGGTTTATTATGAATCAAAGGAGGAGAGGTAAAATATGAGCAAAGCAAGGAAGAGCAATAAACTAAAACCTGTATTGTTTCACATTTTTGCAATTTCTTTAGGTTTTTTTATGGTGTATCCGCTTCTTTGGACATTAGCAAGCTCCTTTAAGCATAACAGTGAAATATTTATAAATTCCTACTCTCTTATACCTAAAAAGTGGGCAGTTGCAGAAAACTATACTACAGGATGGAAGGGAATTTCAGGCATTACCTTTGGAAATTTTCTACTAAACTCATTTATTGTTGCTGCAGTGGGTACTGTGGGTGGAGTTTTGTGTTCAATGCTTGCTGCATATGCATTTTCAAGAATTAAATTCATTGGAAGAAACTTCTGGTTCATGTGTGTTATGATGACACTGATGATTCCAAATCAGGTTATGATTGTTCCACAGTACATTATATTTAAAAGACTTGATTTGATAAATAAACTCCAATCACTGATTGTCCCATGGTTTTTTGGAAGTGCATTTTTTATTTTCCTGATGGTACAGTTTATTCGGGGAATCCCTAAAGAACTGGACGAAGCTGCAACAATAGATGGCTGCGGTAAACTGGGTATATTCTTTAAAGTCATACTTCCATTATTAACCCCAGCTATAGCAACATGCACTATTTTCTCGTTTTACTGGATATGGCAAGATTTTTTCCAGCCATTGATTTTTATGAGTAAACCAAAATATTTTACCGTGTCTCTGGCACTGAATATGTATCTTGATCCTAACTCGTTCAGCAACTATGGGGCACTCTTTGCAATGTCGGTTGTTTCCCTCCTGCCTGTAATAATATTATTCATTATGTTTCAGAAGTATCTTGTGGAAGGCATTGCTACAACCGGGTTAAAGGGGTAGTTTTTATGAATTGCTTTATTTTAGATGAAAATACATTGTTTTATCTGCCTAAGCAAATGACAAAACCTGTGAAGCACGCAGCAGATATACTGTTCAGGGATTTTGAAAAGGTCTTCGGTACAAGACCAAGGACAGCGGACAGCGAGGATTCTGCTTCGGTTGTTATTAGATATTCAGATCAAATTGAAAACCTTATAGAAAAGCCCGAGAGTTTTCAGATATCTTTTTCAGAATCATCTAATAAAATGTACATAACGGGAAGCGATGATTTAGGAATCATTTATGCCCTGCTTTATATTAGTGAAAAACATCTGGGCGTGGATCCATTCTGGTTCTGGACAGAAAAAGTGCCTGAAAGAAAAGAAAAAGTAGAAATACCTGCCATTAACTATATTTCGCCTCAGCCAAAGGTGAGATTCAGAGGCTGGTTTGTTAACGATGAGGTCTGCCTTATCGGCTGGACCGATGTTTACCCGCCACCAAAAGAAGTATGGATGCCTGTTTTTGAAACATTGCTGCGGTGTGGTGGAAACATGGTAATAGCCGGAACAGATCTTCCAAAAACGGGAATACATTGGGAGCTTGCGTCAGAAATGGGTCTGTATATAACACACCACCACGCAGAGCCTCTTGGAGCAGAGATGTTCTTTAGAGTATACCCGGATAAATCTGCAAGTTATGATGAGAGTAAAAATTTGTATGAAGGTTTGTGGGAAGAGTCTATAAAGAAGCAGAAAGACAAGAAAGTGGTCTGGGTACTTGGTTTCAGAGGACAAGGTGACTGTCCTTTCTGGGAAAATGCTCCTGAATACAACACTCCTCAAAAACGCGGGGAACTAATCAGCCGTGTTATACACAGGCAATATGAGATGCTTTGTAATTACGTAGAAAATCCACCTTTTTCCACCTACCTTTACGGTGAAATAACAGAGTTGTATATGCAGGGTTTAATTGATATTCCCGACGGAGTAATAAAAATATGGTCAGATAACGGGTATGGAGAGATGGTATCCCGAAGGCAGGGAAACCATAACCCAAGAATTCCGTCCCTTCCTTCTGGAAAGGATATGGGTCCCCATGGCCTGTACTATCATATAACATTCCATGATTTACAGGCCTCAAATCATCTTGTTATGATGCCAAACCAGCCTTCCATGATAAAAGATGAGCTGATTAAAGCATTTAGGGCAGGGGCGGATCATTATCTTTTACTTAACTGTGGAAACATAAGAATGCATGTGTATTTTCTTGATATAGTAAAAAGGCTATGGAAGGAAGGCGACATTGACACTGAGACTCATTTGGAGGAGTATTGCAAAAACTATTTTCCATCAGCATGGGAAAAAGCTGCTGATTGCTACAGGGATTACTTTAAATATGCAATAAGATATGGGGATAATCCCTCTGATGCAGCAGGTGACGAATATTATCACCATCCGGCGAGAAAGATTATCGGACATTGGATAAGGGGTGAAATAGGTGAAGTGGCAGAAGACCTGCTCTGGGCTACAGGGAATTTAACTTTTCCGGAACAGGTAAGATTTTTTTATGATAAACTTGTTGGTTCGGTTACCAATTTTGAAAATCTGAAAGAGAAATGTCTGGACACTTGCAAAAGTTTAACAGGAGAACAAGCTGTATTCTTTAAAGATAATATTTTGTTTCAGGTTAGACTTCACCTTTCTGGATGTAAAGGTTTTATTTCTCTGTGTAAAGCCTTTTTTGAATATGAAAAGGGCAATTATCCGCTGGCATTTGTATATGCTTCCCAGTCAATATGGGACTACAGGGAAAGTTTAGATGCCATGGTCGAAAGCGAACACGGCAAGTGGAAAAACTTCTACAGGGCTGACTGGCTTACCAATGTAAAAAGCACACTCTACAGCCTTGAAGCTTTAAGAAAGTATTTAAGGATGTTTGGTGACAGTCCCGACTTTTTCCTGTGGTACAAAGAATTTATTATGCCAGAGAATGAGAAAAAGATTTATCTTGAAAATACACATCGCAGGCCGTTGACTGATGATGATCTTGCAATGAAACTTAAGGAAAAGCTGCTTTAACAGTTTTAGAATAATAAAAAACCTTGAATATAAGTAATAGAATGCTGTCAAAGCTCTGTTTAATTCTTAACATAACGCACATTGTAAAATATGTAAGTCAATTAACTTGCTTACCGAAAGTATTTAATTACTTCCTTCAAGACAGCGACGAACACTTTCACAAGCTGTTGCCAAACCAAAATTTATTTTATAAGAAGTGATGGGCGTAGTTTAACATTATCATGGTGGATAGGCTCTGCGCCCAATTTTCTTAGTAAATTTTCCCCATAGAGAGAAGCAAAAACTTCATAAGTGGTTTTATCCTCTAAATTGTGTCTGCTAAAGGAGTTAACGTGGTTCATCATGAGGATTATGTTTTCCTGCGTAAGATAGTCAAGAAATGTACCCCTTGGGATAATACGCCTGATTAATGAATAATTGTTCTCTGTAGCACCTTTCTGATAAGGGGCCTCGCAATATAAAAGTTGTTTAATGAAATCTTAAGAAAATTTTAATGTTTCATCCCATTTGTTTTTAATAATAAAAGGTGCATAATGGTTTTTAGTGCAAAGATGTAGCAATTTACCGAGCATAATACCATACTTATCCAGAAATGATACGTAATAACAAGCAACATAAGTTTTTTCCTGAAAGCAACAAAAGGTGCTTTATGAAATCTACATTGCGGAGGCGTATTATATATGTACAAAAAAGATAAAAAACATATTAACTGCAAGTCACTGGTAAGTGCAATTTTTATTTTGTCAATTCCAACTGTAATGCTTCTTATATTGCTTAAAAACCATAGTGTAAGTGAAATTAAAACTGTGTTTCTTAATTTAAAAATGAAGTGGTTGCTGGCAGCAGTCGGATGTGTTTTCCTTTCGTATTTATCTGAAATGATGTGCTTTTATGAGATAACTAAAAAGATTTATGGAAAAGCATCAATTCGCACATCTTTTCGCGTCACAATGGCCGGGGTGTATTTCAATTCGGTTACGCCATTTGCCTGTGGAGGGGAACCATTTCAGGTAAACTACCTAATGAAAGATGGAATACCAATGGGAAGCTGTGCCAACATCGTTATGGTAAAGTCTACAGTTTTTCAGGCAGCAGTGTTTCTTACCAGTATTTTTTCCTTTGTTTTCAATGGTGGCTCTTTAAACCGTCTGGTAGGAAAGTTTAACTTATTTTTCATCACAGGGGTTTCTATTAATATAATCGTTATTTTATTTTTTGTATTATTTCTGGTTAACAAAAATGTTGCGAGAAAAACTGTTAATTCTGTTTTTAAGCTGCTTCAAAAGTGCCATATAATAAAAAATCCTGAAAAGTACAGCAAAAAAAAGGAAGAAGAAATTGATTGTTTTATCAAAGCTGGTAAAATAATATTTAATGATGCCGGTGTTATTATGAAAACCCTTTTTTATCAGTTTTTAAATTTATTTTTTATTTATGTTATCCCTTACTTTCTGCTAATTTCCTTCGAAGGGAAATATGGCTCTTTTATGGATATTATAACCTCGCAGGCAATTTTGAGACAGATAACCGCATATATACCGTCTCCTGGTGCTGCGGGAGGAGCAGAAGGAATAAGTTATTTCTTCTTTAAGAATTTCTTTACAAAGTCCCCCGTTGTATCGGTTATACTTATATGGAGAATTCTGACCTATTATTTTAACGTGGTTTTTGGAGGACTATACCTTTTGCTTATAAGGGATAAGAAAATAAAACTAAAAAATAATTATATAAAATCAGGCAAAGCAGCCTGAACTTTCTGCTTATCAGTGCGTAAGGTTAAAAACAACATAATATCAGGGTGTAATTTGTGAGGATGGGGGGTATTTGACATGGCTTATAACGTACTGATTTGTGATGACGAGAAGGACATTGTTTCAGCTCTTAAAATTTACTTATCTTCAGAAAATTATAATACCTTTGAAGCGTATACAGGAAAAGAAGCTTTACGAATTATAGAAAAACATGATATTCATCTTGTGTTACTGGATATTATGATGCCTGAAATGGATGGACTTACAGCTATGGTAAAGCTACGGGAAAAATACAATATCCCGGTTATTTTACTAACCGCCAAAAGTGAGGATACTGATAAAATATTAGGTCTTAATATTGGCGCCGATGACTATATCACAAAACCCTTCAACCCCGTTGAAGTACTTGCAAGAGTTAAGTCACAGCTCAGGCGATACATGCAGCTTGGAGGCGGCAATGTAAAACCGTCACATCTTGTCATTGGTGGTATTGAAATGGATGATAAGGCAAAAACAGTTACAGTTGATGGCGAAACAGTTTATTTAACACCGAAGGAATATGAAATCCTGAAACTCTTGATGGAAAATCCCGGTCAGGTTTTTTCACCAAAGGATATATACAAACGTGTATGGAATGAGAACCCATATGGTTCTGAAAGCACGGTGGCAGTACATATACGTCATTTACGTGAGAAACTGGAGATAAATCCTGCTGAACCAAGGTACTTAAAAGTGGTATGGGGACAAGGTTATAAAATGGAAGGAGGTGAAAGATAGTGAATAAATTTACACACAGCCTGACTTTAAAAATAACGTCTATTTTTCTTTTTGTTATAACTGTCATCGTATTTATTGGTGGAATTGTTGGTATAGGTTTTTTATATGAATACGATTTTTACGTAACATCTGTTGATAATGTTAAAGTCGGGATATTTGAAAGTATTACATATAGGTATGCCCGTTCTGTTTACTGGTTTTTTATTTCAAATAAAGAAAACCTTTATGAAGTGAATATACAGAAAGACCTACCCATACGAAGCACAAATTTCTTTTTTGTATTAAAAAATTCGGATGGTAAGACCTTACTTAGTAATTACTCGGACCAGGAATTCCTGTTCAGCCGGACATACAATTTCAGCCATGCAGGTTTCACAAAAGCTGCCGACGGCAGTGACATCAAAACTGAAGAAACATATGTAATGGACTGCTTTGTGAAAAAAAACCTGGATGCCGATGATGATTATTATACATTGGATAGACTTACAGATTTCGCTTATAAAATGCGGTATGCTGTAATTATAATTACTATTCTGTCTCTTATTGTCTCAATTATTTTGTTTATTTATCTTATGTGCAGTGCCGGCCGGAGAAAGGGTGAGGACAGAGTTATACCCAACGGAATTGACAAAATTCCCTTTGACCTTCTTCTGGTTTTTGTTTTTCTAATTGGTGCTATTGAAGTATTGATTCTACACGAGCTGGATTACATAAACAGCATAGTTTACGCAATAACATTCTGTCTGTTTGCTATTATTGATATTCTTCTGGTTTTACTTATCTGCATGAGTTTTGCCACCAGGTATAAAATTGGCGGATGGTGGAAAAACACAGTAATCTATCGTGTTTTAAGCTTTATAACCAGGATTCTGAAAAAGCTGGTAAGTGTTATAGGATATTTCTTAAAGCATCTGTCATTTGTAAAGAAGACAATTCTTATACTTTTCTGTATCGTGCTTTTGGAATTTATGGGAATATCTATAGGTTTTAATGACGGCGTATTGTTATTGTTTTTCTGGATTATTGAAAAAATAATCCTGGTTCCGGCAATAATACTTGTGTCAATAAGCCTTCAAAAGCTTAAGAAAGGTGGTCAAAAAATAGCAGTCGGCGATCTGAACTACCAGATTGATACCAGGCATATGTTTTGGGATTTTAAACTTCATGGCGAGAATTTGAACAGGATCAGCGAGGGTATGACAAAGGCGGTAGAAGAACGCTTAAAAAGCGAACGGTTTAAAACCGAGTTAATAACGAATGTATCCCATGATATAAAAACCCCTCTTACATCGATAATAAACTATGTGGATTTAATAAAAAAAGAGAACATTGAAAGCGAAAAGCTAAAGGAATATATTGATGTACTGGATCGCCAATCATCAAGGCTTAAAAAACTTACCGAGGATTTGGTTGAAGCATCAAAGGCTTCAACAGGAAATTTGGCTGTAAACATGGTTCCAACCGAGATTGGTGTGCTGTTTACCCAGGCCGTTGGAGAATATGAAGAAAGAATAAAAAATAGCGGGCTTGAGTTGATTTTGGAAGAACCCGAGGAAGATATTTTTATAATGGCAGATGGAAGGCTTTTATGGAGGGTTTTTGATAATTTATTGAGTAATGTATGCAAATATGCCCAACCAGGTACGCGTGTCTATCTTAATCTGGAGAAAATAAACGGTCAAGCTGTTATAATCTTTAGAAATATATCAAAGTA
Source organism: Clostridiaceae bacterium (assembly GCA_012521105.1). Taxonomy (GTDB): domain Bacteria; phylum Bacillota; class Clostridia; order DSM-8532; family DSM-8532; genus Thermoclostridium. The sequence continues at coordinate 15,495 of JAAYNA010000124.1, forward strand.
TGTCCTGAACATTACAAGTGACGAATTGCTTGAAAGGTTCGTTCGCGGTGACAGATCAAGGCATACCGAGGGCAGCGGTCTTGGTCTTTCCATTGCAAAAAGCCTGACCGAACTTCAAAAGGGAAATCTGGATTTATATATAGACGGAGACTTGTTTAAAGTGGTTTTAAAATTTGACATAAGCAATAATCATTATATAACAGCGTGAACCAAAGGTATTTCAGAATAATTAATATAACTGGCACCCAAAATACCTTTGGTGCTTTTTTTATACTGCATTTCGCTTAAAGTTTCCCTGCATTGCACGATATCCATAAAACTGACTCTGTCTGCAAAAGCTTATTCTATTGACAATAAATTGAATAAATAATATACTGAACTGAGCAAACGGTTGCACCGAAGGAAGTGAGTTATGTATGAGAGTGACAATAAATGATATAGCAAAAGCTGCCAATGTATCACCTGCTACTGTATCACGTGCTATTGCAGATAGTCCAAGGATTAGCAAGGCAACGAAAAAAAAGATATTTAAGATAATGGAGGAAATGAATTATTATCCTAATGTTATTGCTCGTTCTTTAGCAAGAAAATCCACAAACATTATAGGTATTCTGGTGATGGGTACAACAGAAAAGGCTTTCCAGCATCCTTTTTTTCCCGAAATATTAAGAGGGGTTGCTTCTGTTGCATATAAAAACAAATACAAAATATTGATTTCAAGTGTTACCAATATGGATGAACAGAGAGAAATAGTAGACGATTTAACTCAAAGCGGTATAACAGATGGAATTTTACTTTTGTCATCGGGTGTAAAGGATCCATCAATAACATATCTTAAGGAAATCCAGTTTCCCTTTGTTGTTGTTGGAAGGCCTGATAACGAGAATGAAGTGAACTGGGTTGATAATGACAACATTTCGGTAGGATATAAGATGACTCAGCATTTAATTGAAATGGGCTGTACTGAAATAGCCTTTCTCGGTGTTGACAGAAAATTTATAGTTACCCTTGACAGATTAAAAGGATATAAAATGGCTTTACAGGACAATAATATTGCATTAAACGAGGATTTAATCGTTGAAGGTAAATTCGTTGATGATACGGGATATGAGTTAATGAAAAATCTTATGGAGAAGGGAATAGTGCCTTCAGGCGTAATTGCCTGTGATGATTTACTTGCCTTTGGTGTTATTAAGTATTTAAATGAAAAAGGATTAAAGGTTCCTGACGATGTGGCAGTAGCAGGGTTTAATAATGTACCATTGTCAAGCTATTTTACACCTCCTCTGACTTCTGTTGATATAAATGCCTTCAGTCTCGGTGCTAAAGGTTTCGAACTTTTGATGGCATGTATGAAAAGCGAGTATAAAAGTTTTAACCGGGCTATTATTCCTACACAGTTAATAATCCGTGAGTCTACACTGAAAAAATGATTCGAAAACAAAATTAATGTTTCTATTGACACAACATGTAATTAATGGTAACATACAATTAGTACAAACGCTTGCGCAAAATATAAATTTTAAATGGGACGTTATAAAAAACAGAACAACATCCTCGGTTTAACAGTTTTTAACCAAATTACGGTTAATACCTTAAAATAAAGGTTGTATGGGTCAAATCTGCTGATACTTTTTAACATGAAAATCAGCACTAGTTGGAATTACTTTGACTTAATTATTAGAGAAAGCGTATGCGCAAATTAAGCAAAATATCTGTATATTAAGGTCTTTTGGCCTTTTATAAAATAATTCCAAGGAGGATGTTTGTATGTATGCGAAAAAAATCAGTTGGCTGAAGAAAGTGTTAGTGCTTATGTTGGTTATGTCTTTGGCACTTTTGGCGGTGGGTTGTACAAAACCTGCACAACAGCAGACAAACAATGACCAGAAAACAGAAGACTTACAGGCTACACCCGGTGGAGAACTAAGTACCGATGCAGAAAAC
>JAAYNA010000125.1 GCA_012521105.1 Clostridiaceae bacterium
AAGCCGGATGATGTGCTTGATGTTTAGAAAAGAATGAAGTTTGAAGTGTTATGTTAACAATGAATTTTAATGGGTCGAACAGTGGCTTCGGTCACTGATTTAATACAATATTAATTGTACAAGGATGTGATAAAAAACATGAAAAAATGGAAAAAAAATTTCCGAAAAATTCCCTCCGAAATACTGAATAAACTTAAACAGATCGATTCAAATGAAATAATAGTAGCCTGTGCTAAGAAGATACCTGTCTCTGATATTGAAAATGGTATTTATGAACACGTAGGAATTACTATATCAAATAGCTCGATTTCTTTTGATGAATCTATAACACCTGAACCAGACACTGGTAGATATTCCAAATACAATGTATTTGGAAGAGTAATTATTTTAAAACATCTCCCCAAAATAACAGTAAGCTATTCTGCCGAAGTTCCGGACTTTGGCGATTGGAGTAAAGGCTCGCATGACATCACATGGACCCGTGAAGTGTATCAACGTGAAACTTGGATGCCAAGAAACCTGTGTATTAATATTCAGTTACTTGAGCAAAAAGACGATGAATCTTTATTTAAGTTTTCTATTGATACACCGTTATCAAAATTGGATTCTTACTTCATGGATGATCTGTTATATTACTGCAATTTACTTCAGGAGAATGTAGGAGCATGCGATGTATTTGCATCTGATTCAAAAACCTCTGACTATATTGATACTTTATATGTTGATTGGGAACTGCTTCCCCCAGGAACTAGAAACATCGATAGGAATGCGCACATTATTTTAAGTTCCATCAGAAATCCCAATCCAAACATGGGTAAGGAGATTAAAGAACGAATGGAATTTTTTGAATCTCTGAATCTGCAAGCTTATATCAGAGGTAAAAACAAGTTTAGTCAGTACTTTGGAGCTGTTCTTAAAAACGGACTTGTAATCCTTGAAAATATAAGGTACGGAAATGCAATTTATATTTTCAAGAAAAACTGGGAAGAATTTAGTAAATTAAGCCGTACTGAACTATTAAGCTTGAGAAGTACTGACATAATCAGAGTGATACACACTAATAACTGGAAAAATAATATAAGAATCGTTGTTGAAAGAGCGTCCTCCTAATGGGATGCTCATATCTTTTATTTTTTCAACAAGCATCTTGCAATATTTTATTCCTTCTCTTAATCCTTTATTTTTATCTTTGCTCTAATCTTCATTAAACTTTTTTATAAAATTCAATTTCATCAGATAAAACATTAATAATTGCATTAAACATTTAATTGTTCCCTCCCTTTTAACCGCAAATAAATAATAATTTAACCTTCCAGCATTCCCCTTGGCCAATATTGAAGCATTCCGTGCTCTATGCCTTACGACATCAACCTGAATGTAAATACCTCACATCGAGGTGCCACCCTGCATAATGAAAGCCCAATATAAAACAAGTTTCAGTATTACTGTTTGTCTCTCTGAATCCATGTAGCAAACATCCAATAAAAAAGAGCCCGAAGGCTCAAGGTTTAATTTCAATTCTTAATTCATCTAATATTTCATAAATGACTCTCCACGACAATCCTGTTTCTTTAACTAATCTTTCATAAGTTGAAAAAGTCGCTCCATATTCTTTAACAACTTCCTTTGTTGCTTCTGAATACTTTGACCAAAACTCATCTATAAGTTTTTTACCTTCTAGCGTAAAGTCATATGACGTTCCGCCGTTTTGCTTAATATAGCCTTTTTCTTCGAGACTAATTATATCTTCGTCTATTTTCCCTACAGTACCATAGTTTAAGCCATGCCTTAGCCTAAGTAACCTTATTATTTCATCATCTTTAAGATTTATGAACTCTTTCATTAAAATCACTCCTTTTTTAAGGTCTAGAAAATAATAAATTCCTCTTCAAGTCAATAAAATAATCCAATATAAACAAATCCTACTTAAAATATATCTATTTTATCCCTAAATTTACTTGTTGTGCTAGCTTTTTTATAGAAAAAATTGCGAATGAAAAACTCCAACATAATATTGTAACCTATCATTAATCGCCAAAATAATGATAGGGGGTCACAATACATGATGAAACTTGATAAAATTTATGGTTCTTTCCAGGGTTAATTGAATTAAATGACAATATATGATAAAATAAATGAAAATTAAACAAAAGAAAAGAGGATTATATTCCATGGATGAATTTATTAAACAATTAGACCCAAACTTAGAC
>JAAYNA010000126.1 GCA_012521105.1 Clostridiaceae bacterium
AAAATTGAGCTTAAAGGACTCATTTTGTACCCTGAAAGGCCGGAACTACATTTTAACAGCAATTCGACTATGCTGACCAAGAAGGAAGCTGTACTTGCTGAAATATTAATGCGTATGGCTCCGAGGGCTGTAAGCCGAGATATGCTTATGGAAAAACTTTGGGATGATCAGGCATTTATCGATGAAAATACACTTAATGTAAATGTAGCACGTCTTAGGAAAAAACTTCAAGAGATTGGTATTAACGAGGCCCTTGAAACGGTGAGAGGACATGGATACAGATTGAATGTAACCTGGAGGAATATGTGATGAAAATATTTTTATGTGACCATGTGTCATTTGTATTATTATATTTTTTCAATATGTTTTTTATATTTATTTTTTATAGAAATCTGGGAGGATTTGAGACTTTAGAAAATATATATTACTTTATATTCTTAAGTAACTTCCTTCTGGGAGTTTTTTTATTGTACCGTTATTTTTCGTATAGGAAATTGTATGATAAATTGAGCAAGATGCCTTCTAAACTTGAAGATACTTTATCTTCAGCAGGAGATGCTTCTTTATCGGAAGGCGTCAACAGGCTGCTGAGGGTACAATATAATCTATATCAAGAACAAATTCAGAAGTACAAAAGAAAACAGGAAGAACATCTAACTTTTATTCATCAATGGGTTCATCAAATGAAAACGCCGATATCAGTAATTCACTTAATACTCCAAGAAAATGAAGCTGAGCCTTATGTAGAAAATATCAGGCAAGAGATAGAACGTATCAATAGAGGGTTAAACATAGCTCTGAATATGGCAAGATTGGGTAGTTTTGAACATGATTTCACTGTTGAAACAGTTTTATTGCATTCCGTTGTTTCTGAGGTTATAAATGAGCAAAAAAGGTATTTTATACGGAAAAGAGTCTATCCGGAAGTTAGAGTTGGTGTAAAGATGGCGGTAAAATCAGACCGGAAATGGCTCAAGTTCATAGTAGATCAATTGTTGGTAAATGCTATTAAATACACAGAAGGAGAGAATAAAAAAGTTATTGTATCGGCTTATGAAAGCGAAAATAGCAAGGTTTTGGAGGTAAAAGATCAGGGCGTTGGAATTCCCCAAAAAGATATCCGACGGGTTTTTGAACCCTTTTATACAGGTGAAAACGGACGAAGGTTCGGTGAATCTACAGGTATGGGGTTATACCTGGTAGGTGAAGTATGCAAAAAACTGGAACACCAAATAGAGATAGAATCAAAGCCAGGAGAAGGAACTTCTATTAGAATTATCTTTACTAGTTAGAGTATTATTACATTATTGTAAGGTTGATGTAATAATAATCGATAGCAAACGGTGCACGGATACCTTAGAATTAAAGTATCAAAAGACGAAAGGGTGTTTAATTTGGAGATTCTAAAACTAAAACATATTTCCAAAATATATGGGGATAAGGTACAATACAGTGCACTGAAAGATATCAACTTGAATATCGAAAAAGGGGAATTTGTTGGGATTATGGGGCCTTCCGGGAGTGGAAAGACAACCCTTCTCAATGTAATTTCCACTATCGATCCTCCTACATCCGGAGAGGTATTGATAAACGGTGAAAATCCTTATAAACTGGATAATTCAAAGCTGGCATTATTCA
>JAAYNA010000127.1 GCA_012521105.1 Clostridiaceae bacterium
CTCTGATTTGGTAGTGCTTATTAGAGCAACTATTAGGGAGTGAACCTTCTTTTACCTGCTTTGTTAGTTGTAGGTGGTCTACTTTTCGTGGCCATTTATGCAGATTTTATACTGACCATTAACAAATGTCATATAATCGTCTATTTCATTGGCTAAATAAAGTAATCTTTTAATATCAATATATCTTAAAGTTCTTAATGTATCAAAAAGATTAATTACCACCGATTCCTCATGCTTCTCATCTATGAATACGTTTTCAAAACCATTAAGTATTAATTCAATCTTTGCTTCTTCATGTTCCTCGATCAAATCTGATAAAACAACAGGAAAAATTCTTTCGGTAATATATTTCTCACTTAAAATAGAATCTGAACATAGACTGCTAATCCTTTTGAGTTTGTTTTCATTGTCCTTTAACCTTCTTTGTAGTCTTTGTATTTTAATAGTTTGATAGATATTAGTTAAATTAGGTACGAGCTGTAAGCTTGTTTTGAACATATCCCAAAACTGGATATCTGACCGCAATTTCATCTGTTATCTTTGTAAGTATATCCATTTTTCATTCCACCTTTTAATAGTTTTTCGCGGTGAAGCAACTGACGAGCAGCAAAAGAAAGAGTAGACTTTTATAGCTGAAATCTATTAGATCAATAAACATCTTTTTTAGATGATATTATTTTTTTGTTGCGCTTTTCTTAGTGTAACGAGCAATATCAATTCTTACCCCGTAGCTTTTTCCGTTATAACCGCCCAAAATTGCACTAACCCTGCCTTTTACCGTAGTTCCGTCGTCAAGCCTTTTAGCGATATCTTCTTGATAGGCGAAATCTTCTGGAATCCAGCCGATGGGGTTATCGTTGCAATCAACTACCAATATTGCGTCAGGATACTTTTTCATAGGTACCCTTTTAAAAAACACTTCCTCACCTTCGGATAACATTTCTATGGTGTCCTGGGGATTTACCCCTTCATATTCTTTAGTGACTCCAGTTAAGGGAACATCATCAAGAGTTCTTAATATCTTCATCCCATGTTCATCTACTTCTGGGAATCCTGTTAGGGATTGAACATATTGTCTTACCTCTTCATTTGAGTAATTATATTTTTTTTCTTTTTCGACATCATCGGAAGTATCTATAGAGGGAACTTCTATGGCTGGAGAAGTCGGTGGATCTTTGAGATCATCACGAGTAGTGCTCAAAGACGATAAATGCTTATCTTGAACTGGTTCAGCGGATTGTTGTTTTTTGCTTTCAAAAACCCATTTCCCTGCATCGTTTTTTATCAGCTTTGTTCTTATATAAAGCACGTAAATCCCGAAGATGATGACTAATATTCCAAATAGCGGGTTAATTATAATTAGAATCAAACCTAATAATATTAAGAGAATTCCAGATATCAAATAAAATGCTTTCACGGCCCATTCACCTCCCATTCATTTCATTTTGGCTGCCACTTCAGCTACACGATCAGCCGCCACATCCTCCCCTGTCCAATCCAGCCGTAGTAGATATGGCTTCTCTGGTACCTAGGCAAGAATATGATAGAGTTCGTGTAAAAATACAAACTGCTGAGCGTCAAAGTCCAGCACCCAATTCCCCACTATGTAGTAAATGCTGTGACGTGGTCGATAAACCAGGCCAGCTATATCCTTACCGAGGGGAGCCACTTGGTTTCTCAGAGTCAGTTTTCTCATGACTCAGCAAAATGATTTCGCCTAATAACACATAAGTCTTTATAAATAGCGTTCTTGCTTCCTCCGGCGTTACGTCCGCGTGTACCCCAGCTGAAACACGCTCGTAAAGATTTCTCAAGGAATGACGAATAGCCTTTTTCCGTGAATTACTAGAGCAGTAATTATGCACATATGCGTATATTCTATTTAGGTGATTGCTCGCGCCAAGGTTAAGGGTTTTCCCGTCACCCAGGTCAAGGGGGGTATCGGAAGGAGGAAAAACCTCATCAGCGAATGAGTCAATAATCCGTCTACACGTATTAAGCGCTTGGCTGACAGCCTCTCTGTCACCCTCAGCCAATCTTGCAGATACTGCAGGCACCTGCTCCAGGATAGGTCCGCACCTGGTTGCCAACAAAGCATCGATTTCCTTCTTGAAGCTTTCAAATATGCTTTCTGCCAGCCCACTGAAGAGTATTTCATAGTATACGGAAGTAACCATATTGTGAAGTAAAGAAAGTGTCTTTGACCGAATACCGCCAAGTTGTTGTAGCCTGACACTTAAGGCAGCCGCTTTATTAGAAACCATTGTAATTGCAGTCGTAAGGTTCGGTGTGGGTACATATTGGCTGGGATTAGCACTAGAAACTGAGCATGAAACGTCGGGTGTACGCAAAGTAGCTAGTTCAAGCCTTGTCGCATCAATATACGCTTCAATTTGGGCAAGAGGCCACCAGTACCCAATACCCTTTTCCTTATCAATCCAACGACCTGTCAGCCCCATATACTTAATACCAACGGGGGTTTTTTCGTAACCTCTGAGTTCGTAATTTAACCACTCTCGAATCTCTGGCGCATCAATAAACCGGGCAAGACGCGCTGCCTTCAACAATAAATTCTCGGTGCTCAATTTATTGAGCTCTATATCATCAAGCAAATCTTCGGCAAGGGCCTTAATATGTTCTGTCCTGCTTTCCAGTTCTCCCAAAGCAACCACACTCCCCTAATACCTGGTTCTTGGTTTTAGATTAAATTATAACCAAAGACTTGTCAAATAAAGGTATAGGGAAGGAATTACAAGCACTGCCCCCATTAAATTACCTAATGAAAAGAACAGCCGAGAGAATACTTGTCGCCCCAAGCCTCAAACATTTATTCTTGTGGTCGCGCTACGATTAGGGGGACTGTCTCCCCGCGCGATCACTCAACCTGTCCCAGTGATCGCGGTCCCCTTGTCAAGCTGTGCCCCTAGGGACGGAAGCAAAAAGACCGTCAGACTGTGTGACAAACAGGCATGTTTTTTCTAAATAGTACTATTCAACAAGACTAAATCAGGAGTTGAAGGTCATAATTTAATAGATTAATGCCTGTTTTTAAGAGATGAAAAGAAGACTCCCGCCTATGCGGGGGTCAATTTTCTTATCATTTCTTCAACTCCCAGAATATTTATCACCCTTCGCAGGTTATAGGCCAGAAAACTCAAGGCCGATTCTGTTTTTACCGATTCTAACCCCTTGGTCAGAAAA
>JAAYNA010000128.1 GCA_012521105.1 Clostridiaceae bacterium
ACGGTACAGAGTTTTTGGATTATAGAGGGATTGAAAAATCAAAAATAGAGCCAGGCAAGGAAAGGACAAAGGTATATTATGCTCATCCTTTTAGTTCTTGGGAGAGAGGGACAAACGAGAACATAAATAAATTGATAAGAAGATTTATCCCTAAAGGGACAGATATCGCAAAGGTAAGTAAAGCTAAGATAAAAAGCATAGAAAGATGGATTAATGAGTAATCCCCGAAGAATGTTCGGTTACAAGTCAGCCAAAGAAATGGCTGTGTGAGAATTGGATACATAGAAGTTTTCCAATAAGCAATGGATTTACCAAATTTTGCACGGCATTTAATATTGCAATTTATATAGATATAAAATTAATTAAAAAATTCTTGCCAAATGCAAATCTTCATGCTATTATAACAACGTGTCACTAATAATGTGACCGTTTTGTTATGCCAATGATATGTTACGAGGTCTTGCATTGAAATAGTAAGGTTTCTTTAACAGTTGGTAATTATGAAGCAGTTATACTATGAATTACTGCATATTACAATGAGGCTGGCGGGACTCAGCAAGTAATGAAATCATAAGTCCCCTTATATTGAGTTGTTACTGGGAGGTGAAACAATGGCTAATACAAAGTCCGCTATTAAAAGGGAAAAGATTAGAAAACTCAGAACTATGCGTAATAAAGCAAAACGTTCAGAGCTAAGAACCTATATTCGCCGTTATAACGAAGCCCTTGCTGCAAACAGCGATAATAAGGAGGAACTTCTGAAACTGGCGATTAAAAAATTAGATAAAGCGGCTTCAAAGAATATAATTCATAAGAACAAAGCCTCCAGGAAAAAGTCACAGCTTATGAAAGCTCTTAATGCCGTTCAGGCTGCAGAATAATTCAGAAGGTATGTTTTGTTGGAAGCATGCCTCTGTTTGTTATGAATAGGATCAGTAAGTTTAAGGGCAGGTTTTTACCTGCCCTCATGTTTTCTGGATATTATCTCATATTTTTGATATGTATATCCTTCATTTCTACTCCGGCATGTCTCATAACAATGTCGGAAATCTGGGCTGTTTCACTTTGTGATAGGCTGTCTGCTTTTACCACCAGGTCTACCGTACCTGTAGAACCGAAAATAACAACCACATCTTCGATACCTCGTTGTTTTATTAATGACTCAATAGTGGCTTCTATTTCAGAGCGCCTTACCAAATCCAGGTATTCCTGCTGAGCCTGGGAGCTGATTTCATCTCCGGTATTTGCATTGCCCGTAAGTTCCTTCAGCTCTTCCTTTTGCCTGCTCCTTATTGCTTCCCTGTCAATTCTTGCTTGAGTAAAATAGTCGTTTCCGGTATCGGTAACAGCACTTTCACCACCGGTATCATCCGGAACTGTACCATCGGTCAGATTAACGGTCTCCCCTGTTATATTATCCACGTAAACAGCTTCTCCAAGGCGTTCCTCACCGTCATCCCTGGATGAAAAACCTTTTTCACCATATGTAAATTGAAGAACCCCCGCTGCTATTATTACAAGAACTAAAGCAACCACCAGCATTTGCTTTTTATTCATTATAGCACCACCTTTTTATATAATTATTTTCTCTTTAAAACCTGAATTCTGTGCCTGGGTATCCCCAATAAAGCTTCAACGGCATTTAAAATATCCTGGCAGACAGAACTGCTGCCTGCGCCATCGGCGACTACCACAACTCCCTTTATTTCAGGCTTAATCCTCTGGATTACTACAGGAACACGTCCCGAACCACTGTCCATAAAAACCAGTTCTTTTTGCAGCCTTTTTTCATCGGCTTTACTGAGAACCTGGGTACCGTCCTGTTCTTCCCGCATTATGCTTTCCTCAGTCTGGTTATAGGCATGCACCACCTCTCCGTCAGAATTCCCTGTCACCATTACCTTTACATTTCCTGCACCTTTTATCTCAGACAGGATTTGCTCAAGCCTTTTTTCAAGTTCCTGCAGTTCGTCTACAGACTTATTGGACGCTAAAGCAACTACTTCCACCGCTTCAGCATTATTTTTCGGCTTTTCATCTTCATCAAAAAAAGAACTTGCTACTATGATAATTATTACACCAAGGATTAAGATTATGACTAAATTTTCAATTCCCCGCTTACCTTTTTTGTCCTGCAAAAAAACTTTCAGCTTTTCAAACCAGTTTGACATAATACCCCCTCAATTCTCTTCGTTTATATTAATGATAATTTTTTCCTCATCAATAGAAAGCGCCTGTTTTAGCTCGTTTCTAATTTCCTCAAGCAGGTTGGGTCGGTTTTGGCTATTATATCCTGCTGCGCTGTCAACCAGCAGATTTATATAAAGCTTACGTATTTCACCGAATTTGTTTGACGAAGTGTTTTCATTAAGCACAACATCCACCTCTGCTTTAATTATTTTCCTGTGGTTTTCCAGTCTGCTTCTGATATCTGAAATCAGCATACTCCGGTATAATTCCAGCACCTGCTTGTGCTGTTCCTCCTTAAGGGAGTGGTTCGTGTATTCGAACCGTTTATTTAAAAGATAGACCTCATCCTGCCAGCCTGCGTATGATGCGGGTACTCCCCTGTTTATGAGCTGTAAAACAGGGTTTATCATGGCAAACATAATAATGAATCCGGCAACCAGCTGTGTAAAATTTTTGATTTTCCCCTCCGGCATTAATAAATCGAGAATTATCATCAGAACTGAAATAGCTGCAATATTTAGTATCCAGCTCTTAATCTCATTCATAGTATTTTTCTCCCTGTGTTATTGCATCATCCCGCTAATTCCCCCGGCTCCAAGCAAAGCGCCGATTGAAAGAAGGAACATAAAAACAGAAGCCCCGACAATACCTAAAACAACTTTCATACAATCAGAAACGTCAGTAATGCAGTCGAAGAACCGTTCTTCTGCGAAGGGCTCTACAAGCGCAGCAGTAAATCTGTACATTAATACAATCACAAACATTTTAACTATTGGAATGCAGCAGGTTATTAAAGTTACGATCATTGTAACAACACCTGCAGTATTCTTAATAACAAGTGCGCAGTTTATAATGGTATCTGCTGCATCTGCCATATATTTGCCTGCTACAGGAATAAAAGTGTTTATTGCAGTTTTTGCTGTTTTCACAGTGGCTCCGTCTATTATCGCACCGGTTACGCCCTGTATTGCAATTAACGAACCAAAAAGTGCCAGTATCCCTCCAAGCCCCCAGGTTACAATTTGTCTTAGCAGCGAAGCCATACCTGAAATTTTAATTTTTTCGGAAAGGCCGCTGACTATATATAAAATGCCTGACATCAGGCACAGAGGTAAAAATACATTTCTGAACACTTTAACCGTTGCCTGTATTGCAAACAGTAAAAGGGGCTGTAAAGTACTTCCCGACACAATATTTCCGCTGGATATTAATAATGCAAGTAAGGAAGGAATTGCAAAACCTGTTATGCTGTCAATGGTATCCAAAACTTCCCCTGCATAACCCAGCACGCTGTGAAATCCTAATGCAAGCATTGTAACTACAGCGGTGTAGCAAGCAAAATAGGCCAGTTCACCAACCGCACTTTCTTTAAATGAACCCTGTAAATTTTTAATGAATGCAGATAAAAATACTATAAGTATCAGCTTTATGATAAGGCTGAAATTGTTTCTAACTTCGGCAAAAAAGATATTAAGAATTTTTTGGGGTAAGGTTTCCACACTGCCCTGAATATTACCTGAAACAAGTTCCTGCATTAATTGCCTGGTTGAGTAATAGGGAAAAAGCTCTTTTGCTTCATCGGACATACTTTTTTCAAGATTTTTCTGCAAACTTCTTATTTCACTGCTTTCCAATTGAGTCTTAAGGATATCTTCCATTACTGAAGCTCTGTTCTCAGCCTGTGATACATTAGGTACTGCAAAAATTATCAAAGCAAGCAGCATACAAAATATGTTCCTAAGCATTTTATTGTATGAAATCAGGAAGTAAATCTTCATATCTGGTAATCCTCCGGTCTTTCGGATGATACGTTAAAGTAAATCAAGAATAATATTCATCACAGATGTAATAACCGGCATTGCAGTTATTATTATTAAAATCTTGCCTGCAAGTTCGATTTTGGATGCAATGGCGTTCTGGGATGCGTCCCGGCAGCTTTCTGCCGCAAATTCGGTAATGTACGCCATTCCAATTATCTTAAACAGTGTTGCAATATAAACACCACTAATATTTGCTCTGTTTACGTAAACTTCTATCAGTTCCAGAACAGTCCTGATTCTTGATGCCAGAAAAACCATTACCATTGCACCAAAAACAAGAGATATCTGGAGCCCTATTTCAGGCCTGTGATTTTTTATAATTAATATTAAAATTGCTGAGGTAATTCCCAGCACTCCTATTCTGATTAATTCCATTTTACTGTCTCCCGTTGAACTAAAAATCAAAAAGAGCCTTTACGGTGTCAAAAAGATTAGCAATCTCTTTTACAACCATTAGCAGCACTACAACCAACCCCGCAAGGGTGGTCATCATTGCCTGCTCTTCTCTTCCCGATTTTGTAAGCAGTGAATTCAGCACTGCCACCAGTATTCCAACAGCTGCTATTCTGAAAATCAAATCTATATCCATATTCATCCCCTCATATCAACACAAGTACAATTGCAAGTCCCCCAAGTATGCCTAAATTTTTATACAACTTTTCCTTGCGTTTTCTGTCCTCTTCTGCTTTTTTCTCCTGCAAGTTAAATTTTTCCACCATCATTTTTATAAATGAACTTTGGCTCGCCCTGTCTGTTTTCCCCAAAACCTCTCCTATTTGCGCTAAAAGACTCCATTCTTCCTGTTCTATTGGCCAGTGGCTCTTAAACTCTGTAATACCTTTTTGCCATGCCCAATCAATTCCCTTTTCTTCGTCCCTGCTTATTTCATAAACACGTCTTGAGAATTTGGACATTTGTGTATCCCTGTTCTGAGAAAATTGCAGTAAAGCCTGTCCCAGCGGACGGCCCATAAAATGAATTTCATTTTCCAGATCCATTAAAAATGATTGTATTTCCCGGATGTACTCTATTCTCTCGGTGAGACTTCGGGAATATATAAAACCCACCATTGTTGAGCTCCCCAGGATCAAAAGGCTGCCTGCGACTTTTGCAATCCACACAAAGGACATTTCCTTCACCATCCAAAACTTTCATTTCATACTGAAACCCATCATTTGCAGATATCACAATAAAACGTTCAAAAAAGTTCTCGTAAAATAACTCTCTGAAACCGCGCCTTTCCTTAAGCCCATTAACATCATAACCATGGGCGGTAGCTAACAGGCGGATCCCTGCATTCCTTACCTGCAGAACCGTTGAAACATCATCAGGGTTTCCCAGTTCATCCAGTGAGATTACACCCGGACTCATGCTTCTAAGAAGTATTTCCATACCCTCTTTTTTATTAATTCCATGAATTACATCTGTACGGCATCCTAAATCGTTTTGCGGAATTCCCCTGTAACAGGCAGCAATCTCACCACGTTCATCAACCACACCCACTTTTAGCCCGTCAAAAATATTTTCCATCCCATTACTTACAGTGCGTATGATATCCCGAAGAAGGGTGGTCTTACCCATTCCCGGCGGTGAGATTATTAAAGTGTTAAAAATGTCTCTGCTGTTTTTAAATATGTTTTTTACAATCCCGTCTCCAAAACCTATAATTTCCCGTGCAATACGCACATTCAGAGATGATATGTCGCGTATATTTATTATCTTGCCACTGTCAATAACAGGGGTACCAACCAGGCCAATACGGTGCCCCCCCCTTATTGTAATAAAGCCTTTGTTTATGTCGTCCTGGTAAGCATAATACGAGTTTTCGCATATTTTGAAAACCATATCGGCAAGTTCGTCAATTGTAAGCGTAAGGCTCTTGTTTTCATTATTAAACACAAGACCTGTCTCACCCAGAAACAAATCCCTTCTGAATAAGGAAAGCATTGCAGGTTTGCCTGCGCGAAGCCGTATTTCTTCAACTTCCTGAAGAATGGACTTGTCCAGATTTGAAACAGCCAATCTCACCCTCCCCGGCAAATAGGGAATAACGTCGGTAATTATGCGGTTTATTGCCGTGTTTTTTGACTGCATTGCGTACCTCCCCTCTGCTTTCTCTGTGGTAATGCTATATAACCAAGGTTGTCCTGTTTTGATTAAATTCTATGCACAGGAAGTTTCAAATATTACTTTGGGATTTATGAAGTCAATAAAAAAACCACCTCAGTTTTTCTGAGATGGTTTTGCCGATTGTATTCCGATTAAACTCTTTCCATGTATTCCCCTGTACGGGTGTCAATTCGAATAATATCGCCCTGGTTAATAAACAGGGGCACTTTAATTTGCACTCCTGTTTCTACAGTTGCCGGTTTGGTGGCTCCTGTTGCAGTATCTCCCTTGAAACCCGGCTCTGTCTCTGTTACCTCAAGCTCAACGAATATAGGAGGCTCTACACCTATAACCTGTTCCTTGAAGAACAATACCTTACATGTTGTGTTTTCCTTCACAAACCTCAGCGCGTCACCAATACTGTTTGCATCCAGCGGAGTTTGTTCGAAAGTTTGCTCATCCATAAAATAATATAAGCCTCCATCATTATAAAGATACTGCATATCTCTTCTATTGATGGGTGCACGTGGAAATCTGTCGGTGGGACTGAATGAACGCTCAATTGTAGCCCCTGTTATTACATTTTTTAATTTTGTGCGTACAAAAGCAGCGCCCTTACCTGGTTTAACATGTTGAAATTCAACTACCTGGTAAACCTGATCTTCCATTTCAAATGTAACACCATTTTTAAACTCTCCTGCACTTATCATAACTTATCATCCCTCTCAATTCTTTATAGAAAACACCATAAATAATGGGTTAATTAATTAATAAAAAGAAAACTGCTCCTGCCATGAGTGGAGGTAAAACAAGCAATAGCTTCCATTGTTATAATAAATGAAAACAGGGTCTTTGGCAAGGACTTATTCATCAGGTGACAGCGCCGGCTTGTTGTAAGAAAAAGACACTGTTAGTCCAGCTACTGTCTGGACTGCACAGATATTGTGCAATGCAAGAGCCTTGCTGTTTTGCGCAGGAACCCTAATTACAGCACAATAAGTTCCTTTGTTGATCCTGTAAGAATTTTTAACCCTTCATCTGTCAGAAGAACCAAGTCTTCAATCCGGACTCCGCCGACACCTTCAATATAGATACCAGGTTCTATTGAAAACACCATACCGCTTTTTAATATATCATCGCTTCTTGGCGATACGGTGGGCTTCTCATGGATCTCTACACCCACTCCGTGACCCAGGCTATGACCGAAGCATTTTTCATAACCCGCCTGGTATATGATGCTTCTGGCGCAATTATCCAGCTCCCTGCCTGCCATACCGGCCTTTGCATTATTTATTGCTTCCATTTGAGCCTTAAGCACTATATTGTAAATATTCAAAAGTTCTTCGGATGGCTTACCAAGAAAAACCGTTCTGGTAATATCCGAGCAATACCCTTCATAAATGGCACCGAAATCCATAACAACCGCATCGCCCTGCTTTAGTTCGCGCATTCCGGCAACTCCGTGGGGCAGCGCAGAGCGCGGTCCCGATGCTACTATTGTCTCAAAGGACGGCCCTTTAGCACCCAACTTTTTCATTTTGAATTCCATCTCGTTGGCTATATCCATTTCTTTTACACCGGGTTTCAAAAAAGGCAGTATATGCTCAAAAACCTTATCTGCAATATCAATAGCCTTTTGAATTTTTTCAAGTTCACCTTCATCCTTTATCATGCGTATCTCGTTCAATTTATTCTGTAAATCACGGAAGGATTTGACCCCTGTAAAACTATCCTGCATATTCTTATATCCCGAAAATGTAACATCATCACCTTCTATGCCAAGCTCATAAATTTTTTCATTCAGGCATAAAGTGTTTAATGTATGGTTTACACTTTTTTCATATTCAATAACTTCTATATTGGAAAATACCTGTTCTTTCGCCTGTATGGTATAGCGGAAATCCACTATGAGATACGCTTTTTCCCTGGTTACAAGACATTTCGAGGTGCTGCCGGTGAAATTAGTGAAATAAAAAGTGTTCTGTCTGCTTGTTATTAAGAAGCCGTCCAGTCCCTCATCATCCATAATCTTTCTTAAATAGTTCAGCCTCACCATAATTTAACCTCTTTTCAGCAAATGAAGTGCAGCAATATAGCTGTTAAATCCGAAACCGGTAATTTGCCCCATACACACAGGTGCAATAACCGATCTCGCACGAAATTCTTCCCTGGTATATACATTTGACATGTGAACCTCTACCGTTCTAACACCTGTTCCTTTAATTGCATCCCGGATTGCATAACTGTAATGAGTGAAGGCACCGGCATTCAATATAATACCGTCCTTTTTCTCCTCCATGGCCTTATGGATCCTGTCAACAATTTCACCCTCATGATTGGATTGAAAAAACTCCACTTCAATATTTAACTCTTTAGCTTCCTTCGTTATATAGTTTTCCAGATCCTGGAGGGTTTCAGAACCGTATATAGCCGGCTCACGTTTTCCCAACAAATTCATATTTGGCCCGTTTATTACTACAATTTTCATAATAATTCCTCCGACTAACAGATATAAATATGTTTTTAGCAAACACCCTTACGTAAAATGGTAAAACATTTCTAATACTGAAATTTATCTGCCACTCATAAAGGCATGGGTATTATGGGTATTTTTTTAATAACTATAATTAGCAAAGTTTCATATGTATATTATATTATTCTAATAAAGTAATCAACAATATTCCGAAAGCTAAATAAAAGTTACTCAGGAACATATATTAAATGCAATAAGCCCGGTCTTAAAAGACCGGGCAACATTTATCGAAATCATGAATCCTTCTTTTTTAAATATTCATCAATAGCAACCGCGGCCTTCTTACCGGCACCCATAGCCAGGATAACGGTTGCTGCACCCGTAACAGCGTCTCCTCCTGCGTAAACGCCGGGAATACTGGTAGCACCGGTTTCTTCATCTGCAATAATCCCGCCCCATTTATGGGTTTCAAGCCCCGGTGTTGTGGCCTTAATTAATGGATTCGGGCTTTGCCCTATTGCTATAATCACAGTCTGAACATCTATAATATGCTCGGAGCCTTTCTTCGGTATTGGCCTTCTTCTTCCCGATTCGTCAGGCTCTCCAAGCTCCATTTCAATACATTCCATACCCTTTACCCAACCGTCATCGGTTCCAAGGATCTGGATGGGGTTTGTCAGAGTTTTGAAAATAATCCCCTCTTCCTTTGCATGGTGAACCTCTTCCAGCCTTGCCGGCATTTCAGCTTCGGATCGTCTGTAAACTATATATACGTTATCAGCTCCAAGCCTTTTGGCGCTTCTTGCAGCATCCATTGCCACATTCCCGCCACCAACAACTGCAACATTTTTACCCACTTTCACAGGGGTATCAACCTCCGGATATAAATATGCCTTCATTAAATTAATCCGGGTTAGAAATTCATTTGCAGAATAAACACCGTTAAGGTTTTCACCAGGGATTCCCATAAAGTTTGGCAGGCCTGCCCCGCTCCCAATAAAGATGGCTTCATAGCCCTCTTCTTTTAACTCATCAATGGTTATGGATTTTCCAACAACCATGTTTGTTTTGATTTCAACACCTAATTCTCTCACAGTATCAATTTCCCTCTGTACCAGATCTTTTGGAAGCCTGAACTCGGGTATTCCATACATCAGAACACCACCGGGTGTATGGAATGCTTCAAAAATAGTAACAGAATAACCCATTTTAGCAAGATCTGCAGCACAGGTAAGTCCTGCAGGACCCGAACCTATCACCGCAACCTTTTTATTGCTTTTTTGTATATCAACAGTTTCAGGTTTATTTCGAGCCATGTACCAGTCAGCCGCGAACCTCTCGAGTCGGCCTATTGCAACCGGCTCTCCTTTCTTTCCTCTCACACATACCCTTTCACACTGGGTTTCCTGTGGACATACCCTGCCACATATAGCAGGAAGGTTATTTGTTTCCTTTATTTTCAGATAAGCTTCTTCAAACTTACCTTCGGCCATCAGAGTTATGAACTCGGGTATCTTTACGTTAACAGGGCATCCTGCAACACATGGCCGCGCCTTACAATTAAGACATCTTTTTGCTTCTTCTATGGCCATTTCCTCGGTATACCCTTTTGCTACTTCTTTAAAGTTTTTATTTCTAACATCAGGATCCTGTTCGGGCATCTCTACTTTTTTCAATGACATATTAGCCATTTTTTAATCCCCCCAATCTACAGTAGTGTTCTTCAAGGCTTTGCCTTTCTTCTGTTTTATACATTGCCTGTCTTCTTATTGCCTCATCAAAATCAATTAGGTGACCGTCAAAATCCGGCCCGTCAACACATGCAAACTTTATTTCGCCACCTACGGTAACACGGCATCCGCCACACATTCCTGTTCCATCTATCATAACCGGATTCATGCTTACAACGGTTTTAACACCATAAGATTTGGTAAGGTCGGATACAGCCTTCATCATAACCAGAGGCCCGATGGCAATTACCAGGTCATACTTGTTTCCTTCTTCTATGAGCTTTCTAAGAACATCGGTAACAAAACCCTTATTCCCGTTAGAGCCGTCATCGGTTGTAACAAAAAGCCTGTTGCTTGCCTTTTTCATTTCTTCTTCAAGAATTATTAAATCCTTATTTCTAAACCCGATTATGGCATCCACTTTAACCCCCATAGAATTAAGCTTCTTCGCCTGGGGATAGGCAATGGCAGCACCAAGTCCGCCACCAATAACGGCTACATTCTTCACATTTTCAAAATGAGAAGCTATTCCCAACGGCCCTACAAAGTCCAGAATATAATCACCTTCATTTAGTGTTCCAAGCAGCCTTGTGGTTTTACCTACCTCCTGAAAAATAATTGTAACCGTTCCGTTTTCCCTGTCGTAATCAGCTATAGTTAACGGGATTCTTTCCCCACCTTCTCTAACTCTTAAGATTATAAACTGTCCTGGCTCTGCTTTTTTTGCCACAACAGGTGCGTCAATAACCATTAACTTTACATCCGGGTTTAAAACTCTTTTCTCAAGTATTTTAAACATATTTGATCCTCCTCACTATAAATATTGTATATAAAGACCGCAATCTAGTTTCTGGATTAATTAACAGTAAATCTCAACCTTGAGTTCTCCAAACCATAATTATAATAATCTAAAAGACTGCGTCATGCAACTGACAAACTAAACCAAGGCTATAATTGAGCAAATGAAACATTACTTTTCATTTCTTTCTTTTTCGTATATCTCCTTTAAAATTACGGCATCCTCGGCCATTCTGCCCCTTGATTCACATATTACTACCGGTTCTATTTTTCTTTCAATCAGCACCCTGGCCAAATCCTCAAATTCAGGACCATATTCGGTATCCTGCAGCGTGTGGTGTTTTCTTTCCCCCGCTTGAGTAAACTCGATTCTGCTGAAATGTATGTGAAGTTTTCTGGTTCTTTCAGTACCAAGGGAATTCTCGATTTTATCAAAAATTGCATTGTAATCATCAGTACCGTTAAGAGCACCGAGAGTTCTGGCATAAATATGACCAAAATCAATGCAGGGAATCATTCGCTCATCAAGCTCGCACATAGTTATGACTTCATCAAGAGAACCAAGGTTATTAATTTTTCCTAAAACCTCGGGACATAATGTTATTTCTGAAAATCCTGACTCGTCTGCTTTTTTTATAGCCTCTGCCAATACGGGAAGGGCTGTCATCATTGCCTCTTCCCTTGAAAATTTTCCAATTGACCCAGGATGTATAACAACCCGGTCTGCGCCCATCCATTTTGCTACCCGGCAGGTATTTAAAATGTATTGGACAGAGTTTTTCCTTTTAATTTCTTCACCGCTTGATAAGTTTATATAGTATGGAGCGTGTATGCTCAGCCGCACTCCCGCCTTTTTAGCTTCAATGCCTATTTTCTCAGCGGTTTCCTTTTTTATGTTCGTACCCTTGTTGCACTGGTACTCATATGCATTAAGGCCCATGTTTTTAAGCCATTCGGGCATCTGATGCGAATGCTTGTTCCCGTCTTCGTAGAACTTTTCGGAATTACCCGAGGGTCCAAACCATATCATCCCAAATCTCCAATCATTTAATTCTTATGCCAAAAACCTTCCTTGCATAGGAACCCACCACTATCATATCATTGAAAATGGCGGGCGACCCTTCCACATTTCTCTCAACCGAAATTGTATCAAGAGTGTCTCCTGTTTTTGGATCCATCAAATACATCCTTCCGCCCGAATCACAGTAAATCATGTAGCTTGTCCCTTCATCAGATTTGAATACCACCGGGGTTGACCATCCGTAGCTCATTACATTTGCCCACACTTCTTCGCCTGTATTTTTGTCAAGGGCTACAAGCCTTCCGCCCCATTGGCTTCCGGTTTTGGTAATGCTGAAAATAACCAGGTTTTCTATATCTCCTGTACCTACAACGGGTGTTGCAAACACTCCGCCGTTAAGTCCACTTTCTTTATCATTTAAGCATTTATACGATCTGGACCATACCT
The DNA here is from genome assembly GCA_012521105.1 of Clostridiaceae bacterium. GTDB lineage: Bacteria > Bacillota > Clostridia > DSM-8532 > DSM-8532 > Thermoclostridium. The sequence goes on from JAAYNA010000128.1 coordinate 12,589, forward strand.
GTTCACCGGTCAATGCATTTATTTTACGTACGGTACTGTCGCCTTCATGCCCCTGGTGATCCACCTGATTTCCGGTGTACAGGAAAATACCGTCAGGAGTTTCTTCAAGCACAAGAGAAGCATCGGTATCATCACCCAGGTTAAAAGCCCATTTGGGTTTAAGTGTATTTATATCCAGGCACTGGAGCATTCCTCCGTTATCGGCAAAGTATATTAAATCCCGATAAACAACAGGAGAATTCTCAATGCCAAGATTACTTCTGTACAGATTGCTGTAACGGTATTTTGTCACATCGGGGTTTATTGATAATTGTCCATTATCAATATCAAAATCCGTATTCAGCTTAACCTTATACAAAAGACCGTTTTCTCCACACTGGAAAAGGGTATCTGTTTCTGCATGCACAAGACCACTTGAATCAAAAGCACCCCATGTTCTTGAAATATTCGGATCCTTTCCGGGGATAGAGAAAATCTCACTGTTGTCAATCAGACTGAAAATCCTGTATTTCCAAGGGCCTGTCTTACCACTTTTAAGCGAATTGATTCCCATTCCTGTATATAAAATCGGATAGCCCCGCGGGTCGACAGTCGGCGTGCCTTTAATCGGGAAGCCTATATCTATAGAAGGTCTTGTTGGTTTTCCCGTTTCAAGATCAAGAAAATATATAATTCCGCCAAGAGTGCCCTGGATAACCTCAACAAAATCCTTTTCCTTATATTCGGGATATAAATTCATTACTTTGCGCACATTTTCAGGCCAACGCACTATTAAAGGCTGGCCTGTCCAGCCGACACCAGGCCATTGACCGTCTATTAACGGAATTTCATCAGAGGTCCAGACAATTTCAAGCTTTTTCTCAACCACTTTCCTGCTTCCATATGCGGCAGTATTCCTGTAGTTATTGCCGCGGAAGGTTGTAATACCTTCCAAAGTACTATAAGTTTCAGGGTTACCAAATACAATCTGATCGGTACTTTGATAATTAGTTACAGCAGTTGTGCCCGAAAATACCTGGTACTTTACCTTGTCCCCACTGGTATTACCTGCCTGCTCGCTTACAGGTGCAGGAGTAGGACTTGGTGTAGGAGACGGTGTTGGTTCAGGGGTTGGGGTAAGCGTCGGAGTTGGCATCTGTGTGGGTTCTGATGTTGGCGTTGCAACAGGTGTGATATTATTTGCCTTGCTGCCATTTTCTATATTGAACTGCCTGTAAACAATTATTAATATAACCAGTAATATTACCGGTACTATTAACATTAATACTTTCCCTCTTCTGCTTTTCATTACTTATGTCCTCCATATCAGATTTTTTCTTTAGTTACTTTCCTTAATTGATGTAACCACATAATCATATATTTTTTTTGACAATTGTGCAATAACATTCGATGCAACAGACTGCTCAATATCCTCGCTCATTATTGCAAGGGCGTAAGGTTCTTCGGTAAAAATAATTCCAACATCATTATAAACAGAATCAAAATTACCTATTTTATGAGCTACTTTTATTTCCTCTGGAAGCAATTTGTTAATTCTGTCGTTCCACATGGTATTTTGCAGATCCTCTATTAAAATGCCGGCAATCTCAGGCTCCTGCTGATAAAAACGGTAAAGCTCCCTCGCATACACAGCCAAATCATAGGGGCAGGAACGGTGATCCCTGCCATAGTATATTGTTCCACCGATATCCTGCATATACTGCCTGATATTATCAATACCAAGAAGGCGTATAATCATATTAATGCCGCAATTATCGCTATATATAATGGAAAGCCGTGCCGTTTCCCTGACGGTATACTCGGTGCCAAAGGGTGAATCTTGAATAATACCCGCTCCGGGTTCAAAATCTTCTTCAAGATAAACAAGTTTATCATTCAAATCCACTTCCCCCAAAGCCACTTTCTTGTATAGCAAAAGGTTCATTGGCAGCTTTGTAGTACTTGCTGCTATAAACCGCTCCTTATGGTTAATACCGAATTCGTCACCTGTTACAAGGTTAATATAATATAAACCGTACCTTCCATCCTGATTGTCAATATATTCCTCAAGACTTCTTTTTAAATCACCGATAGTTTCAGGAACAGGCTCTGGTGCAGGGCTTGGATGCAATACAGGCACTGGTGTTGGCGCAGATGTTACAGTCGGTTCATAGGCTGGTGTAAGTGTGGGTGTTGGTGGCTGTGTTACTATTAAGGTTGGCGATACCGTCAAATTTGGCAAATCATTACCTGAACTGCCTGTGTTATTTGATAAGTCAATATTGTTCAATGCATAGGCGATACATATTAACAGTAAAGACAGTATAAATACGGTAATAATATTTGCTCCCTTTTTGTTATGTTTCACTGGTTTTATCATGCGTAAAACCAACCTTTTCATAAGGTTTCATTAAATACAACCGAAGTAATTGCCAGTTATTAATAATATAACAAAAAAGATAAATATGAATTCATTTCCGCCACGATTATTATATTACCTAAAGCTGAATAAGTCCAGTTTAAGCCCGTTAAGAGATGTATTATTTCAAATTTTGTTATTATGGACCAATTTTTAGTTGAATTTTTGTTTTTTATGGGTAATAATAAAATTAATCCTATAATTTAAAATTATTTTACAAATTATCTAATCCTTACAGAAAATTTTAATACAAAAACTTTTATGAAAATAATTATTTCATAAAAGGATGATATAAATGTATAATTTTATAATCTGTGAAGATAATTTCAATACCGGAATTCTGCTAAAAAAAATAATAACAGAATACGCCAATGAAAAAAACTTAGACTATAATATAAAACTATTCAACGAAAATTTTGATCAGGTTATCGAATTTACCAAATCCAATATCGGCCATGTCAATGTATTCTTTATGGATATTATCCTTAATGAAGAGAATTCCACCGGTTTGACCCTCGCAAAGCAAATCAGAAAAATAGATGTTTTAGCTTATTTCATTATTATAACATCCCATCCTGAATTGAGCCTCAAAGTTTTTAACTATAGAATTAAAGCACTGGATTGTATATTTAAACAGGAAGAGGATATTGAAAAACGCATTTATGAATGCCTTGATACCGTCGTTTCAGAATCTTTAAGTATTGATATTTTAACTTTACGAAACCAAATCACGTTAAAAAGTACAAATGGTATTCACCCGGTAAACTTAAGCGATATTTTGTATTTTGAGACAAGACCGGGTTCAAGATTAATTTACTGTGTATTGGTTGATCGCACCTGTATTGCATTTCGTAATACAATGAAAGAGCTTATAAAAGATCTTGACAGTCGTTTTTTCCAGTGTCATCGCTCGTATATAATTAACACTAAATTTATAAAGAAATTCTGTATAAACAGGCAAAGTTATTCTGTTATTATGGCAGACGGTAAAATCTGTGATGTTTCAAGGCCAAAATGGAAGGAGTTGCTGTCTCATGTTAGAATTTGACAGGCTAACTACAGCTTTGGCTTTTTCATTAGTTCATGTCCTAACAGTAGTATATCTTAACACGATGAATATCAGACGCTCCAAACTTATATACTCTAAACTTTTTATCGTATCATTTGTTATTATTTTTCCAGCCAGAATTTTTATACAAAAACTTTACATATACTTTCCTGTAATGTTATTTTTATTGCCACTGTGTATCTTTTATATTTACAGGCTTAACATTGCAGAAGCTTTCGCATTGTCGATGATAAGTGATATTATTATACTGTTTGGAGAGCTGATAGCCCAATCAGCATTGAATCGAACTCCTGAAAGTATTTTCCCAACCCAGGATAATTTTGAACAAACTTCAGTGAAAAATTTGTCCTTTCTTTGTATTGCGGCTGTGGTAATAGTTACTTCTAGTCTGATTAGAAAAAAAGCATTAAACAAAAGAATCATAAAAAATATAATTTATTATATTTTGCTTTTAGCATTGGTTAATGTTGCTTTAAATGTTTTATTACTTGTATCAGGCGCTGCTTTTGAAAAAATATATTTGACGAATTTCTGCTATAAGGTATGTGTTTTCATTCTGTTATTGTTCATCCTGTCACTTAGCAGTAAAGCGCGTTTTGAGCATAGAAGCCAGAAATATATGCAGCTTAACAAATACACTCAAATAATAGAAGACATGTACGAAGATTTGGTAAGTCAACAGCATGATTTTTCAAACATTCTTTTATCAATTAACGGATATATAGACGATAACCGTATTAACGAACTGCGGGAATACATTAACAAATATGTAATGAAAGACTTGTGCAAAAATATGAATAACAGTTTTGTATCCTCTCTAAAATACGTTCAAAATCCTGCATTAAAGGGTATTATATTTTCCAAATTAAACCAGGCTGCCACGAAAAATATTAAACTGTTCATCAACATCTTTACTGAAATTGATATTTATAATATTGATCCTGCAGATCTGGTAAGAATAGTAGGAATTCTGTTTGACAATGCTATTGAGGCATGTGAAAAGTCACCTCAGAATGAACTTCACCTGGGAATGGAATCAGATAAAACACATACGTCAATACTGATTGGCAACACTTACTTCCAACTACCAGACATAAAGCTTATTTGTAAGCGCGGGTATTCAACAAAGGGTAAAAACAGAGGGTTTGGCTTATATAACCTGAAAAAAATATTATCCCTCTATCCCCATGCGCATTTAAAAACCACTGTAAGTGATAATATGTTTTTTCAGGAGTTAATTATTTTAAAATAAATCTATGAATGGCCGCAAAAAAGCTGCCACTTAAGGCAGCTCTATTACTTTGTTTTCCTTAGATTCTCTGTACAGAACAAAGCGGTTTCCAATAACCTGTACAATTTCTGCCCCAAGTGACAAAGCCAGTTCTTCGCTTACTTCCCTGGCACTAAACTCTGAATTTTTCAGCACTGTGCCTTTTACCAGCTCTCTTGCCTCAAGGGCTTCATCAAACTGCTTTATTACATTATCTGAAATCCCGCCTTTCCCTATTTGGAAGATGGCAGGAATAACATTTGCAAGGCTTCTTAGATAACTTCTCTGCTTTCCGGTCAGCATTCTTATCAACTCCTGGTGCATTTTATAAAATAAAAGGAATGATACCTCTTTTACGGTATATAATCAAACTCCATATCATCCCCTATGCGAACAGTGTCCCCTTCTTTTACCCCTTTATCCTCTAATGCCTGAATCACACCTTTGCGTCTTAAGGCACGCTGGAAATACTGCAGTGATTCCCTGTCATGAAAATTAATTCCGCGAAGTAAATTCCTTATCCACGGACCATCCACTACAAAAATATCATTTTCAATTTCAACTGTGAACGGCTCCTCTTCTTCAGCTCTATATATAATTTCCGATACTTCAGGCTTGTAAACTTCGGGTTCGGGTAAAGTTTTAATCTGTTCGTAAACATAATTAACCAGTTCTCTCACACCATGTCCCGTTGCGGCACTAATGGGAAATACCTTATATCCAAGCTCTTCCATATCATCGGTAAAATTCTTCAACATCTTTTCATCTGCCACATCAATCTTGTTTGCAGCAATAACCTGCGGTCTTTTTGCCAATTCCTCATTATATTCTTTAAGCTCCCTGTTGATTATATGAAAATCATCCTTTGGATCACGGCCATCCACGGCAGCAACATCAATTACATGTATAAGCATACGGGTTCTTTCCACATGCTTTAAAAAGTCATGACCTAATCCAACACCTTCATGGGCGCCTTCAATAAGCCCTGGAATATCCGCCATAACGAAACTTTCGCCTTCACCCATTGATACAACACCAAGGTTTGGTGATAATGTTGTAAAATGATAGTTCGCAATCTTTGGTCTGGCTGATGATACCTGAGACAAAAGAGTTGATTTCCCAACGTTTGGAAACCCTATCAACCCCACATCGGCTAACAGTTTTAATTCAAGTATAATCCATCTTTCCTCGCCGGGAGTGCCGTTTTTGGCAAAGTTCGGTGCCTGCCTTGTAGAAGTTGCAAAATGAACATTTCCCTTACCGCCGCTACCGCCTTTCGCAATAACTTCTGCCTGGCCGTCTTCTACAAGGTCTGCTATAATAAGACCTGTTTCTTTATCTTTTATGATAGTTCCACAGGGGACTTTGATCACAAGATCATTGCCTCTTCTCCCTGTACATTTTTTGCTGCCTCCGTCCTGCCCGCGCTCTGCCTTATAGTGCCTGCGGTACCGGAAATCAGCTAGAGTGCGCAGATGTCCGTCGGCGGTGAAGATCACGCAACCACCGTCACCACCATCGCCACCGTCCGGACCACCTGCTGGAACATATTTTTCACGGCGAAAAGAAACCGCGCCATTTCCTCCGTCGCCTGCTTTTACGTATATCTCAGCAATATCAATAAACATATTACCTCCATATGCCTGTTTCTATAGGAGTATTTTTACAGAGACAAAAAGAGGACGATTATTCTCGCCCCCATTAAACTTTTTATTTCTATCCGACAATAATGCTAACCTTCTTTTTATTTTTCCCTGATCGTTCAAACTTTACAATACCATCTGCTTTTGCAAATAATGTATCGTCCTTACCTTTTCCTACATTATCTCCGGGATGTATTTTTGTACCCCGCTGTCTAACGAGAATGTTTCCGGCTTTTACAAACTGACCATCTGCTCTTTTAACTCCAAGCCTTTTCGACTCACTGTCACGACCGTTTTTGGTGCTGCCCACACCCTTTTTCTGTGCAAACAACTGCAAATTTACCTTTACCATTGGTTTACACCTCCTCGTATCGAATCTGGATATATTTACCGTAATTGGTCTCAATTTGCCTTAATCCTATTACCATAGTTTTTAGTATTATATCGGTTACATAACTTTCCCTTTCCCCAAGATTATCGGGTACATGGCATTCTATAAAGCCATCGGATTCCTTAAAATTCCTGAAGCCAACCAGTTCGTCCAAACCACCCAGCGCTGTAAAAACTATGGCCGACACAGCAGAACAGACTATGTCCTTTCCCGCTTCGCTAAAACCTGCGTGTCCTTTAAGTTTAAACCCCTTTATTTTCCCAAGGGTATCGTGATAAATAACTGCTCGAATCATTATGCGTTTATCTTTTCAATCTGTACTTTTGTGTATGGTTGTCTGTGTCCTTGTTTTCTTCTGTAGCCTTTCTTCGGCTTATATTTGAAGACTATAATCTTCTTGCTTTTTCCATGACCGAGTACCTTAGCGGTTACAGACGCACCCTCAACTGTTGGTGTGCCTACGGTAAACTCTTCACCTTCGGACACAGCAAGAACTTTATCAAAAACAACAGTTTCGCCTTCTCCTGAGGGAAGCTTTTCAAGGAACAAAACATCGCCTTCCTGAACCCTGTACTGCTTTCCACCGGTTTCAATTACTGCGTACATAGTATGCACCTCCTCTTGCCCTGACTCGCCATGAAAGGGAGCATTCAATGCATTTTAAACCCTTTCTATGTGCGGTAACCGTCTTATTTTAACACAGCGTAATGCCATGTGTCAACTTATCAAATTCTTACTTAATAACACACAAAAACAGGCGGTTTCTGTAACCGCCTGCCTTTATTAATTTTATTTAGCTGTTCTCGATGATATCCAAAATTTCTTCGGTTGTTTTTTTGCCAAAAACTATATCTCCGTCATTCACAATTAATGCCGGTACACTCATTATTGAATACTGGTTTTTGAATTCAGGATATCGGGCTACATCAATCATTTCTGCCTCAATATTTGAATTTTTAGCTGCCATTAGTTGACATGCAGTTACCACATCGGGGCAGAAAGTACAGGACAGGGACACCCCTATCTTTAAATTCACTCTCCTGTCAATCTTGTTTATGCGGGATAGAATATCTTCGCCTATCGATTGGCCAGGCCCGGCAACGTTATATAACGCCAGAATGAACGAGTTTATTTCATGCCCGCCTGGAACACCGTGGTATTGTATGCCTGTATAGCTGCCGTCGCTTCTTAAAATTGCGAAAGTTGGAAAAATGGTAGCGTTTATAAGTTTTTCCTTCTCGCTGTCCTGTCCTTTGTTCAATACCTCCAGATCAACTTTATCGGTAAGGGATACGAACTCTTCCAGGAATGATTTTATTTCACTGCAAAGCCCCTGCTCCCCATCCAATATTGCCAGAATTCTCACTTTATTTTCAAAACGGTCTAAAACAGGAATCAGTTGTTCCCGCAAATCCTCCTCGAAAAATAGTTTACCCGGTTGTACGGTATTATGTGATTCTTCAGTTTTTATACCAAGCTTTTCTTTCTTTATCGCAACATATTTTTCTGCATGGGTTGCCGCAACAGCTCCGTCAGCAACAGCTGTTACCAGCTGTCTTAGTTCTTTGGCTCTGACATCCCCGGCTGCATATACCCCATCTATATTGGTTCGCATATTTTCATCGGTCAGGATATATCCGTATTCATCAAGACGCAGCTGTTCTGCATACTCGGCAGTTTGAGGTATATATCCCGCAAAAACAAAAAGCCCAAAACTCTCACCCGGCTTAGACTCATACGTCCATGTCTGCCCTGTTTGATTATTAATAAACCTTGCATAACGCAATACATTATCTCCGCCGGCCTCCAATATTTCAGTGTTAAACTTTACTTCTATCTTAGGATGGGCAAGTACTCTTTCTGCGATCATTTTTGAACATGTGAACTCAGGTTCTCTTGCTATAATTGTAACTTTTCTTGCATATCTGGTAAGAAAAATGGACTCTTCTGCAGCTGCAAAGCCTGCCCCTATAACAAAAACATCCATGCCTGTAAAGAACTCTCCATCACATGTGGCACAGTATCCAATACCCCGTCCCCTGAACTCATCTTCTCCTTTAAATCCGATCTTTCTGGGAACGGTTCCTGTAGCAACCACTACAGCTAAAGCTTCATATTCTCCATCCACCGTTCTAACCTTTTTTATATCGCCTTTTAAGTCTACCCACTCCACAATGCCCTGTTTGAAAGAAACACCAAATTTTTCAGCCTGCTTTCTCATGGTCAGGCCAAGTTCTTCTCCTGAAGTATTAAGAATTCCCGGATAGTTCTCTACTTCTGAAGTTATCCTGATTTGTCCTCCTGGTTTGTCCCGTTCTATGATCAGAGTTTTGAGTTTGGCACGGCCGGCATATATACCGGCCGCCATCCCCGCGCTTCCTGAGCCTATTATAATAATGTCATACAGTTCTTTCATAGCAATTACAGCTTCCCTACCAAGTCCAGACTTGGTTTAAGAGTTTCTGCTCCGGGACGCCATTTAGCAGGACAAACCTGATCGCCATGGGCTGCTACAAATTGAGCGGCCTGCACTTTACGCAGTAATTCAGCACCTTCCCTGCCTATGCTGTTGTCATTGACTTCATAAGCTACTATTTTTCCGGCCGGATTGACTATAAAGCTTCCCCTGAGAGCCATTCCTTCTTCTTCAATGTAAACTTCAAAATCTCTGCAGAGTTTACCTGTGGGATCTGCCAGCATCGGGAACTTAATTTTCTTTATGGTGTCAGAAGCATCATGCCAGGCCTTATGAACAAAATGGCTGTCGGTTGACACTGAATATACTTCCACCCCTATTTTCTGAAACTCTTCATAGTGATCTGCCAGGTCTGACAGTTCGGTAGGACATACAAAGGTAAAATCTGCCGGATAGAATACAAACACCGACCATCTACCAAGCAAGTCTGCCTTGCTGATATCCTTAAATTCTCCATTAACGTATGCCTTTACTGTAAAATCTGAAATTTCCTTTCCAATAAGTGCCATAATAAAACCTCCTCAAATATTATTTTATTTTGTCCGGCTAAAACCGGTAATTTTGCTTACCCAGACCCGTCCCTGCAACCGGAACAGATACCTTTAAAAATCATTACCCTGCTTTCTATGTGGACCCCGGTGGACTGCTCCAAAAATTCATCAATCTGTTCAAAAAAATCCTTTAACTTATCGATTTCCGCATCAAAGGCACTTCCGCATTCTGTGCATACCACATGCAAATGCTCGTGGATGTTTATATCAAATCGATCAGGCGCATCGCCCATCGGAATCCTTAATATTTCTCCGGATTCTGACATTGTGCCCAAGTTACGGTAAACAGTTCCCAGGCTGATGTTAGGATAATCTTTTCTAATGTCTTCATATATTTCTGATGCTGTGGGATGATTCAGTTTTCTTAATGAATTTTCTATCATCATCTTTTGTGCGCTATAACGTCTGTTCATGATGAAAACTCCTACTAAATAGTAATGGTTACTATTATTATATACAAATTATTTATATTGTCAATATGTTTTAAAAAATTTTGTATTAAAAGAACAGCCTTTAGATAGTATTGTTTCAAAGGCTGTTTTTTACCAGTCATCTTTTTCTTATTATGTATCCCCGTTCAGCTGTTAATTATCCTGCCGCTTCCGAACCAGTTTGGACAAGGGTAATAACGGGGTAAGGCAGGGGGACAGGCAACTTATCTGTTTTACTCACCATCATGCTCACTGTATGGTTTATAGTAAAGCCTTACTTCTTTAACATCCTTGGGAAATTCCTTATTGACAGCTAAAAGATCTCCATGATAAACCCCTTGAAATGGCAAACATTGAAAGGTAAAAGAAAAGATTTTCAATAAAAAAACAGCCCCCAGACAATATTTATCTGAAAGGCTGTTTTTATTATCCTCCGCTTGAACTGTCAACTACCCTGCCGCTTCCTCCGCAGTTCGGGCAGGGGTGGGTAAGTATCTGACTTAAAGGATTCCTCACTTTCTTTCTTGTCAGTTCAACAAGCCCAAGATTAGTCATACCTACGACAACTACCTGTGTCCCATCTTTTTTACATGCTTCTTTCAGGATGGACAAAACTGTTTCTTTATGAGAATTATCTTTCATATCTATAAAGTCTATAAGGATAATCCCACTGATATCACGAAGTCTTATTTGCTTAGCAATAGCCAATGCTGCCTCGCAATTGGTTTTAAAAATTGTTTCGCTCTGATCATTTTTACCGACATATTTTCCGGTATTTACATCAATAACTGTTAAAGCTTCTGTATGGTCAAATATCAGATAACCACCGCATTTTAACCACACTTTTCTTGACAGCGCTTCCTTTATTGCGCTGTCTATATTATAAAACTTAAATAGATCGTAGTCTTTGTAAAAAAACTCTACCCTCATCTTCATTTCAGGTGCCGTATCATCAAAAAATTTAAGTAATCTCCCATATTCCTTATGATCATTTAAGACAATACGTTTGATATTTGAATAAATACCGGGCCGTACAAGTTTTTGAATTAAACACGGTTCCTGATAGATACACCTGGGCACACGGCCCTTTCCTTCTTTCATCTTTATCAGCTCCCAGGTTTTCATAAGGTACCGAATATCATTTTCTATAAGGGAAGCACCAACCCCCTGGGCAGCAGTCCTAATAACAACCCCCATCCCTTCGGGGCAAAGGTTCTCTGCTATATTTTTTAAACGCGCTCTTTCTGTCTGGTCATCAATTTTTTTTGAAACACCAACCCCCGTTGAAAACGGATATAAAACAGTTAAATCACCGGGCAGCGTTATATTCATTGTGACCTTTGGGGCTTTAGTCCCTATTTCCTCTTTAACCACCTGGACTGTAATTTCCTGTCCCTGTTTTACCATGCTCTCTATTCTTAAAGAACCAATATTTTTTTTAACAGATACAACATCATCTGCACTTAAATAGGCATTTTTGCCCGTGCCTATGTCAACAAAGGCACACTGCATGCCCGGAAGAACTCTTTCAATCTTCCCCCTGTATATGTTACCGAAAAGTTTTCTTCTTTCAGCAGATTCAACATGAAGTTCAGCAAGTTCTCCGTCTTCAAGGATTGCAACCCTTGTTTGTTCAGGTTTTGTATCAATCAATATTTCCTTAATCATAATACTCCGGAATGCATTATTAATTCATAGTTTATAAAAACCTTCTGCTTAATTAGCTTGTTACCATTTTGGCTATTATATCACAACAAATATATTATTGTGGAGGATGAAATTGAAAATATGTTTTTGTATTGATAATATTCCATAATATCCGAAATGTGCAACTTTACAGGAGAAATCATCATGAACGGAAGGTTGTACTCTATTTCTGGCGGGGAAATTATTCATTATGTACAGCTCATGTCGACAGAATTTACGAAGCCGACCAGGCTTTACAGTCATGAATGACAAAACGGTATACCAAATGCTTACAGCAAAGGACAGCCTCAATATTATCAGACTTGAACATTGGACAGATTGCTCCTCTAAACCGGAATTCACTAATACAGAAGGATAAGCTGCATCTTAATCCCGGAATGATAATACGAAAAAAGCAAAAAGTGCATTAAATCCGGAAAATATGAGAAGCACAGCGGGACAGCCTATAGGTCCCGCTGTAAAAATCTTTCGTCCGTCAAAGGCAGCCATTTGTTTTCAGCACGGCCGTATAACATTATCCTGTGCATTTTTGTCATTTCAATATCAATGCCGGTGCAGATCCTTACACCCTCGAAAAATAACTCGGGGCGCACATTATTATGCTGCCCGCTGCTTAGCAGCACATTGAAAAATCCGGTTCCATCATTGGCTTCTCCAGTAATCTCATAAATTAAAGGCCTTATATCAAATTCTTTTTCACCGCTTTTAGTCTTTTTAAAAACAATTATTCTTTTCTCGCTTAAAACCTTCGATATAATACTGTCAATATCTGAACTTTGCATGGCATTAAAATCTATTCTGTAACGGGCGGCTTCAACAATTGACATAATGTTCCTGTTACTGGTGCTTTCCCTTGCATCAACAGCTTTTATTCCATCAGGCAGTGCTGCATTGAGCTTTTCTAAAAATATGTTTAATTCATACCTTTTCTCAAGCTCCACATCGGCAAATTCCCCGCTACTTGAAAGCCCAAGAGGCATAGGCTGGGCAAATACAATATGGGGTCTCGGATTAAACCCCTGTGAATGAGCAACCGGAAGTTCAGCGCGTTTGAATGCCCTTTCAAATAGCCGCATGACATCCAGATGTCCAATATATTTTAATTCTTCGCTACGCTCAAACCGGAACCTTATTTTCATGCTTCTTCTCCTTTACCGGGATCTGTTTTACATATGCCTGTACCAAAAACGCTGCTGCCGCAGCCTGTACATTGTACTCTGCAATTAGGAGTGGTAATTCCCTTATATGCTCTTTTGCATTCACGCTGTAAAAACTTTTGCGATACACCCATGTCCAGGTGACTCCACGGCAGAACTTCGCTGAATTCCCTGGTCCTGTTCGCATAAAAGGCCGGGTCAATGCCTTCTTCTTCAAAAGCCTCCATCCATGAATCAAAATTAAAAAATTCATTCCATGCATCAAAGCGGCAGCCATTCTGCCATGCCCGGAGAAGAACCTTACCAACCCTTCTGTCACCACGGGCAAAAACTGCTTCAAGAAGGCTTACCCTTGCATCATGCCAGTTATAAATTATTGATCTTGAAGCCTTACGCAATTTATCCTTTAAAAGCATCTGCTTATTATGAAACTCTTCAACAGTATCCTGGCCAAACCATTGAAACGGGGTAAAGGGTTTTGGTACTAAGCAGGCAGCACTGACAGTTACTTTCAGTCCTTTTGCCCTCTTTTTCCTCGGGGTGTTATAGTATACATCAACAACTTCTTTTGCAAGGTTGGCTATACCTTCTATGTCTTCTTCTGTCTCTGTGGGCAGACCCATCATAAAATACAGTTTTACATTGTTCCATCCGCCCTCGAATGCAATTTTAACAGAGCTTGTAATATCATTCTGTGTAATCCCTTTGTTTATTACATCCCGAAGTCTTTGGGTTCCTGCTTCGGGAGCAAACGTAAGCCCGCTTTTTCTAACCTTTTGGGCTTTCTCCATAAGATCAATGGTAAAATTATCAATACGCAGCGAAGGAAGAGAGAGGTTTATTTTCCTTTCCTCGGTCAACTTCAGCAGCTCCTGCGTGAAATTTGTCAGGCACGAATAGTCACTGGTGCTGAGTGAAACAAGTGATATTTCTTCATATCCGGTTTTTTCTATAGCACCTTTAGCCTGATTAAGCAAAACTTCAGGAGTCTTTTCTCTTACAGGCCGGTATATAAAACCCGCCTGGCAAAACCTGCAGCCCCGAATGCATCCCCTGAACATTTCCAGCATGATTCTGTCATGAACGGTACCAATAAAAGGAACAATAATATTTTCGGGAAAATCAGCCCTATCCATATCTTTAATTATTCTTTTTCTTACTTTTTCAGGTATACCGGCATTGACCGGTTCAATTTTCAATATCGTATTATCTTCTTTATATGAAATGTTATAAAGAGACGGAACATAAATTCCCGGAATTTCAGCTGCCTTTTTAAGAAACTCGCTTCTGTCTCTACCGGCTGCTTTCCATTCCTTATACGCATCAATAATTTCAAGAATAACTTCCTCTCCTTCACCTATGGCAAAAAAATCTATAAAATCTGCAAGGGGTTCGGGATTGCAGGCACATGGACCGCCTGCTATCACAAAAGGATGGGTTTTATTCCTTTCAGCCGACAATTTAGGGATGCCGGCAAGATCAAGCATATTCAGTACATTGGTATAACTCATCTCATATTGGAGGGTGAAGCCTACAATATCAAACTCGTTTACAGACTCCTTAGTTTCAAGGGCAAATAAAGGAATACCCTCATCCCGCATAATTTTTTCCATGTCAACCCATGGTGCAAAAACCCTTTCGCAATAGGTATCACTTCTTTTGTTCAATATATGGTACAGTATCTTCATTCCAAGGTGTGACATACCTACTTCATATACATCAGGAAAGCAGAATGCAAAACGGACATCTACATCCCGGGGGTTTTTAACCACCATATTCCATTCTCCGCCTGTATAACGGGCAGGCTTTTCTACCTTCATCAGTATTTTATCATCAAGTTGTACCCTCATAATCTTCTATCACACTTTTCTAATGTTTTTTGTTTTTATTATCATAACCGAATCTTTGAAAAATAGCAATGTAACGTTGCGGGATAGATACTGATTTGTACTGTTCCAGGGAAAAAATTGATTAGGGGAATGGTGGTATTATAATAAGATCAGACATGATTAATGCAAACAGGGCAGACACTGTGGTCTGCCCCGATAAAACTATTCATACCCTGTTCTTTGCTTCAAACTCTTTCATAAACTCAACAAGCTTTTTTACCCCTTCAATGGGCATAGCATTATAAATACTTGCTCTCATGCCTCCAACACTTCTGTGCCCTTTCAGATTAACAAGACCGTTTTCTGCAGCTTCTTTTATGAACTGAGCGTCCAGTTCCTTGTTTCCTGTTACAAAGGGAACATTCATTAAAGAGCGGTCTTCTTTTCTTACCGTGCCCTTAAACATCTTTGAATTATCAAGGAAATCATACAGTATTGCAGCCTTTTCTTCATTAATTTTCTGCATTTCGGATACACCGCCAAGCTTTTTCAGCCATTCGAAAACCAAACCACAGATATAAATGCTATAACACGGAGGTGTATTAAACAATGAACTGTTCTCAGCATGAACTTTATACTGAAGCATTGTAGGTACTTCAGGCTGAACATCGGTAATTAAATCCTCTCTGATTATAACCACAGCCACACCTGCCGGTCCCATATTCTTCTGAGCACCTGCAAATATCAAACCAAATTTCGTTACATCATATACTTCTGAAAGGATATTGGATGACATGTCTGCAACCAGAGGAACACTGCCTGTTTCGGGAAGCTTTGTATATCTTGTTCCATATATTGTATTGTTTGTTGTGATATAAAAATAATCTGCATCCCTGCTAAAGGTATCAGGGTTAAGTTCGGGGATATAGGTGAATCCTGCACTTTCAGATGAAGCCACAACATTTACCTTGCCATATTTTCTTGCTTCACTGATTGCCTTTTTAGACCATGAACCGGTGTTTACATAATCTGCCTTACCTTTTTTCATAAGGTTCATAGGAACCATTGCGAACTGAGTCCATGCTCCACCCTGTAAAAACAGAACCTTGTAATTCGAAGGAATATTCATTAGCTCTCTTAAATCTGCCTCTGCCTTTTTAATTATATCATCATACCACTTAGACCGATGACTCATCTCCATTACCGACATTCCAGATCCACGCCAGTTCAGCATCTCACTCCTTGCAGTCTCCAAAACCTCTACAGGCAATGTTGAGGGTCCTGCAGAAAAATTATAAACCCTGTTCATTTTTCATCCTCCTAATTTTTTCTATAATCAGCTGAGTTTAACCTGTTTCGCTAATCTTTTTATTTTTATTTACGGCAACATAAGGAAAATGTATGTAAAACAAAACCCAGCTTAAAATCGTCAACAAAGAAAATAAATTTAGTAATATTTTATCATTCAATGTTTTTGCTGTCTATACTTATAGTATGTACTGTTAACATTTTAGCAATTGGTTTTTGCCTTTAACGGCTGTAAGTCCGGGGTATCTTTTTGGAACTATTTAGTTTTGTTTATCGTCATACTATCGAAGCCGACATGATTGTGTGATATCAATAAAATACATAACCGGCGCATATAAATATTGTCTGTCAGGAGGTAAGTTATGAAAAAGATAATTGCATTAGTTCTGGCCTTCACTTTCATTACTGCGGTGTTCTGGGTTGCCAATCCGGTAACTACGGTATATGCCGAAGAATACAGAAAAGGTTTTTCACTTAAGCCAGTAAAATATGACACTTCTGGAATCAATACTGATACCCATTTTATTTTAAAAACTTATGACAACTACAGTTTGGAACAAATACAACAAATGCTAAGACTTCTGGGTGATGTTCGGCTAACTATTACTCAAAACAAAAACAACGAATTCCTTGTAAGCCCCGAAAAAGAGTTTGAAGAAAACAGTCTATACACCTTTGTAATAACCACACCCGAAAATGAAACTGTGTCATGGACTTTTCAAACTCAGCGAAGTTTTGCAGTTTTAGGCACTTTACCCGCGCACCAGTCAGGTTACGTGCCTGTAAACACCGGAATAGAAATTTATTTCAGCCATAAGGACTTTGGAGATATAGAAAAATATTTCGAAATATCACCAAAAGCCGAAGGACGTTTTGAAACCAATGGCTACGCTGCGGTATTTATTCCGAAAAATCTGCAGCCGGGTACAATATACACTGTAACAATTAAGAAAGGTTTACCTCTTAACGGAACCAATCAAAAGCTTTCAAAAGATTACGTTTTTGCTTTTGAAACAGAACCTGAAAAAAACAGTGAAAAAGAATATAGGGGAAGCCTTTCCTTTGTATACCCGCTGTGGGAGTTTTCAACAAAGGATACACCCTTAATTCCGGTAAATATATACGCATCGGACCGTAATATCACAGAGGCAGTTGTAAATACAAAAATTTATAAATTTAACAATTCTGAAGAATTTATAGATGCTGTAAAATCCATGTATGAAATACCATACTGGGCGTATGTGGCTCATCAGGACAACTTAATTGCAACAGAAAACCTTACAGAGGTTTCATCCTTTGAGCAATCCTTCGATTTAACAGTATGGCAGGAGCGCTATTTATTGCTTCCCGAAGCTCTGCCAAAAGGACTCTACCTATTGGAAAGCACTTACAATGGACTTACCGCACAGGCACTTATACAGTCGACAGATATATCGGCATACTTTATCGAAAGCGACACAAAAACTTTATTCTGGGTTAATGATTTAATAACGGGTTATCCTGTGAACTCTGCCCAAATAATTATTGGCGGTGAAAATAAGGCATATACCACCGATGCATCTGGCATTGTCTCCTTTGATACCGTTTTCACCGACCCCGATGAGATGGGTATAAATAAACTTAACTACTATATTGTTCGTAAAAACAATGATGAACTTGTATTAATTAATAACAGGTACAGAACCTATCGAGATTACTATGCCCTGGAAAATTACTGGCGGTATTTCCAGACAGACAGAAGTCTCTATAAACCCGATGATTTGGTTCAGTTCTGGGGATTTTTGAAAAATCGTAATGATCAGACTACCCCTTCAGAAATCACTGTGGAAATAGCCGAGGGAGGTTACTGGTGGATTCCTGAAGCCAGATTTTTAAGCTATTTTCTGCCAAGTATTCAAAAGCCCCTGGTGTCATTAAAAGTACCTTCTGAGGATGGCTTTTTTGAAGGCAGTTTCAAGCTTCCTGGCCTATCTCCCGGAAGCTACCAAATCACTGTAAAATCCGGAGATGATATTATAAACAGTCATTATATCAGAGTTCAAAACTATACTAAACCCGCATATAAAATGACTGTTGAAGCAGATAAAAAAGCCATATTCCTAAATGATACGGTAAACTTCACTATAACTCCCGCGTTTTTTGACGGTACACCAATGCCGTATCTGGATGTTTCCTACAGCATAAACGGATATCCCTTTGAGCATATATCAGATACCGTTAAAACAGGTGCAGGTGGAAGATTAACCATTCCATTTAAAGCAGTAACCGGTGACAGCAAAGCACAGGGTGAACGATGGGTTTATTTAAATGCAACCGCATCCCTTCCTGAAAGCGGAATGATTAACGGTAATTCATACGTACGGGTATTTATAAACGATATACATGCTTCTTTTACCTCCAAAACCGACAGGAATGGAAAAACCACTCTGGAAGCTAAACTTAACGAAATAAACCTTGATAAAATAAACAGCAATACCGATGAAGAATCTGAGTACAACGGAGATTTCCTGGGTGAGCCTGTTGCGCGCAAAATAATTGCCGGAACTGTTATCTACCACAACTATGAAAAGATTGAAGACGGTGAAGAATACGACTATATAAACAAAGTGGTAAGGAAACGGTACCGTTATGAAGAGCGAACAGAAAAAGTTGAAAGCTTTTCATTTACAACCAATGACGAAGGTATTGCCACCAAAGTATTTGAGTTGAAACACCCCAATGAGGGTTATTATACAGTGGAGTTAATCTGGAATGACAACAGCGGCAGAACAATGAGCAGGGAAGTATATTTATCAAGCCGTCATTATACCGATATTGAAAGACAGTATGACTGGTATCATCTGGAATCAGATAAGGAAAAATATCGCACCGGCGAAGAAGCGGTAATTACTCTTAAGAATAACGACCAAACCGTTGACGCCAAGTCGGTGTTGTTTATTGAAGCGCAGAATGGAATTACAAATTACAGGGTTCAAAATGGTTCTGAATATAAAACGGTATTTTCCGAAGAAAGAATTCCTAACTTCTACGTAACTGCAGTATATTTCAATGGAAACAGTTATATAAATGCAGGTCCGGTTAATATTCGCTACGATATCGAAGAGAAAAAGATTGAAATTGAAATGAAGACAGATAACCAGGCCTATCGTCCGGGTGATACCGTTACAATAAATATAACTGCAAGGGATGAAAACAAAAGTCCTGTTCCGGCCCATATTAACCTTGCAATCATTGATGAAGCCATGCTTGAAATATCAAATTATCATGTAGATGTTCTTTCAAGCCTGTATCAATGGCTTTCCAGCGGGCTTGGTTATTCATATTCATCCCACCAGTTGAGTTCGGCTGTAATAGATGATGCAGCAGGGAGTGGGTTAGACGGTGGCTTGGCGGGTACTGCCTCA
>JAAYNA010000129.1 GCA_012521105.1 Clostridiaceae bacterium
AATATATTCAATATAAAAGCCCTGGAAATTTTCCATTTTTCAGGGGGGATACGAAAGTAACTGGTGTAAGCCAGTGAAATAAATGGTTTAGGTCAAAATTCATTCAGAATTTTTGACACTACGGTAACTAATCAGGGGGGGTAAAATAGGTTAGTTGCAACTAACTTAAGTACTAAAATAACATTAGTGATATATCTTTGTCAATAGATTTTTTGGATTTTCTACATTTAAATTATGTACAGAGTTGTAACTGCTGTCTGTTTATTTATAATGATATAATAGAGATTATACTAACGGCATAATATTAATTAACATTTACTCTGTAGGATAATCATATAATAAATATCAGGAAAGGGGTTTTAAATTGAAAGTAATACTGGTTAATGGAAGCCCGAATGCGAAAGGGTGTACATATACAGCATTGACGGAGGTTGCAAAAACATTACATAAAAACGGGATTGAAACAGAGCTTATGCAGTTAGGTACAAAGCCGATATCAGGGTGTATTGCCTGCGGGAAATGCTTAAAAACCGGGAAATGTTTTATTGACGACAGTGTAAATGAATTCCTGGACAAGGTTCCTGAAACTGATGGTTTTGTATTTGGGTCACCCGTTCATTTTGCAGCTGCTTCGGGCCAGCTGACCTCGTTTTTACATAGGGTGTTCTACGGGAAAAGCAGTATGTTTAAGGGAAAGGTAGGAGCTGCTGTTGTCAGCTGTCGCAGGGGAGGTGCTGCCACTGCCTTTGATCAAATAAACAAATACTTCACAATAAGCGGAATGCCAATTGTTTCTTCTCAATACTGGAATCAGGTCCACGGAAATACACCCGAAGAAGTAAAACGGGACGAAGAAGGAATGCAGACCATGCGGACGCTTGGCAATAATATGGCATGGCTTTTAAAATGCATAGAAGCAGGAAGGGAGAAGGGAATATTTGTACCCGAAGGGGAGAAAATCATCAGAACAAATTTCATTCGTTAAGAGGAGGCATTTACCACCTTTTAGCACTGCCCGGACAATAAGACCTGATTTTAGCAGCTCTTGCATGCACAAAGCAGCCACATATTCTGCAGAGCCCGTCAAAACAATCCGGGCATTCTGAACACAATTTAAGACGTTCTTTATAAAGTCTTTCACCGGCTTTTTCATCCGGTGAAAGACTGTTTATATATTCTTCAATGTTCTTTTGAATCTGTTCCTTTTCAATACTGCTGAACAGGCATGTTCTACATTGACGTTCCATTTAATGCTCCAATATTACTCAACTGTAATGCTAACTACACTGACAGGTGGTATTTCAATGTCTAAGCCGTTTTGTGCAATCGACATTTTATCAAATGCAACAGGCTTAACATTTTCAGGTGAATCAAAAGTGTTATGAGCGTTCATTTTTCCTGTTAAAATACGCCCTGACAGGTTTTCAGGCTTTTTGCCTATAATCTCTGTTTCAATTCTGTAACTTTCATCAAGTGACAGGTTACATAAAGTAATATGAAGTTTTCCATCGGCATCAACAGAAGCAGACTCATGAAGGTTGGGAACAGCATTTTTATCTGTACCAATGGTTTTAGTTTCTATGAAACTTTCAACTAGTTCAGCATCCTGGTGTTCTTTATACATATCAAATACATGATATGTAGGAGTAAGGAGCATTTTTTCACCTTCTGTAAGAATAACTGCCTGAAGGACATTAACGGTTTGAGCGATATTTGCCATTACAACTATGTCACTGTGCTTATTGAATATATTTAAATTAATACCTGCAACAAGGGCATCCCTCATTGTATTCTGCTGATACAGGAATCCGGGGTTTGTTCCCGGTTCTACATCATACCAGGTTCCCCATTCGTCTACAATCAGTCCTATACGGTTGTCCGGATCATATCTTCTGATTATTGCACCGTGTCTTGTGACCAACTCATCCATTTTTAGGGTTTTGAACAGTGTTATATACCATTCCTCTTCGGTGAAATTAGTGGCACTACCCTTACTCTTCCAAATACCGGGTACCGTATAATAATGCAAGGATAAGGCGTCCATGAACCGACCTGCGATTTTTACTAATGTTTCTGTCCAGTTGTAATCGTCGCTGTTTGGACCACATGCAATTTTGTAGATTTTATTATCTCCGTAATTGCGAACGTAAGTTTGGTATCTTCTATACATGTCAGCATAAAATTCTGGCCGCATATTGCCACCGCATCCCCAGTTTTCGTTACCTACACAGAAATACTTCAACTTATAGGGTTCTTTCCTTCCGTTTTTTGCCCTTAACTCAGCCATTGGAGAAATGCCGTCGAAAGTCATGTATTCAATCCAGTCCTGCATTTCCTTAACTGTTCCGCTTCCTAAATTACCATTAACATAGGGTTCACAATCCAGTTGACGGCAAAGCTCCATGAACTCGTCGGTCCCAAAGCTGTTGTCTTCTACAACACCACCCCAATGGGTATTAATCATTTTTTTTCTTTGTTCCTTTGGGCCAATTCCGTCCATCCAGTGATATTCATCAGCAAAACAGCCACCTGGCCAGCGCAGTACCGGAATCTTTATTTTTTTCAGCGCTTCAACTACATCGTTCCTCATTCCATTGGTATTTGGAATTGAGGAATCCTCACCAACATAAATTCCCTCGTAAATACACCTTCCGAGGTGTTCAGAAAAATGACCGTAGATTTCCCTGTTAATTTTGCTTTTTCTGTTAAGGGTATTAATTACGTATTTGGCCATGTCTTTATGCCTCCTCACTTAATATATTAATACTCCCGAAATTCACGGGCAAATCACAAGGTGGTATATAGACTGTATAAACCCTGCCATAAAATTATCCACCCACAGGCCTTGTCAGTAGTTGCTCAGGTTCAGCAAATATATAGGTGGATTAGTATTTCAACAAAATATAAAATAGTTATAAAAAACATGAACTTATATGTATAATATCATCAACAGGGAGTTAATGTCAACCGTTCATTATATGTATAATGACTAAAATTAAGCCCGGGAAAAAGGCAGAAATCTAGACCTTATTATATAAATAAACAATAAATAAGGTTTATCTGAAAAACAGAAAATAGAAATATCATTATAGCAGGAGATAATTTCTGGTATAAAGTAACTTTAAAATTTGATAAAGACAAAGTCGTATAAAGATATAATCCGATTAGTCTTCATCTATAGGGCTGTAATTAATACGGACGTTTATATCCTGATTGTAGTTACCAAAATTCTTTCCATAAATGGTAAGTCCGCCCACATGTTTGGAATCATCGTGGACTGCCAGTTTAAATTTAATAGGACTTCTGTAATCCAATTCAAAATCCTTAAGAGAAACATCTGAAATTTTCAAACCATCTATGAATGTTCCGTTGTTGTTTATCATAATTAATTTTAAAATGCCAAACTGATTCCAATTCGGATGCCACCATTTTGGCGTAAAAATACCTTTAACGCTTCCAAAGTCTCCAGGGCTGGTCCAGTATCCGATACATTTGTTGTTGATATAAAAATGTATATCCGAAGGCCATACATCATTACTGCCTGGAGCTTCAGAACCCAGTTCTGCAGAGATGGTTATCTGATCAATTTTCTGTTTCGGAGGCAGTAAATTGGGAATAATGTATTCCACATATCCTCTTGTAAACCAAAGAATATCACTTTTTAAACGATCCGGGTGGGCAAAATACCTTGGATCATCTACTTCACCAATTAATGCCTCGGAAGAAGCCAGACCGCATGTAGGGTATACCTGATAATCCGAATAGTGACCTACTTTAATATCTATTTCAAATATATTTTTTAAGTCTTCTTTTGTATTCATTTCGATTAAAATTTTATCCAGATGGCACATGCATTTTTTATGGTTACCATGACCCGAAGATTCGTTGGTTACCGACACCAGTCCACATTCTTCAAGCTTTTTGATATGTCCTGTCAGGGCACTGTTTGAAATGTTCAAAGCCAATGCGAGTTCATTCATATTCAAGCCATTGTTGGATAACAGGGTTTTAATAATTTGTATGCGGACATCAGAACCGAGGGCTTTAAAAATTTCTAATCCCTCGTCGAGTGTTTTAATATGAAGCATGGTCTCCTCCATCTGTTTTAATTGGTTTTATCATATTTAATAAGTAAAGTATAAGTCAACAGAATAAAGAAATCAAGTTCTTAATACATGCACAGAAGCTATAAAACAGATCCTCAGCCTTGATTAAGTTTTTACAAGCAGAAAGGAACCGGAGTAACAAAAAATTACTCCGGTCTTCTTAAAGCAAGGGAATTTTATTTGCTATAGATCCTGTAAATCAGTTTAGCTGCCTCAGCTCTTGTGGCCTGTTGTGCAGGCCTGATGGTATTACCTTCCTGCTCGGGTATTATTCCCGATTTCACTAATGAAGCAATATCCAATATGGCGTAATCAGCAATATCATCCTTATCATAAATGGCCTCCAGGTTTTCAATGGTTCCTTCATCCAGTTTGCTGTCAAGCCTTAATGCCCTTGCAGCCATAACCATCATTTCCTGTCTTGTTATTGCTTCTCTGGGACTACCCATATTATTACCTGTGCCCTTTACAATTCCCAGTGCTTTAGCAATACCCATTCCATCAAAGAAATAATCGGTCTGATATACATCTGTGAAATTTGAAACAACCCGTGCGTTAAGTCCCAGTGTTCTTACAAGCAGTAATGTAAAATCGGCTCTTGTAAGGCTATTACCTGGTTTGTAAGTGGTTGCAGAAGTACCCTTTATTATTCCTCTTGCAGCTAAAACTTCAATTTCTTTTTTAACCCAGTCATATCCATCTAAGTCTTCGAAGGTTTTATAAGAGTGAACTATTGCAAACCTGCTAAAATGATATGTTTTAAAATACACCGTTCCATTTTCTGCATTATACCTTCCGGTTGGAACTGGCTCTGCGTTTCCTGAACCATCAATATACCATACAACAATGTTCTCAGGCTCTTCCAGTTCTTTATCTGTAGGATTGTATGGTATTGAAATTAATACAGAAGCATTAGGGTTATTGAATTCTATGGGTTTTCTGTCCAGGTACAGGCCAAGTTCAATAACAGGTCTGTCTCCTATGGCCGATTTAACATCGTCCTGAATATCACTGATATTTGCTGTTTTAATCTTAATAATCACTTCTCCGGTACTGCTGACATAATAATTTGAAAGCATATTACCAGGGATAAGGAGAGTGGCCAGTGGTGTTTTAAGTTCAATTTTTTCATTTGCTGACCTGACTTTCGTTAGAACCGATGCATCAATACCAACAGCATAGGACATTGCACCCTCAGCTTCAGGTATTTCAACAAATACGGTTTTTACACCGCTTTCGTCGGGTTGTGCTTTTTCAAAAGTACTGATTAAAGCATTTTTATTCACGGTAACTGTAGCTTCGCCAGTTTCAGTATTTATAACCGGCTTTGGCACTTCAACAGTCTGTTTAGGAATTACCGTTGGGGTGGGGGATGGAGTGGGTTGTGGTTTCGTTGATGGCCTGCTTCCACTGCTGCCCGAAGTGGTTGTTGCTGTAATTGTTGCAGCTTTTGAGCGATTGCCGCTGATATCATATGCATAAACAGTGAATGTATATTCTGTTCCGGATCTTAAACCTGTGATAGTGTATGACAAATTAGCGGTTCTGCCGTGAAGGACTCCGTTTGCATATATTTCATATCCCTCAACCATTACATTGTCCGTTGCAGGTTTCCAGGTGAGAGTGGCAGTTGTTCTGCCAATATCTGTAATGCTAAGGTTACCCGGAGCAGTAGGGGCTATTTTCTCGGTATAATATATATTCGGTGTATTAAGTCCTCGGGCAAGAACCTCATCCCGAATATCCTCACCAAGATAGAAGCTGATATGCGGAGGCTGGTTGTATGCCACGTTCTGCCATGCAATACCCAGGCGGTATACCGGATCATGCATTAGAGTATATATTCTGTAATCGGTCGGGATTGTTGTGCTGTATATCCGAAGTTCTGTACTGTCTTCAGATGGCATAACCACTTCTTCACGCCAATCGCCCAATATATCTGCCTGAAGGGTGGGAGTGGCTTTTGTCCCGTTATTACTGACGCAACCTGTAAATTCAATAATTAAATCACATTTTTTAGTAACTTCATTGTATTTTGTTATATATTTATCATCAAGAAGTTCATGATGCAGATCAGCATCCCAGTAAAGAGCAAAGTTTGCAGACAGTCCTAAAGCTCTCCAGTCATTTTCTATAACTTTTCCTTTTACATTGTAAAGTCCTGCACCTTTTTGTACATCTTCAAAGTCTGCAACTCCCCAGAATTCATAGCCAGGTTCGGATGTTATATTTGCTGCCACACCACGACCAGTGTCCTTTGATGCATAATAGGACATATATGTTTCGCCCGTTGCAGCATCCCGGTATTGCATACTCGCAACAGAAGGATCTTCAAAGACGCTGAAGACCTGCATTCCTTCCAAATCCGGGTCAAAAGCGCCAACATGCATTGCATCACCATGGGAACCCTTTTCGCGGTTCATGGCTCCATCCATTGCGTATAAAACAGTGCCGTCATGGTCCAGAGTGAGGGCGCCTGCAATAATTTCATCAAATCCGTCATTATCTACGTCTGCAACCGAAAGATTATGGTTTCCAAGGCCCATGTACTGTCTGCCATCCACATCGGTATCGAATACCCATTCGGTTATTAGTTTACCGTTCACAAGTTTGTATGCAACAAAAGTGGTTTTTTCATAATAACCTCTGCCGAATACTGCACTTGGGGTTTTGCCGTCAAGATATGCTACTGCCGCAAGGAAACGGTCAGAGCGATTGTGCCAGTTATCGCCCCAGGCATCGGGATTATAGTCTACAGGGAATTGATAATCTATAGTATCAATTACTTCTCCGGTTTCGCCATCGAATATGGATATATATTCGGGTCCACCCACAATTTTTCCGGCATCGTTACAATACTTGCCGTTATCTTCCGGATTTCCGATCTGACTTATTATTTTGCTTTCGTCAAACACTCCGTCGGTGGCACCATAAACAGTTGTTCCGTCTGCAGTTTTTGTAAACATTTCACTTCTTCCGTCACCGTCAAAGTCATAAACCAGGAACTGATGATAATGTGCTCCTGAAGTAAGGTTTAATCCCATATCCATACGCCATAGAAGCGTTCCGTCCAATTTATATGCATCGAAAATTGTCGGTCCTGTCAAACCACTCTGTGAGCTGTCAATAGCATTTGAAGGATACCATTTAACTATCATTTCATATTCGCCGTCACCATCCAGATCACCCACGCTGGCATCGTTCAGGCTGTAAGAATAGAATTCACCAATTCTGTTGACACCGTCAGCGGGTTTTTGAACAGGGATTGAAATATAGTGCCTGCCTGTTGCAATTAATTCGTCCGACCCGATGACATTATCACCCGATAGTGTTTCAACCTTATACGTATCACCGGCATTTCCATCGGTGTCTAAGTAGTTTGTAGCCAGTAGAGGAGTGTCGTTCAGTTTAGTGCCGTTTCGATAAATATTAAATTTAATGTCTCTTTTATATTCGTCGGCACGCAATCTCCAGCTAATAAAGATGCCGTTGTCAGCCGACAGCGCTATCACTCCTCTGTCAAGCCATTCTGCCTGACGGGTATTGTCTGGAACTGGCAGACGATTATATACATACAGTGTTGCAGTGCGTTTATAAGCATTGTCATATTCCCCGGTTTCAGCAAGGATTCCGGTAAAGGTATAAACCCCTGTTTCTTCCTGATTCCACTCTTTACCTGATACTGTCCATTCAGCTACCGGGAGATTAACTTTTTCACCATTTACCAGCACAACAGGAACTTCTTTGGGCAGACCTATCGAAGATATGTCTTTTGTAGTTTCGCCAACATAGACGCGGTGATATGGAAGTTTTTCAACATAGGCCACTCTGTTTGGCGGTGGTGAAACTATATAGATACCGAAATTGTCAATATAAGTGGTCCATGTAATATTGTTACCTGATGTACGCACACCTGCGAGTTTAACATTACTGATGCTTCCATCAAAGCTAACTCCATCGAGGGAAAGTTCATAAGTTTCTGTTACATCAGCTTCTTTATCTGAAATTATAAATGTTGCATTATTCTCCAGTATATTCAGATATAATTCAATGCCATACCACTTTTCAGGGTTTGTAAAAGGTGTCTCTATTGCATCCTGCGTACCGATAAAGAATTTAAGTGACGAATTTCTTGTATTATTAATTGTAAATACTGTGTTTTTCGAGCTGTCTTCAATTCTGAATTCCCCGCCGTTTTCATGGGGATTTGAGCCTTTATCATTAATAGGGCCGGGGTACCAGTCGAATTTTACCAGTATGATATCTCCCTTTGCTACAGGTTCAAATATTCTGGTTGCCACTCGTCCACCCGACTGGTTTATTATTGAATATTGGAATTTAGGTGTATCGTTTCCCGAAACATTGTCGATATTAATAGATAATTCAGCATTAGACGTTGTAAAACCCCAGTTTGCAGGGGTAACCGGAACAACATCACCAAAGGAAGTATAATACTGGTTTAAAAAGCCTTCTATTTCGGGAGCTGGTTCGCCGGGTACAACTTCAATATTTATTATTCCTTTTATATTATCCGAATTTATTACTGCGACAAAGCCGCCCAGATTAAAGCCTGACTCAAATGTATAAATGCCAGGTATTGAACTGTTGAAGTCTGCGCTGTCCCATGTTACCGGAATTTTCCTTTTACCCCCGTTATCCAACAGCACATCAAAACTTTCAGGAAGCAGTGTGAGTACATCTTCCTTTGAAGTGCCTGCTGGAACTATCAGCGAATTTTTGTATTCGGCTGTTATTGAAACAATCTTTTTATCTTCAGGCTCGGGTGCAGGTGTACCTGAACCATACACTAAAATATTGTCAAGCCCTGTTTCAAAAGTTAATGCCTGCCCTGATGATCTGTTTCCGTTAATAGCCATTCTGCCTATTTCATTTAAATAGTTTACATCAATAAGACTAATACCCGTTTTTTCAAAGCTGTTTGATGGATTATCCCTGTCTTTAACAGAAAAAGAGACCTCACCCTTTTCAAAGTCGAATCTTACGTCCACAGAAAGCCATTTTTCATCGGTACTTACTCCATCAACATTAATTGTGTTTGAAAGGTCGGTACCTGTTGAACCAACACCGTATCTTATTTTACCATCGCCAGCCTTAACAATTCTGAAAATTGGATTTGCCGAAGAATCACTGAACAGAACTTCACTGGAGTTTGCGCCTGTTAAAACATCGCCCGGTCTCCAATCAAACATAACAATAATCTTTGATTGGTTTATTGGCCCATCGAAGATTTTAACTGCGCTTCTTCCACCCGACTGACCGCTTACACCTGCTTTCAGGTAATTTCCGTCACCGCTTGCAACAACTTCAGGGTTGGCATTTCCTGAAAAGCCCCAGGCATCAAGATTTTCAAAATTTGTGCCGAAAAGATATGTATACCCCTCTATATCAGGTATACCATATACGTCCTCTGAAACAGTAACATTTGCTCCGCTACCGGCTTCAAAGCTCCAAACATCTCCATCCTCAAAGTCGGCACCTGTGATCATGGTGAATTCTTCAAATGTGTCTTCAAAACCGCCGGCAAAACTAAGAGGAAGCAAAGACAGAAAGACCGCAACTGACAGAAGGACAGACAGAAGTTTTCCTGCTTTTTTCAAGCTCATTCCTAATCACCCTTTCTTGTTTAGTTTGTTTTAAAATAATTGCTCGCTGATTTAATGTGTAATGGGCAGCACAATTATGCACATCAGCAGTTGTTAAAACGCACCTAATATTTTGTAAAAGAAACAATAACATGTGCGATATTATCATAAAATATAAGATGGCTTGTATAAAGATCCAGAAATTATAAAGGGGTTCACTTTTGATCCTTCGGAAGAAATCGGTCGAAAGGAATAGTTTTGCAAACAGTGCAGCAGTTGAATTATAGAAAAGAAGGTATTTTTATGATGAAAAATATATGATTACATAAAGGAGCGAACTAATTTGGATATTTGCTTTATTCTGCTTTTATTAATTCTGTACAGGAAATGGCATGAAAAAGTATCAGAAGTGATACCTTATGATCATATTTTATAGTAAATTTATTCTCAATAGTGCCTCGTGCTAAATTATTCTGTATTCGGAGGGGGTTATTCCTTCATATTTTTTGAAGTAGCGTTTAAAACTTTGAACATTGTTATATCCCACTCTTTGGGCTATTTTCTGTAATGTCAGGCTGCTATTTTTTAACAGACTTTTGGCTTTTTCAATTCTGTAGGTGTTAAGAAAGTCGGTAATGCTCATGTTCAGCTCTTCATTAAAAAGTCTTCGGAGATAGGAATAACTTATACCGATCCTGCCTGCAAGTTCTTCAAAGCTTATGTCCTCATTATAATGCTCCTGTATATAGTCCCGGACCTTTATAATATATTTATTCTGACTGGATTTGCGAATGGTAGTGTATTCTACAATTGATGTAAATATATTTTTAATCCACTGCTGGATTTCATCCAGAGTTTCAAGAGTTGACAGGTGTTGGTATAATGTTTTATCTGTTGCAAAAACTTCACTCGGGTTCAGGTGCTCACTTAACATATATTTTACAACACCACCTATTAACTGGTTTATTATTTGCAGTATATTATCGTAAGACAGATTTTTTTCACGAATTTCACTGAAGAAAATATCAACCGATTCTAAAAGTTCATTAAGGCTTCCAAGTTTTAAGAGATTAAATATATGTTTTTCGGTGGAATAAGGATAATAATACTCATTATCTTGATTACAATTAATATTCCATGCCACAATTATTTTGTTGCTTCCATAAGTCATCCGGTATTTTAACAGGTTTCTTGCCTCCTCAAAAGCAGTTTCAACATTTTCATACCCTTTATAGCAATTCCCGATTGTAATTGTAAAGGTACCGTCATATACTTCATAAACCTTTGTTTTGATTTCGTTTAACAACTGAACAATATCAGATTTAAAGGAGAGTATTGATTCCCGGGGTAAATTCACAACAATTACCACACTGCTTTTTTCATACTGAACCCCGGCACATTTGTATGAATTCATCATTTCCAGAAACAGTTTCAAGATTAATTCCTTTGTGTAATATCTTTCATCACTTGACAGTCTTCTGGTAAAGGAATTTATATTATCAATCGTGATTATTATGCATATAAAAAATTCTTCATCAAAGGGTAAATACTGCATGGTATCCCGGTCTGTTTTTCCCTTTATAAGGGACAGGAGGCTGTTTTCAAGAAGTCTCCTTGCATTGTGCTCATATAAAATGCGCAACTGGTTTCCCTGCTTTAAAATATCATTTAATGCATTCGATATGACAACCATATCATTTGCGTTTTTATCATCGGTAATTCCTTTTTGAAGACGGATTTTATCTACAAT
Organism: Clostridiaceae bacterium; assembly: GCA_012521105.1. Taxonomy (GTDB): domain Bacteria; phylum Bacillota; class Clostridia; order DSM-8532; family DSM-8532; genus Thermoclostridium. Next base: position 11,460 of record JAAYNA010000129.1, read on the forward strand.
ACTCTTTACCGGATTGTACAGGCTTCGAGAGATAAAATAGCAGGCAGGTATGCCAACAACAGTCATAATAAAGGCAATGATAAAAATAATGCTGCGAAACAGGTTAAAATTCGTAAGGATATTTTGAATTGAGCATTCAATCAAGTAAATCCATCCATTATATTCCGATCTCGTATATATGACTAAGTAGTTTTCCTTGTTGATTTTTGTCTGGGAAAATCCTGAGGACTTATTTGATGAAAGTATTTCAGAAATATATTCACGGTCTGATATATTAGTGGTAACAAGCCCTTTCACCGAACTTAAAATTACATTGCCATCAGAGTTTATTACAGTAATCTCACCGTTGGATTTCAGCATACCCTGATCTAAAACTTTGCCAAGTTCATCTTCTTTTACATTAATTACCAGAAGACCCTGAAAAGAAGAGGTGTAAGTTACGGGATAAACCATCGTAATAACCCTATATGTTCCGGCAAGTCCGCTTTTGGCAGAGCTTTCCTTTGTAACAGGAATACCTGTATCTCTTGTTTCCAGCCAGAGGATACTCTTTTTTCTGTTTTTATATTCATCAATCCAGAGGGTATCATAAAAATCAGTCCTGTTAAAAACTAGCATGTCGGATGTATAGATGATTTCCTTGTTATAATCATATAAATAAATTGATTGGATGTTTTTATTTGATATTTTTGTGTTGTGAAGGAGTTTAAGAACATCGGAAGTAATTGAAATGTTTTTACTCGTGTCAGAAATATTATGTGTTAGTCTGTTGAGGTCTTCAATTGTATTATTTAACGCAATTTGTTTTGCATCGTTTTGTATTTCGTCAAGAGAAGCCTCAACAAACCCCTGTGCCATATAAAGCTTTTCAGTACTGGTATTGAACAACCCTTCCCTGAAAAAGGACAGCGTATAGTAATAATAAATGGTACTTACCATTATAACAGGTATCACCATTATAAGAACAAAAGCGATAAAAAGCTTAATAAATAATGGATTTGATTTTTGACGTTTCATGGTTTTAAGCTCCAGGATTTAATGCTTATCTTTTTCTCTGTAAAATTTATTGATTTCACGTATGTATTCTTCGCCACCGTTCTCCAACCAGGTATCAATGATACTGTTAAATTCGGCTTCATCGATCTCACCCGTTATAAACTGAATTCTTGCATTGTTAACAAGACTATCAAGGAAGTTCCCCTTTTCATAGTAAATTTCAGAGGTAAATGATTCTGCCGGGTTAGATACAAGGATTTTTTCATTTTCGGCCTGTACTTTTGTAATCTGTTTTCTCAGCTCGTCTGTCTCGACGGGAGTGGTCAGATCCTTGGGAATAAAGGTTAATAACATTGACAGATCATTTTTTTCTGTTTCTGAGACCCCCTCAGCAGTTTGTCTTATCACTATCCCATCCTGAACAATATAATGCCTGTCTTCTATACCATGGTACAGCAAGTCCTGGGCTTCACGTTCATTTAATTTATCCATAAATTGAAGTATACGGTCAATTTCATAGTCGCTTTTCCTGCTATCCCCGGATATTACATAAAAACCATTATACCCTGAGGTGGAAAGGCTTCTCATACCATTTTCCCCGGCTACTGCACCGAATAAACCTATCTCAGCACTCTCCAGACCTATTCTTTCCATACGGGATGAAAGAGTATTTGCTCTGTCAAGAACATCAACAATACAACCTGCTTGTCCATTTACAAAAGGATCATTAAAAAGCATTGGATCATAAAAAGGAAAGTCCTGATTTACCAGTTTTTCTTCATATAACTTTCTTAAAAAGCGCAGCGATTCCATATATTCATCAGTCAAGTGAGCAGGTATAAGCTCACCTTCAGAATTTTCACCCCATACTTTTGGAACGCCAAACCACGTCTGAATAATGTCCAAAGAAACAGGTGAACTTGTGAGAATAAGTCCGTATGTATCATTAAGATTGTTATTATCGGGGTCGTCATAGGTGAAAGCCTTAAGCATATTATAAAAATCGTCAATGGTTTCAGGCTCTTTAAGACCTGTGTTTTGAAGCCAGTCTTTTCTGTATATTGCTCCATATCTTCCGAGTATGCGCATTCTCGGAAGGCCGTACAATTTATTGTCGATAAGAATATTATTCATTACTATACGGTTCATCTGCCTTAAGTTTTTATAATTATTGAGCCTTGATCCAATCTCGGCGAAGGCTCCATTCCTGGCAGCATTAACCACGCTAAAAGACTTTGAAGTAATTAGCATTACATCGGGAAGATTTCCCGATGCGAGTATTAAATTCATTTGAACTTCATAACTGGAATTGCTAACCCATTGGAAATTCAGTCGAGTACCGGTAAAATCTTCAATGGCTTTAACAACGGGGCTGTCACTGCCGGCAGGATTTTTTGTAAAACTTGTTGTCATAATAGTTATGGAAAAAGGCTCGGAATTTTTTTGCAGAGACGTTTTTGCAGGCAGAAAACCCTTATCCTGCACACATGCTGTAAACAGGAATATTATGAAAAGGTTAATCAGAAAGAGAACTGGGCGGTTAACTTTTAAATATTTCATTTTAATCCGCTCACTTGTTTAATTCAACGCCTGTTCTATTTAATATTATAACAATTAATCAAAAATTTCACAAATTAACGTAGATTATTTTATCGGGTTCTTTATGAAATTTTCTTTTTTTGAATGTTTTGTTTGACATAAGTACCAAACCTTAGGTAATATATATTAAGTATTTTTTTGGTTTAATCTGCTCCTGTTTATAAAAACAGAGTTAAATTTAAAAGTTTGGAGGAAACACCAATGTCACAGGATTTGCCTCATGTAATAATACCATCGGGGTACAGGTCACCGTTGTCGGTTATAGAAACTGAAGTTGCCATTAAACTGTTAAAAGATTTTTTTGAGGATGAGCTTGCCAAAAAGCTTAATTTAGTAAGGGTTTCTGCACCGCTTTTTGTTAGGCCCGAATCGGGTTTGAATGATAACCTGAATGGTGTGGAGAGACCTGTTTCCTTTGATGTGAAATGCATGGGTGCTGATGTTGAAATAGTTCACTCTCTGGCGAAATGGAAGAGGATGGCTCTTAAAAAATATGGATTCAGCATCGGGCAAGGACTCTATACCGATATGAATGCAATAAGACGGGACGAACAACTTGACAATTTACATTCCATATATGTTGATCAATGGGACTGGGAAAAAATTATTGAGAAAACCGACAGAAATAAAGATTTTTTAAAGTTAATTGTTAAGCAAATTTTTGAGGTTTTTAAGAGCACTGAGGATTTTATATGTGAAAAATATCCGCAGGTTCCCAGAAATCTGCCTGACGAAATTTTCTTCATTTCTACCCAGGAACTTGAAGATCTTTTTCCTGACCTTACCCCTGAACAGCGTGAACATGAAATTGCAAAAGAGAAAAAAGCAGTTTTTATTATGGAGATAGGCGATAAATTAAGATCGGGGAAAAGACATGATGGGCGTGCCCCGGACTATGACGACTGGCACTTAAACGGGGATATTCTGTTTTGGTATCCTCTTTTGAATAGAGCTATTGAAATGTCTTCCATGGGAATAAGGGTGGATGAGAAAGCCCTTGTTGAACAGCTGATGAAGGCAAATTGCCCCGAACGTAAAGAACTTGCTTTCCACAGGGATTTATTAAATGGAAAACTGCCATACACAATAGGTGGAGGAATAGGGCAATCCCGCTTGTGCATGTTCTTCCTTAATAAGGCTCATATTGGTGAAGTACAGGCATCGGTATGGGATGATGAAACACTTAAAATATGTAAGAATGCCGGGGTTCAGCTATTGTAACTGCTGTATACAATAAATTGGATTGAACTTCATACAGGATTTAAAAAAGTGAATTTATTTAAATTCACTTTTTTTATTAGTAACCACTTTTTGCATAATTATTGTACCTGAGGATAAGAATATAAACGGTGGTGGTTATGCAAAAGAGGAAAAGGGAAAGGCGTACGGTAAGAAAAATTATAAGAATTGGTGAAAAAACAGAAAGCAAAGAAACAGTAAAAAGTGGCAGCAAGCTTACCAAATCCCTTGAAGAAAACATAAAGATACTTGAAGATAAATTTAAAAATGATGGTACAGTTATTTTCAGGAGGTTCCAAAACCGGTACCTGCCAAAGGCAAAATGCTGCATAGTTTTTATTGAAGGAATGATAGATTTTAAACATATAAACAGGCAGATCATTGAACCTATAATGGAGCAGGACCTCACGAATTTATCGTTGTCCTTTAATCTTCTGGAAGATATAAAGGAAAAGGTTTTACCGGTAAATGATGTAGAAGAATCGGGTGATTTGGAAAAAATTCTTCAATCAATATGTTATGGCAATACTGCTTTTTTGATAGACGGGCATGATACTGCACTGCTGGTTGAGTCAAAGGGATGGGAAATCCGGGCAATTAC
>JAAYNA010000130.1 GCA_012521105.1 Clostridiaceae bacterium
ATCAACATGAGGACTGTTATCTTGCAATTCTGGCGCGTGATGCAAAAAAAGCAGCCGGAATTATGGAGGAGCACTATGATATGCTCATGGAACGTATGCTTAATTGGCTTTCTATGGATGAGGATGAGCGGAAACATGTAAGAGACAATCTATTCAGAGAAAAATAATAATAGATTGCTCTTTTTTTACAGCACTTGTAGCACAACCCACAACCCACATCCTACAATCTTTTATTATGAACTAAAAGCCAGCAGGCTTTTGGAAAATAAAAAAGAAAAAGGAAGGAGAACATTCCAAATGAAAAAGAAAGTATTGAGCATTCTTTTGTATTCGTGATGCTGGCATTATTATGTGCTTGTGGAAGTACAGATTCAGGGCCAGAGCAAGATGCTACAACGGGACAGACTGCTGATGGGTCTTCAGCAGCTGATGAAACAAAAGGTAAGGAAATGGCAACCCTTACGATATCTGGTGTAGTTGGGTCTCCGGGTGGAGATTTGACGGGGCCGGAAAAGCTGTTTAAAGAAAAATATCCGGACATCGAAGTAGAGTATATTACCTGTGATGCCGTCAATCGTGAGCAGATCCTTAAAACAGCCATTTCAGCGGGAGCACCTCCTACAGTTGGTTTTTATTGGGCTACCAGACTGGGTTCTTTTTATGACATTGGCATGTGTCTTGATCTTCGTGATTATCTGGATCAGAGTTATTTTGACAGGATTAGCAAAGATATGCAGGCAGTTAACGTTGGGTCTAACGGTGAACAATTTGGTGTTTCATATTCCGCAGTTTATTTCACAACATTCTATAACAAGGATATGTTCGAAAAATATGGTTTTAGTATTCCCGAGACCTGGGATGATCTTACAGAGATATTTGCAAGACTTAAACAAGATGGTATTTTTGGATTTGCTACAAATTCAGCTACCATGCAGGATTGTCTCTATGCTATGGTCTTTTCCGAACTTGAAGATAAGGTCGGTCCAGGTACATCAAAAGGTATAGCTGATGCTACAATATCTGTAGCTCCTGGTAGCCCTTCCGGTGAAGTTATACGTTCATTCATTGAGCAAGTTAAAGAATGGTATGATGCAGGTTATTGGTATCCAGGCGAAGGCGGTATAAATACAACAGCAGACGATGTTAATGCGGCATTTGCCCAGGAGCGTTGCCTGTGTGTATTTAACTTCAGTGGAGCGTTTGCAACTCATGAGGAATCCTGTGATTTCGAAATTGGTGCTTTCATGATGCCCACATCCAGAGAGGGAATGGACAGATATATGCACATCGAGCCCAGCGTTCTCTTTATTCCTTCAAATGCATCTGAACCTCAGATCAATACAGCTATTGAATTCTTCAAGGTTATACTGAGTGAGGAAGGACAGCAGGCTGTTGTAGAATCCAATAACCTTCCGTCTGTTCCCAGTTACACATATGCAAATATATCTCCCGTATTCCAGGGAGTAATAAATGAGCTGGAAGTAGAAACAAATCATTTTGGTCCGTTTAATCCTACAAGGACAAGCTCTGAAATGCAGACATTTATTAAGCAGAAGATTTTTGCTGCTCCTTTGAGTGGTGTAATGACTATTGATGAAACATTGAATGAAATGGAACAGGTAAGGCTTGAGGCACTTGAAGCCAAACAGAATCGATAGCATAGTATCAGAACAGTAATTGCTGTGGTGCCGGTATCTTTCTGTCGGCACCACATTTAAACAATAAAGGTTTAGAGGGGACATGGCATTAAATGAATAATTCTGTTAAGTATAAAAAAACAGATAAGAGTACATCGGTAAAAAGAAAATACATGATTATAGGGATTTGCTGTGTATTGCCGGCGGTTGCTATTTATCTGTTATTTATGGGTTATCCTCTTTATCGCACCTTTTTCCTTTCGGTAACTAACTGGAGCGGTTTTGGAGAACCTAAGATTATTGGACTAAAAAATTACCAGTCACTGTTTAGGGACAATACGTTTATCCTGGCCCTTAAGAATACAATATATTTTGCAGTTTTTTCTTCTGTATTAAGTGTTGTCCTTGGTTTAATTACGGCATGGTTTATTATGTATATGCGCAGAATAGAAGGACAGGTATTCCGTACTATTTTGTTTGCTCCAAGTATGATAGCCCCGACAATAACAGGTTTACTATTCCTTTTTATATTTACCGAAGATAGAGAGTACTGGTACTGGGGGCTGGAATTATTGGTATCTGCGTTATGATAGCAGCTTTTGAAGCGGGAGCGTCTGAAGTTGCAATAGCGGACATACAGGATATTCGTCTTGAACGCGCAAAGGAACTGGGGGCAACTGAAATTATTAACAGTAAAAACGGTAAGCTTAAATATCAATATTATGATGCGGTTTTCGAATGTACCGGCGCTCGGGAATGTGCAGTAAGTGCAATAAAATCGGCACGTTCGGGCGGAAATGTTGTTGTAATTGGCATGGGTTCCGACGATATGACCCAAATCCCGTTGCTGGACGCTGTATGCCGTGAGATTAGCATTCATGGTTCTTTCAGGTACAGAAATACATACCCGGTTGCTCTGAACATAATAGCCAAACACAAGGAGCTGTTCTCAAAGCTTATTACCCATCACTATAACATTGATGAAGCTGAAGAAGCTTTTATAACAGCATTACATGATCCTTCAGCCTGCAAGGTAATGGTAAATATATAGAATGGCGTTTATTCTTGTTATAATTGTGATATATGAAATAATAATTTACTGAATGAAGTGTCCGGCAGTAAAACTGCCGGGCATTTCACTGTTCTTTTATCATTTTTCAGTTATAAACTGGACCTGGCATATTTATTAATCTGTTTATACAGCTTCTTCACTTTTTTCAGTACGGTAAGGCAATTCATATTGATTTGTTTTATTCAAAACTTAATCTCTGAATTAATGTTCAAAATACATTTCTTATAAAACTTGTCTGAGGTTAAAATAAAACGTATAATTAAAGGGATAACTTAATGCAGCAATTTAATTGGCTGTGGTTAATTTGCATTAATTATACTTAATAAGGAAGGGTATTAATATAAATGGCTGAAAGAAAAGTAATGGAAAGAAATGATGAGCTCATACAGAAACAGTATGTTTATATTGATAAAGTGAAGGAAATAACCGCTGAAACAGTAAACATCGAAGGAAGGCAGCCCACATATGAAGTAAGAGTTTTCGGGTGCCAGATGAATGAGCTTGAGTCTGAGCAGCTTTCGGGTATGCTGGACGCAATGGGGTACACAAAGGCTGCTCCCGGAGAGCCGGCCGATGTAATTGTTTTTGATACATGCTGTGTCCGCGAAAACGCTGAGGAGAAAATATACGGGCATTTAGGCCTGTTGAAGCCTGCACCGGGCGACAAAAAAAGCATTGTTGCAATAACGGGATGTATGATGCAGCAGCCCCATGTTGTGGAGAAAATCAAAAAATCGTACCATCATGTGGGCATTGTTTTTGGAACCCACAACCTGTATACTTTTCCAGAACTTTTATATAAACACTTAACGCAGAAAAAGCGCATATTTGATGTTTGGGACAGTGAAGGCCAGATAGTTGAAGGTACTCCGATAACAAGGGCTGAAAAAGTTAAGGCATGGGTTCATATTATGCAGGGATGTAATAATTTCTGTTCCTACTGCATTGTTCCCTATGTACGAGGCAGGGAGCGCAGCAGAAAAAAGGAAGATATAATTAGTGAAGTAAAAAGGCTTGCCGGGACAGGTTATAAGGAAATTACCCTGCTGGGCCAGAATGTCAACTCCTACGGGAATGATCTGGGCAGAAAGGACGCCTTTGCTGATTTGCTGTACGCGCTTAACGAAATAGACGGAATAAAAAGAATACGGTTTACCACTTCCCATCCGAAGGATCTTTCAGACAGCCTTATCACCGCCATGAAGGAATTGCCGAAGCTCTGCGAGCATCTGCATCTGCCCTTCCAGTCGGGAAGTACAAGGATTTTGAAAGAAATGAACAGAAAGTACACCAAGGAGCAGTATCTTGAGCTGATTGACAGGGTGCGCGAAGCCGTTCCAGGTATTTCATTCACCACCGATATTATTGTTGGTTTCCCTGGTGAAACTGAAGCCGACTTTTCAGACACTCTCGATGTTGTAAGAAAAGTGCGGTTTGATCAGGCATTTACATTTTTATATTCAAAAAGAACGGGAACAAAGGCTGCCGAATTTGAAAATCAGGTTCCTGAAGATGTTAAAAAGGAACGTTTCCAAAGGCTTATAGAAGTACAGAATTCTATCGGTGCAGAAATTAATAAAACATACGAAGGTAAGACAGTTGAGGTGCTTGTTGAAGGTAAAAGCCGTAATAATGATGCTATGTATACCGGGCGAACAAGGAATTACAAGCTTGTTAATTTTACATCATCCGAAGATGTAACAGGCAAGCTGGTTCAGGTAAAAATTGTTAAGGCATGGCCTTTCTGGCTTGAGGGAATGGTAGTTCCGGAGGGAGAGACATCATGAAGCTTACTCCAATGATGCAGCAGTATATGGACACAAAGAAGCAATACAAAGATTGCCTGTTGTTTTTCAGACTTGGTGATTTTTATGAACTGTTTTTTGAAGATGCTGAGATTGCTTCAAGAGAACTTGAAATCACACTTACAGGCAGGGATTGCGGTCTTGAAGAAAGGGCGCCGATGTGTGGGGTTCCATGGCATTCGGCGCACCATTACATAGCAAAACTTATAAATAAAGGTTATAAGGTTGCTATATGCGAGCAGGTGGAAGATCCTGCACAGGCAAAGGGCATTGTAAAGCGGGAGGTCACCCGCGTAATCACTCCGGGAACGGTAACAGATCCTGAAATGCTTGACGAGAAAAAAAATAATTTTTTAATGGCTGTATACTGCCTGAAAAATTACTTTGGTATAGCAGTTGCAGATATTACAACCGGAGAATTCTATACAACCCAAATTGTTTATGGAAATACTGTCAAAAAACTATTTGATGAAATATACCGTTATCAGCCTTCTGAATTAATCGTTAACGAGATGTTATTAAGCAGTCTTTCTCTGGATAATATAAGAGAAAAAGCAGAAATATATATAACCGCCCTTGAGGAAGCATACTTTGACAGGGAAGAGGCAATAAGAAATATTGAAGGCATCAAAGGCTATAATACTTTAAAACAGGACGAGCTATCAATATGCGCATCCGGCGCTCTTGTTGGCTATCTTAAATCAACACAGAAAGTTGATTTAAACCATATAAAAGAAATTCAGAAATATAATATCGAAAACTATATGATTATAGACAGTTCGAGCCGCAGAAATCTTGAGCTTACAGAGACATTAAGGGACAGAAAAAAACGAGGCAGTCTCCTGTGGGTACTTGACAGAACCATGACAGCGATGGGCGGCCGCATGCTCAGAAAATGGATTGAACAGCCCTTGCTGGACATAGACGAAATAAACAGACGCCTTAATGCTGTTGAAGAACTCAAGGACAGGTTTATGATCCGCAGCGAAATAAGGGAGCTTCTAAAAAGGGTTTATGATATGGAAAGGCTGGCATCAAAGCTTGTTGTTGGAAATGTTAATGCCCGTGATTTGCTTTCGTTAAAAGCATCGATGGAGCAAATACCGTATATAACAGAGCTTATGTCCGGTTTAAATTCGGAATTATGTATTAACATACGTAATGAAACAGATCTTCTAAGCGATATTTATGAACTTATTGATAAGTCAATAGCCGAAGAGCCTCCGGTAACAATAAAAGAGGGAGGAATAATACGTGATGGCTATTCAGAACAGGTTGATAATTACAGAAAAGCATTCATAGAAGGAAAGCAGTGGATAGCCGATCTGGAAAGCAGGGAAAGGGAAAGTACCGGTATTAAAAATCTTAAGGTCAGGTTTAATAAGGTTTTTGGATATTACATTGAAGTTACGAAATCTAATCTTTCGCTCGTTCCCGACAGGTACATCCGAAAGCAGACCCTTGTAAACTGTGAACGTTTTATTACCGAGGAATTGAAAAATCTCGAAGATACCATATCAGGGGCTGAGGAAAGGGTTACCGCTCTCGAGTATGAAATTTTCTGCGAAATAAGAGAAAAAATTGCCTCAGAAGTTTACCGTATACAACAAACAGCAGACAGAATGGCTCTGATAGATGTTTTATGCTCTCTTGCAGAGGTTGCAGACAGGGAGAACTATGTTAAACCTGAAGTACATGAAGGCAGTGAGATTGATATAAAAGAAGGAAGGCATCCTGTTGTTGAAAAAGTGCTTGGCACCACTCCTTTTGTTCCAAATGATGCTTTGTTAAATGACAGTGATGATAGAGTTATTATTATTACCGGGCCTAATATGGCCGGAAAATCAACATATTTACGTCAAGTGGCTTTAATTGTTTTAATGGCACAGATGGGAAGCTTTGTACCTGCTACCAGGGCAACTGTTGGAATAGCCGACCGGATTTTTACCCGCGTAGGGGCATCGGACGATTTGGCTTCGGGACAAAGCACTTTTATGGTAGAAATGACCGAAGTGGCAAATATATTGAACAACGCAACACCGAGGAGCCTGTTAATTCTTGATGAAATTGGGCGTGGGACAAGTACTCATGACGGTTTGGCTATTGCATGGTCTGTTATAGAATTCATTAACGACAAGGGCCGTTTAGGGTGCAGAACCCTTTTTGCAACTCATTACCATGAATTGACTGAATTAGAGGACAAGCTGTTGGGAATAAAAAATTGCTGTATAGAGGTAAAGAAAAAAGGTGACGATATAATTTTCCTCAGGAAAATTATACCCGGCGGTGCTGATCAAAGCTACGGTATAGAAGTAGCCGGACTTGCAGGTGTTCCTGAACTTGTTATAGAAAGGGCAAAAAGTATTTTATATGAACTTGATGCAGCTGATATAAATAAAAAAGACAGAACAAAGAAGAAAAACAATAAGCCTGTTGACGGTCAGTTGGATTTATTATCTGCCGGATCCCTTTCTAAAAATGAAAGAGAAGTAATTGAAGAAATACGTGCATTGGACGCTACCACACTGACACCGCTTGATGCACTGAACAGGTTATATTCTTTTCAACAGAAATTAAAATAATGTATTTTGTTAAATAAGGAGTTATTAATGAGTAGGGTTGTTATTCTTGATGAAAGTACTGCCAACCAGATAGCCGCAGGGGAAGTTATAGAAAGACCGGCATCGGTTGTTAAGGAAATGGTGGAGAATTCCCTTGATGCGAATGCTACTTCTATAACAGTTGAAATTTTAAACGGGGGAATTAAAAGTATTAAGATCGTAGATAATGGAGACGGAATTGACGCTGATGATGTGGAAATGGCATTCGAAAGATACGCCACAAGCAAAATCAGATGTATTGATGATTTAAACCAAATCTCAACCATGGGGTTTCGTGGTGAGGCTTTGGCAAGTATTGCATCTGTTTCCAAGGTTGAAGTTATCACAAAAACAGAAGAAGCAGAAACAGGAACACGGGTGGTGGTGGAAGGCGGAAGAGTTTTGTCTTCAGAACCTGTAGGTGCCCCGAAAGGAACCACGTTTATTGTCAGGGAGCTTTTCTATAATACACCTGCCCGCTATAAATTCTTAAAGAAAGACTCAACAGAAGCAGGTTACATACATGATATTATTACCCGAATCGCGCTGGCAAGACCGGATATATCAATGAAGTTAGTAAATCAGGGTAAAACCGTTATTCATACTCCGGGAAATCATGACCTTTTAAGTACTATATACAGTCTTTTCGGTAAAGAAACAGCCCGTGCTGTTATTCCTTTAGAATTATCACAAAGTGGCATTGAAGTTTCGGGGTATATTGGAAAACCTGAAATATCAAGAGGTAATCGCAGCCTGGAAATGGTATTTGTAAATGGAAGATCGGTTTATAACAGGATTATAACGGCAGCTATTGAAGATGCGTATAAAACAAGGTTGATGCAGAAGAGATTTCCTTTCACTGTCCTGAAACTAAACATATCACCCGAAGCTGTTGATGTAAATGTGCATCCTGCAAAGCTTGAAGTTCGATTCAGTGATGAACAGTTGATATACAGGACAGTTAATCTGGCTGTTACAGCAGCTTTATCCGAAGCATCACTAATACAGAATGTTGAAGAGGACAGTGACCACTCGAAAATGTATACCTTCCAGGCAATACCCGAAAGTGAAGCAGAACAGGTAAAAATGGAGGAAAGCAAGCCGGTTGGAAGGTTGGAACAACCTGGTAATTCACTGACGGTAGCCGAATATAGAAAAAAGGAATACTCAGATTACAGTGCGCCAGAAGGATTTGTAAATGTAAAAGACAAAGACGCTTTTACAGAGGAAAGGGAACAGAGCAGAGAAGAAATCCGGGATGTAGTTATTCCGCAGAATATGCAAAAAGCCAATGAAGTAATACAACCGCCAGCAAAGGTTTCTGTGCCACAGGTACAGGATGATCGGGAAAGACTGATAAACGCCCAAATCGTTGGACAGGCTTTTGAGTCGTATATTATTCTTGAGGAGGAAGATGATTTATTCCTGATCGATCAGCACGCCGCCCATGAAAGAATAAGGTTCGAAAAAATAAAGAAGCAATTTACCCTCGAAAACCCCTTTAGCCAGGGACTGTTAAGTCCTTTAACGGTGGAGCTTACCGAATTGGAAATGCAAAAGTTTAATGAACTGGCGTCATATATTAAAAAGCTTGGCTTTGAGGCAGAGGCATTTGGGAACAGAACGGTTATAGTCAGGGCAATACCCTATTTAATGGGAGGGAGTTTTTCGGGCAGAGATTTCAGAGATATTCTGGAAAAGCTAAGTCAGGAAACCAAAGGTGTATTGGAAATAATTCCGGAGGAAACCATTTATATGGTGGCATGTAAAAGTGCCATTAAGGCAAACCGGTCAATGTCACCAATGGAGATTAAAGGCCTGTTAAATGATCTGGTAAATACCGAAAACCCATATACTTGTATTCATGGAAGGCCAATCATAATAAGTATTAGCAAAAAAGAATTAGATAAGAAATTTAAGAGGATAGTCTGAATGGAAGTATTAAATAAAGATAAAACAGTAGTTGTGATTGCAGGGCCTACAGCTTCAGGAAAAACCGATTTGGCAATAAACCTGGCTTTAAAAACAAAGGGAGAGGTAATATCTGCAGATTCAATGCAGATTTACCGCTATATGGATATTGGAACTGCCAAACCCTCTAAAGAAGAAATGATGGGCATACCCCATCATATGATCGACATTGTAGATCCCGATGAAAGTTATAGTGTTGCGTTCTATAAAAAGGATGCTGAAAACTGTATAGAGGATGTTATATCCAGGGATAAGCTTCCCATTATTACCGGCGGAACAGGTCTTTATATAAACAGCCTTATTTATAATATAAAATTCAGTGAAACAGTAATAGATGAAGAGTTCAGGAAAAAAATGAACCAAATTGCGCAAACCGAAGGACCTGAAGTTCTTCACCAAATGCTTCAAAGGGTTGATCCCGAAAG